>NZ_JBIAQL010000003.1:0-359386 GCF_042889045.1 Streptomyces sp. NPDC002701
CGCATGATCGAGATCCGCAAACAGAACCCCGCCTTCGGCCTCGGCTCCTACACCGAGCTGCCGTCCTCCAACCCCGCCGTCCTCGCCTTCCTGCGCGAATACAAGGACGACCTGGTGCTGTGCGTGCACAACTTCTCCCGCTTCGCCCAGCCCACCGAACTGGACCTGCAGACCTTCGAGGGACGCCACCCCGTCGAGCTCATCGGCGGCGTCCGCTTCCCCGCCATCGGCGAACTGCCCTACCTCCTCACCCTCGCCGGCCACGGCTTCTACTGGTTCCGACTCCGAAAGGACGCGGTGTAGAAACCCCTGACCAACGGGCGGCGGGGCGGTTTCCTCCGCCCCGCCCTGGGCACGCAGTAGTAACACCCCGACTCCGGGTAAAGGACGCGACGCCATGTCCGAAGCCGTCACCCATTCAGTGCCCTCCGCCTCGACGAGCCCCGGCCTCCTTGCGTCCCTCGACCCACTGCTCCGAGAGTGGCTTCCACGGCAGCGGTGGTTCGCGGGCAAGGGCCGCCCCGTCACCGGGTTCTCCCTGGTCTCGGCGACGGAAGTACTGCCGCTCGACTCCCAGCTGGGGCTGCTCCACCTGCTCGTCCGCGCGCACCAGCCGGTCGTCCCCACCCAGGGTGCCCCCACGCATCCGGGCGACTGCTACCAGCTGTTGCTGGGCGTGCGCGAAGCGCTGCCACCACGGCTGGCGCCCGCGCTGATCGGCCATCCCGCACGGGGACCGCTGGCCGGACGGACCGTGTACGAGGCCCTGCACGACCCGCGGCCCGCCGACGTGCTCCTGGAGGCCCTACGGGAACAGGCGCACATCGGTGAGCTGCGCTTCGAGCGGGACACCCGGCAGGAGATCCGGGGCGACCTGGTGCCCCGCCTGGTGACGGCCGAGCAGTCAAACTCTTCTCTCGTCTATGGAGATACGTTCATCCTGAAGCTCCTGCGCAGGATCGTGCCGGGAGTGAACCCTGATCTGGAACTGCCGCTGGCGCTGTCCCGCGAGGGCTGCCCGCGGGTTCCGGCGCCCGCCGGCTGGATGCTCTCGGACCAGGCCGACGGTGCCGGCGACCCGTACGTCCTGGGTGTCCTGCAGCCGTTCCTCCAGGGCGCCTCGGACGGCTGGGAGCTCGCCCTGCGCGAACTCGCCAAGGGCGAGGACTTCAGCGGGGACGCGCGGGCGCTCGGCCGGGCCACGGCCGAGGTGCACATGGCACTGGCCAGGGCGCTGCCCGTCGTGACCATGGGACGCGGGCAGATGGAACTGCTCACGGACGGGATGACCGAGCGGCTGACGGCCGCCGTCCAGGCGGTGCCCGCGCTGCGGCCGTACGCGACCGGTCTGCGGTCCGCGTTCGACGCGCTCGCCGACCTGGCGAGCGAGGGCCGGACGTGGACGGCCCAGCGGATACACGGGGACCTGCACCTCGGTCAGTGTCTGCGGTCGCCGACCGGCTCCTGGTCGATGATCGACTTCGAGGGTGAGCCCTCCAAGTCGCTCGCCGAGCGCCGTCTGCCCCAGCCGGTCGCGCGGGACGTGGCCGGCATGCTCCGCTCCTTCGACTACGCGGCGCACTCGCTCCCCCGGGACCCCGGCTCCGCCCCGGCCGAGGCGGCGGGCCCGTCCGCCGTGCCCGGCTGGGCCGACGCGTGCCGGGCCGCGTTCTGCTCCGGATACGCCGAGGCGGGCGGGGGCGATCCCCGCATGGATCCGGTGCTGCTGCGCGCGTACGAGACCGACAAGGCCATCTACGAAGTCGTGTACGAGGCGCGGCACCGGCCCGACTGGCTGCCCGTGCCGATGGCGGCCGTCCGCCGTCTGGCCCTCCCCGATCCGTCCTGACACCCGCCCCACCCACCTCGCCCCGTCTGCGCTCTTCCCATCCATCCCTCTCGTTCCGTCCAGGAGGCTCCGCCCGTGACGCCCCGCCCGAACCCGCCCGGCAAGAAGCCGAAGAGCTCGAAGGCCAAGGCAAAGGCCAAGGCCGCCGACAAGGCCGCCGACAAGGCGACGGCCGAGCCGGCGGCGGAGGACGTAAGGACCGGGAAGACGGACCCCGCGTCCGCTCCCGTGCCCGTACCGCCCACGGAACCCGCGCAGGACACGGCCCCGGCCGCCCCGGTGGCGGCGGAGCCTGCCGCCCTCACGGCACCGGAGCCGGCCGCCCCCGTAACGCCGGACCCGGTCGCGGAGCCCGTGCCGGAGGTCAGGTCGGTGGCCGTGCTGGACCGGGCCGACCGGGAGCGGCTGCTCGGGGGCGCCCACCACGATCCGCACTCCGTCCTCGGGGCCCACCCCGTGCCCGGTGGCGTGGTCTTCCGGGCGCTGCGGCCCTACGCGCTCTCCGTGAGCGTCGTCACGGAGGGACTGCGGGCCGAGCTGGACGACGAGGGGGACGGGTTCTTCTCCGCCGTGCTGCCGCTGCGGGAGGTGCCGGAGTACCGGCTGTCCGTGGAGTACGAAGGAGCCGTGCAGGAGATCGACGACGCGTACCGCTTCCTGCCCACGCTCGGCGACCTCGATCTGCACCTGTTCGGCGAGGGACGGCACGAGCAGCTGTGGACGGTCCTCGGCGCGGAGCCGATGGAGCACCAGGGCGTGCCCGGCACGCGCTTCTCGGTCTGGGCGCCGAACGCCCGCGGGGTCCGGGTCGCCGGCACCTTCAACTTCTGGGACGCGACCGCGTTCCCGATGCGCTCGCTGGGCTCCTCCGGGGTGTGGGAGCTGTTCGCGCCCGGCGTCGCCGAGGGCGAGCTCTACAAGTTCGAGATCACGAAGCCCGACGGGACGAAGACGCTGCGCGCCGACCCGATGGCACGGCGTACGGAGCTGCCGCCCGCCACGTCCTCCGTGATCCACTCCTCGCGTCACGAGTGGCAGGACCAGGAGTGGATGGCGCGCCGGGCCGAGCGGCCGGCGCACGAGGCCCCGTTCTCCGTGTACGAGCTCCATCTGGCGTCCTGGCGCCCGGGGCTGACGTACCGTCAGCTCGCTGAGCAGCTGCCCGTCTACATCTCCGACCTCGGCTTCACGCACGTCGAGCTGATGCCGGTCGCCGAGCACCCCTTCGGCGGTTCCTGGGGCTACCAGGTCACCGGCTTCTACGCGCCCACCGCCCGCCTGGGCACCCCCGACGACTTCAAGTACCTGGTCGACGCGCTGCACCGGGCCGGCATCGGCGTGATCATGGACTGGGTGCCCGCGCACTTCCCCCGGGACGAGTGGGCACTGGCCGAGTTCGACGGGCGTCCGCTGTACGAGCACGAGGACCCGCTGCGGGCGGCCCACCCCGACTGGGGCACCCTGGAGTTCGACTACGGGCGGCGCGAGGTGCGCAACTTCCTCGTCGCCAACGCCGTGTACTGGTGCGAGGAGTTCCACATCGACGGGCTGCGGGTCGACGCGGTCGCCTCGATGCTGTACCTCGACTACTCGCGCGAGGCCGGGCAGTGGACTCCCAACGTCCACGGCGGACGGGAGAACCTCGACGCGGTCGCCTTCCTCCAGGAGATGAACGCCACCGTCTACCGGCGTGAGCCGGGTGTCGTCACGATCGCCGAGGAGTCGACCGCGTGGGACGGGGTCACCCGGGCGACCCACCACATCGGTCCCGGCGGCTTCGGCGGTCTCGGCTTCGGCCTGAAGTGGAACATGGGCTGGATGCACGACACGCTGGACTACGTCTCGCACGAGCCCGTCCACCGCCGGTACCACCACCACGAGATGACGTTCTCGATGGTGTACGCGTACAGCGAGAACTACGTGCTGCCGATCTCGCACGACGAGGTCGTGCACGGCAAGCGGTCGCTGGTGTCGAAGATGCCGGGCGACTGGTGGCAGCAGCGGGCCACCCACCGCGCGTACCTGGGCTTCATGTGGGCCCATCCCGGCAAGCAGCTCATCTTCATGGGTCAGGAGTTCGCGCAGGGCGCCGAGTGGTCGGAGGCGCACGGGCCCGACTGGTGGCTCCTCGACCCGTCGTACGGGGCGGAGGCCGACCACCGGGGCGTACGCGATCTCGTGCGCGACCTCAACACCGTGTACCGGCAGGTGCCGGCGCTCTGGGAGCTCGACACCGATCCCGCCGGGTTCGGGTGGGTCGCCGGGGACGCCGCCGAGGACAACGTCCTCGCCTTCCTCCGGCATGCCGCCGACGGGTCGCCGCTGCTCGCCGTGTGCAACTTCGCGCCGGTGGTGCGGCACGAGTACCGGCTCGGGGTGCCGGACGACGTGAGCGCGTGGCACGAGGTGCTGAACACGGATGCCGGGCGGTACGGCGGGGGTGACGTGGCGAACGTCGATCCCGTCAAGCCGGACGATCTGGCCTGGCACGGGCGCCCGGCCAGCATCCGCCTGACGCTGCCACCCCTGTCCACGGTGTGGCTCCGCCCGGCGTAGGGTTCTTCGCCCCCGCCGCCCCTTCCCGTCCCTGGGGGCTGCGCCCCCAGACCCCCGCAATCGCGCTGCGCGCTCGTCCTCAAACGCCGGACGGGCTGACTCAGTCAGCCCGTCCGGCGTTTGAGGACCGGGGGTTCGGGGGCTGGCCCCCGAGCAGTGACGGGAATGGGTAGGGGCGGCGGGGGCGAGAAACGTCTAGGCGGTCGCCGGCAGGGCCGCTTCCAGGGGCGCCGGGAGCGGGTCGGCGTGGACGATGCCCAGCGCCTGCGTGGCCCGCGTCAGGGCCACATACAGATCGGCCGTGCCGAACCGCCCCGGCTCCACCACCAGCACCGCATCGAACTCCAACCCCTTCGCCTGACGCGCGTCGAGCAGCACGACCGCCCGCGTCAGATCCGGCTCCTCCCCCGCCACCACACCGTCCAGCCGCGCGGCCAGCGCACCGTGCAGCGCCCGCGGCGCGATCACCGCGAGCCTCCCCTCGACGGGGGCGAGTTCGGCGACGGCCTTCTCCACGGCACCGGGCAGATCGGAGCTCCGGCGCACCCAGGGACGTACCCCCGTGGACCGCACCGAACTCGGCGGCTCGAAGGACGCGTGCTCGGCCCGCGGAACGGCCGCCGCCACGTCCATGATCTCGGACGGCGTGCGGTAGTTGACCGCGAGGCGGGTGTGCTCCCACCGGTCCTGCACATAGGGGTGGAGGATGTCGGACCAGGAACCGACACCCCCCGCCTCGGACGTCTGGGCGGGGTCGCCCACGAGCGTCATCGACCGCGTGGGACTGCGCCGCATCAGCAGCCGCCACGCCATCGGCGACAACTCCTGCGCCTCGTCGACGATGATGTGCCCGAACGCCCAGGTGCGGTCCGCGGCGGCCCGCTCGGCGGCGCTGCGGTGGTCGTCCTCCTCGTGGCGCTCGGCCATCCGCTCGGCGTCGATGATGTCGTGCGCCGACAGCACCTCCGCGTCCTCCACGTCCATGTCCTCGAACTCGTACGTCCTGGACGCGTAGGAGACGTCGAGGACGCCCTGCGCGTAGGCGACCTGCCGGTCCCGCTCCTGCTCGGCGGCGGCCCTCGTCGTCCGGTCGTCCTCGCCGAGGAGTTCCGCGGCCTCGTCGAGGAGCGGGACGTCGGCGGTCGTCCAGGCCCGGGTCACCGGCCGGCGGACCGCGTCCGCGTCCTCCCGCGAGAGGTAGGCGTCGGGCTCGGCGAGGAAGTCCGCGACGAGGCGCCGGGGGGTGACGCGCGGCCACAGCCGGTCGATTGCGGCCCAGACCTCGGGGTTCTCGGCGAGGTCGTCGCGGATCTGCGTGATGTCGCTCGGGTCGAGCAGGTTCGTGCCGTCGAAGGGGTCCGTGCCGATCCGCTCGGCGAGCATGTCGGTGAGAGTGTTGAAGATGTGGCCCTCGAAGTGCTCGCGGGCCACGTTGTGCGGCAGCTTCACCTCGCGGGCGCGGTCGCGGGCCACGCGCACGAGACCGGTGTCGAGCATCAGGACGTCCCGGTCGTGCTCGATCGCGATCACCGGGTCGGGCAGGGCCTGGCGGTCGCGTACCACGGCGGCGAGGACGTCTGCCATGTCGGCGCGGCCCTTCACGGCGGCGGCCTCGGGAGTGTCGGAGGCGGTGGCCCGTACGCCCGGGTACAGCTCGCCGACGGTCGCGAGCAGGACGCCCGTCTCGCCGAGCGCGGGCAGGACCTCGCCGATGTAGCCGAGGAAGGCGGGATTCGGGCCGACGATCAGGACGGCGCGCTTGGCGAGCAACTCGCGGTGCTCGTAGAGGAGGTAGGCCGCCCGGTGCAGCGCCACCGCCGTCTTGCCGGTGCCGGGGCCGCCCTCCACCACCAGGACCCCGCGGTGCGGGGCGCGGATGATCCGGTCCTGTTCGGCCTGGATGGTCTGCACGATGTCGCTCATGCGGCCGGTGCGCGCGGAGTTGAGGGCGGAGAGCAGCACGGCGTCCCCGGTGGGGTCCTCGTGTCCCGTGCGCCGCTGATCCCCCAGGTCGAGGATCTCGTCGTGCAGGGCGGTCACCGTACGGCCCTCGGTGGTGATGTGCCGCCGGCGGCGCAGGCCCATGGGTGTGTGGCCGGTGGCGAGGTAGAAGGGCCGGGCGACCGGGGCCCGCCAGTCGATGAGGATCGGGGTGTGTTCGGTGTCGTCGGCACGGATGCCGATGCGGCCGATGTGGTGGGTACGGCCCGAGGGGTCCTCCCCCGGTCCGGCGGCGAGGTCGATCCGGCCGAAGCAGAGCGAACCGTCCACCGCGTTCAGCGCGGCGAGCAGGCCGGAGCGTTCGGCGACGAGGACGTCCCGTTCGAGGCGGGCCTGCATGGGCGTGTTGCCCTGCGCGAGGGCGTCCGCGACAGCGCTCTCGGTGCCGCCGCGGAGCGCGTCGACGCGGGCGTACAGGCCGTCGATGAATTCCTGCTCACGGCACAGTTCATTGTCCGGAAATTCATTGGTCGAGTTTGTGTCTGTGTCGGTGTTCGAGGCCCTGTTTGACAATTCCGCTCCCAGCCGGATATACTGTGCGCAGTGAACTTTTCCGCGACTCTCTTATGCAAGTCGCGAACCATTCAATATACGCAAGAAAATCCCCCGCAGGCAATTCGCCTGCGGGGGATTTTCTCGTATGTCAGAGGACGTCCGCCAGCTCCTCCAGCAGTCGCCGTTTGGGGCGGGCGCCCACCATCGACTTCACCGGCTGCCCGTCGCGGAACACCATGAGCGTGGGCATCGACAGCACCCCGTACGCGTTCGTGGTCTCCGGGTTCGTGTCCACGTCCAGCTGCACCACCTTGAGCCGGTCGCCCTCCTCGGACGCGATGGCACTCAGCACCGGCGCGATCTGCCGGCACGGCGGGCACCAGTCCGCCGTGAACTCCACCAGCACGGGAAGCTCCGCGCCGATCACCTCCGACGCGAAATCCGCGTCCGTCACCTCGGCCACACCTGCCGCCCTGATCACCGCGTCCGCCTTTCTGTCTTCTCCGTCTGCGCCCGTGCCTGTGTTTGTGCCTGTGCCTGGAATTCGGGGATCGTCCCCGAAGGAGTGAGCTCGCACACCGGGTCCGGGCCGCCCGGGATCGACGCCTCGGCCGCCAGTTCGCCCATCGCCCGCTCGGCCCGCGCCAGCTGCCCGCCGACCTGCTCGCGTACGGACCGCAACTCCGCGATCAGCGCGTCCAGTTCGCCGAGCTTGCGGCGGTACACGGCGAGCGAGGCCGGACAGGCGTCGCCCTCCGGGTGCCCGGCCCGCAGACACTCCACGAAGGGCCGCGTCTCCTCCAGGTCGAACCCGAAGTCCTGCAGCGTCCTGATCTGCCGCAGCAGCCTCAGGTCGCCCTCGTCGTACGTCCGGTACCCGTTGCTTCCGCGCCGCGCGGGCAGCAGGCCCCGCGACTCGTAGTACCTGAGCGTCCGCGTGGTGGTCCCGGCCCGCGTCGCCAGCTCGCCGATTCGCATGCCGTGACGGTAATCCTTGACGCCGGCGTCAGGGCAAGGGCGTCACCGCCGGGGCGGGCGTACGGACTCGATGGTGCGCGTCCAGCTCTCCTTGGCGTGGCCGCGGGCGACGGCCTCGTCGTACCCCTCCTTGACCGGGCGGAGGGTACGTACGTCGAGGCCGCGGTGCTCGGCCCACTCCAGGACGTGGCCGACACCGGCCGCCATCATGCCGAGGTTGGCCTCGTCGCCCGGGTGGCTGCCCGCGTCGACGTCCCGGGCGGCCCCGGCGGCGAGGGGCGGCAGGATGGCCGTGATGGTGTCAAGGTACGGGACGAGGTCGGTCGCCCGCACTCCGTCGGCGCCGGCCAGCGCGAACGCGTGCAGCAGGCCGTGGATCGAGGAGTAGAAGTAGTCGAGCAGGGCCAGGTCGTGGACGGCGGCCAGCCCGTGGTCCTCGCCGAGGTGGGCCACCTTGCCGCCCAGCGCCTTCAGGGTCGTCTCGTACGCGTCGTACGCGGTGCGGGGGCCGCTGAGCAGGAGCAGCGCTTCGGGCTGCCCGACCATCGGGACCGGCACCATGACCGAGCCGCCGAGGTAGTCGACGGCGTGCTCGGCCGCCCAGGCGGCGGTGGCGCGGGAGCGGTCGGGGGTGTCCGAGGTGAGGTTGACCAGGAGCCGGCCGGGGAGTTCGGCGGCCACGGCGTCCAGGACCGAGCGGGCCGCGGCGTGGTCGAGCACGCAGACGACGACCAGCTCGGCCGGGCGGACGGCTTCGGCGGCGGTGTCCGTCCGGACGGCGCCGCGTGCCTCCAGGTCGTCGCCCTTGCCCTTGGTGCGGTTCCAGACGGTGGTGGGGTGGCCTGCCGCCAGGAACGCGGCGGCGAGGGCGTGGCCCATGGCTCCCAGGCCCAGGACCGCGACGGGGGTTTTCGTTGCCGGGGTGCTGTTCTGATCATGGTCGGGTGTCATGGCGACCATGCTCTTGTGGGGCCGCAACCCCTACAAGTACGCACTTTTTTCTCAGACACTGACCAATAGGTAAGCGACGGCCTGGGCCGCGTGTGCGCTGCGGGCCGCGGGGGTTCCCCGCGCCCCTGGAGGGCGGGGGGGTACGGGGACATGTCCTGTGCCGGCCGGCCTGGGCTGAGCGCGCCGTTCCCCGCGCCCCTAGGAAGTGGGGGGTGCGGGGAGATGTCCCGTGCCGGCCGACTGTGGCTGAGCGCGCAGTTCCCCGCGCCCCTAAGGGCGCGGGGGCGCGGGGATGCGGGGCGTAGCCCCGTTTTTTAGGGGCGCGGGGAACTGCGCGAGCGGCCGCCGCGGAGCCGCAGCCGGGTGGGTGCTCCGGGGCCCCGGGGACCGGGCGGCTGAGCGACGGGGGAAGTGCTCAGCCGCCCGGGGTCGGGAGGACGCGGCTCGGTTATGCCTTCGCCAGCGTCTTGTCGCCGGGCTGGCCGGGCACCCCCGCCGAGCCCGGACCCGCGTCGTCGTCGGGGTCGGCGTCGACCCGACCCCCGTGCCCGTCGTCCAGCAGCGTCGCCTCGTCGAACGGCACGTTCCCCGCGAGCACCTCGTCGACCCGGGCCCGGTCGATCTCCTTGGTCCACGTACCGATCAGCACCGTCGCCACGGCGTTGCCCGCGAAGTTCGTGAGGGCGCGCGCCTCGCTCATGAAGCGGTCGATGCCGACGATCAGGCCGATGCCGTCCACCAGCGCCGGCTTGTGGGACTGCAGACCACCCGCGAGGGTGGCCAGACCGGCGCCGGTGACCCCCGCCGCGCCCTTGGAGGCGACCAGCAGGAAGAGGAGCAGCGGGATCTGCTCGCCGACCGACATCGGCGTACCCATGGCGTCGGCGATGAACAGCGAGGCCATGGTCATGTAGATCATGGTGCCGTCGAGGTTGAAGGAGTAGCCGGTCGGGACGGTGATGCCGACCACCGGCTTGCTGACGCCCAGGTGCTCCATCTTCGCGATGAGCCGCGGCAGCGCGGACTCGGAGGAGGACGTGGACAGGATCAGCAGGAACTCCCGGCCCAGGTACTTGAACAGCGCGAGGATGTTCAGGCCGGCGATGAGCCGCAGCATCGCGCCGAGCACGATGAAGACGAAGAGGAAGCAGGTGACGTAGAAGCCGAGCATCAGGACGGCGAGGCTCTTGAGGGCGTCCACGCCCGCGGAACCGGTCACCGCCGCGATGGCGCCGAACGCACCGATGGGCGCCGCCCACATCACCATGGCGAGGATGCGGAAGACGAGCCGCTGGATGTGCTCGATGCCGCGCAGGATCGGCGCACCGGACGACCCCATGGCCTGCAGCGCGAACCCGGCGAGCAGCGCGATGAGGAGGGTCTGCAGGACCTCACCGCCGGTGAAGGCGGAGACGATCGTCGTGGGGATGATCCCGAGCAGGAACTCCTCGGTGTTCTTCGCCTCGGTGACCTGCCCCTGGCCCGCTTCCTTGACCGCGTCGGTCACCGCGAGACCCGTACCGGGCTCCAGGATGTTGCCGACGACCAGGCCGATGGCCAGCGCGACGAACGACATGACCACGAAGTAGCCGAGCGCGATGCCGCCCACCGCGCCGACCTTGGCGGCCTTGCGCACCGAGCCGATGCCCAGGACGATCGTGCAGAAGATGATCGGCGAGATCATCATCTTGATCAGGTTCACGAAGCCGGTACCGATCGGCTTCAGCTCGACGGCGAAGTCGGGGGCGATCAGACCCACGGCGATACCGGCGGCCACGGCGATGATCACCGCGATGTAGAGATAGTGCGTGCGGTCCCGCTTGGCGGCGGGAGCGGCAGGTGCCGTATCGGGTGTGCTGGTCACGGCTGCCCTCCTTGACGACGTCGTCGGCATCATCCGGCGTGCGGCTCACGTCCGGGGGTTGTCGGTGACTATCTCCCAGCGTGTGAGGGCGGTCACCCTTCCGTTCATTACGTTCACGCATTTCCGGCCAGGCAGACTGTTTCCATGCGCCTCCCCCGTGCCCCACGACCTCGCAGCCTGGCCGGCCAGCTCTTCGCCATGCAGGCCGTGCTCGTCGCGGTCGTGGTGGCGGGCTGCGCGCTCTTCACGTACGTCAGCGACCGCAGCCAGGCCGAGGACGCGGCGGGCCGGCAGGCCATGGGGGTGGCCCGCTCGGTCGCGAACTCGCCCTCCGTACGGGAGGCCATCCGCACCGCGGACCCGACCCGGACGCTCCAGCCGTACGCGGTGGCGGTGCAGCGTGACGCGCAGGTCGACTTCGTCACGATCATGAACCCGGGGGGCATCCGCTGGACGCACCCGAACGAGGAGCTGATCGGCAAGCATTTCCTGGGGCACACCGAGCGGGCGCTGCTGGGCGAGTCCTTCACCGAGACGTACACCGGGACGCTGGGCGAGTCCGTGCGTGCGGTGACGCCGATCCGCGACGGCGGCCGGATCGTCGGCCTGGTCAGCGCGGGCATCAAGGTCGACGAGATAAGCGCGCGGGTCGAGGAGCAGGTCAGGGCCCTGTTCGGGGTGGCCGCCGCGGCGCTGGCGCTGGGCGCCGTCGGTACGTACGTCATCAACGCCCGGCTGCGCCGCTCCACCCACGGGATGAACGCGGCCGAGCTCAGCCGGATGCACGACTACCACGAGGCCACGCTGCACGCGGTGCGCGAGGGGCTGCTGATGCTGGACGGGCAGTACCGGGTGGCGCTGATCAACGACGGCGGGCGCGAGCTGCTCGGGGTGGTCGGCGCCGTGGTGGGCCGCTCGGTCGCGGAGCTCGACCTGCCGGCTCCGCTGACGGGGGCGCTGCTGTCGGGGGAGCCGCGGGTGGACGAGGTGTACCTCACCGAGTCGCGGGTGCTCGTCGTGAACACCTCGCCGGTGTCGGGCGGCGAGCGCCGGGGCACGGTGGTGACCCTGCGCGATGTCACCGAACTGCAGTCCCTGATGGGCGAGCTGGACTCGGAGCGCGGTTTCACCACGGCGCTGCGCTCGCAGGCCCACGAGGCGGCGAACCGGCTGCACACGGTCGTCTCGCTGATCGAGCTGGGCCGGGCGCAGGAGGCCGTCGACTTCGCCACGGCCGAGCTGGAGCTGGCGCAGGCGCTGACCGACCAGGTCGTCGCGGCGGTCAGTGAGCCCGTCCTGGCGGCCCTGCTGCTGGGCAAGACCGCCCAGGCGAACGAGCGCGGTGTGGAGCTGGTGGTCTCCGAGGACAGCAGCATCGACGACGGCGTGCTGCCCGAGTCCCTCACCGCCCGCGATCTGGTGACGGTCCTGGGCAACCTGATCGACAACGCGGTCGACGCGGCGCAGGGCTCGGTGGGGGCCCGGGTCACCGTCACCGCGCTCGCGGACGCGGAGGGCCTCGTCCTTCGGGTCACCGACACGGGGGCGGGGGTGGACCCGGCCCACGCGGAGGAGGTCTTCCAGCGCGGCTGGTCCACGAAGCCGGCCGGGCCGGGCGGGCGCGGTCTGGGTCTGGCCCTCGTACGGCAGGCGGTGGCACGTCACGCCGGCACCCTCACGGTGACGACGCCCCCCGACGCCGGCGCGTCCTTCGAGGCCCGCCTCCCCCTCCCGCCCACCGCGACCGAACCGCCCACGGCGACCGGACGGGCGGGGACGACCTCACAGGCCGGGGCAACCGGACAGGCGGGGACGGCCGCACCGACCGGGGCCCGCTCCGAGCCCCTCCTGGCCGTCCCCACCCCCACCCCCACCCCCGATCCCGGGACCGGGCCCACGCGGGAGTCCGGCCGTCCCACCCCGCACGGAGGCACCGTATGAGCACGTCCTCTCCGCGTCAGGACATCCGGGTGCTGGTCGTCGAGGACGATCCCGTCGCGGCGGACGCGCACGTCCTGTACGTGGGACGCGTGCCCGGGTTCACCGCGGTCGGCAAGGCGCACACCGGCGCGGAGGCCAGACGGGCGCTGGACCGCGCGCCCGTGGACCTGCTGCTCCTCGACCTCCACCTGCCGGACGTCCACGGCCTGCAGCTCGCCCGCTCGCTGCGGGCCGCCGGCTACCAGGCGGACGTCATCGCGGTGACGTCCGCACGCGACCTGACCGTCGTCCGGGAGGGCGTGTCGCTCGGGGTCGTGCAGTACGTGCTCAAGCCGTTCACCTTCGCCACCCTCCGGGACCGGCTCGTGCGCTACGCCGAGTTCCACGCGGCGGCCGGCGAGGCCAGCGGCCAGGACGAGGTCGACCGCGCCCTGGCCACGCTCCGGGCGCCCGGCCCGGCCGCCCTGCCGAAGGGGCTGAGCGCGCCGACCCTGGCAAAGGTCACCCGGGCCCTGCGCGACTGCGAGGAGGGGCTGACCGCGACGGGCGTGGCCGCGGCCGTCGGCATCTCGCGGATCACGGCCCGGCGGTACCTGGAGCATCTGGTGGACGCGGGACGGGCGGGCCGCAGCCCGCAGTACGGACAGGTGGGAAGGCCGGAGCTGCAGTACCGGTGGGTGAAGGGGTGACATACCGGCAGACGTGGTGTGCCGGGGTGTCCGGAAAATCCGGCGTGCCGGGGCACACGGGTCACCACGGGTGACGACTCGGCACGGATCCGTGAGGCAGCCCGTGCAAGGTCATTGACCTGGCCGGACCACTGCTCTTACGTTCGGGCAACCGAACACGGCCACAACGACGTCGGCCAGCAGGAGGTCGTACCCGTGCGTCCCACCGCCGCCCCCCTTCTTCTCGCGACCCTGCTCACCGCCACCGCGCTCAGCGCCTGCGGCAGTGACTCCGGCAGTGATCCGGACACCGTGGAGATCTCCTACAAGCAGTCGACGGACAACTCCATCCGTGTCATGGACACCTATCTCGCCGACATCAAGAAGCAGTTCGAGAAGGCCCACCCGGACAAGAAGGTCGAACTCGTTCCGATCAAGGCCCCGGACTCGGAGTACTACACGAAGCTCCAGCAGATGCTCCGCTCCCCCAAGACGGCGCCCGACCTGGTCTACGAGGACACGTTCCTCATCAACTCCGACATCACGAGCGGCTACCTCAAGCCCCTGGACCCGTACCTCGACAAGTGGGAGGACTGGGGCCAGTTCATCGACACGGCGAAGTCGGCGGCCAGGGCGCAGGACGGGAAGACGTACGGCGTCCCGGACGGCACGGACACCCGTGGCCTCTGGTTCGACAGGGGCATCTTCAAGAGGGCCGGGCTGCCGGCGAACTGGCAGCCGAAGACCTGGGACGACATCCTCGACGCGGCCCGCACCATCAAGGAGAAGGTCCCCGGCGTCACCCCCATGAACGTGTACACGGGCAAGCCCGCGGGCGAGGCCGCCACCATGCAGGGCTTCGAGATGCTCCTGTACGGGACGGCCACCGGGGCGACGGAGAGCCCGCTGTACGACACCGCCTCCGAGAAGTGGATCACGGGGAGCCAGGGCTTCGAGGACTCGCTGCGGTTCGTCGAGACGGTCTTCAAGGAGAAGCTCGGCCCGGACGTCTCGGACGCCCTCGACCCCAACTTCGCGACCAGGGTCCGCGGCGAACTCCTCCCCGAGGGCAAGCTCGGCATCAACCTCGACGGCTCCTGGCTCCCGCAGGACTGGCAGAAGGGCAGCGGCCACGAGTGGCCCGAGTGGTCCGAGAAGCTGGGCCTCGCCTACATGCCGACGCAGAACGGCCAGTCACCCGGGAAGGTGAGCATGTCGGGCGGCTGGACCTGGGCGATCCCGAGCAAGGCGGGCAACCCCGACCTGGCCTTCGAGTTCGTGAAGACGATGCAGACGAAAGCCAACGCGCAGAAGTGGTACATCGCCAACTCCGGCATCGCGGTGCGCACGGACGTGGCCGAGGACCCCGCGTACGTGGAGGCGCAGCCCGGCATCAAGTTCTTCACGGACCTGGTGGCGACCACGCACTACCGTCCCGCGTACCCGGCGTACCCGAAGGTGTCCACCGCCATCCAGGAGGCCATGGAGGGCGTGACGACGGGTGACAGCTCGGTCGAGGAGGCGGCGAGGAACTACGACGAGGAGCTGAAGACGGCCACGGACAACCAGGTCATCAAGAAGTGAGGCTCCGCACCCTCACCCGGACCCTGCCCGTCTCCCCCGCGCTCGTCCTCCTCGTCCTGTTCCTGGCCGGTCCGATCGCGTACTGCGCCTACATCGCCTTCACCGATCTGCAGCTCACCGGCCAGGCCGAGTCGTCCTTCACCGGCTTCGACAACTTCCGCACCGCGTTCCAGGACGAGGCGTTCCTCAACGCCGTGTGGCTGACGCTCGTCTTCACGGTCCTCAGCTCGCTCATCGGGCAGAACACGCTGGGCCTGGCCCTGGCCGCGCTGATGCAGCGGGCGTCGAAGCCGGTCCGTACGCTCACCGGCGGGATCGTCGTCACGGCGTGGGTGCTCCCGGAGGTGGTGGCCGGCTTCCTCCTCTACGCCTTCTTCCGCCGCGAGGGCACCCTGAACGCGGTCCTCGACTGGCTGCATCTGCCGTCCCAGAACTGGCTGTTCACGCTGCCGATCCTGGCCGTGTCGTTCGCGAACGTGTGGCGCGGGACCGCCTTCTCGATGCTGGTCTACTCGGCCGCGCTGAACGAGATCCCGAAGGAGATCACCGAGGCCGCGGAGGTCGACGGCGCGGGCGGCTGGCGCCGCATGTGGCACATCACGCTCCCGATGATCCGCCGTTCCATCGGGACGAACCTGATGCTCAACACCCTGCAGACCCTCTCGGTCTTCGGGCTGATCTGGGTCATGACGAGGGGCGGCCCGGGAAACCGCAGCCAGACCCTCCCCCTCTTCATGTACGAACAGGCGTTCCAGAAAAGCATGATCGGCTACGGGACCGCCGTCGCCCTCCTGCTGCTGGTGGTCGGCTCCCTCTTCTCGCTGGTCTACATGCGCCTGCTGCGGACGGAGGTCTGAGATGGCCGCGCGTACGACGCTCACCACCCGCCGCGCCCACCGCCGGCACGCCGCCGACGCGGGCCTGCTGTTCGTCGCGGCCGCGTTCGTGCTGCCGCTGGCCTGGGTGATCCTGTCCTCCCTGGACCCGCACGCCGGTCTGAAGGTGAAGGTGCCCGACGGTGTCACGCTCGACAACTTCGACGCGGTCCTGAAGCCGGACATCACCTTCACGCCCCTGCTCAACAGCCTGATCCTGTGCGGCGGCGCGACCCTGCTGACGGTGGTCTGCGCGGCCCTGGCCGCGTATCCGCTCTCCCGTTTCCGGTCCCGGCTGAACCGCCCCTTCCTCCTCACGATCCTCTTCGCGACGAGCCTGCCGATCACGGCGATCATGGTTCCCGTGTACGCGCTGTTCGTGCAGGTGGACCTGATCGACACGATGCACGGCACGATCCTCTTCTTCGCGGCCTCCCAACTGCCGTTCGCCATCTGGCTGATGAAGAACTTCATGGACGGTGTGCCGAAGGAGCTGGAGGAGGCGGCCTGGACGGACGGCGCCTCGTCGTTCCAGTCGCTGCTGCGCATCGTGCTGCCGTTGATGGGGCCCGGCGTCGCGGTGGTGACCGTCTTCTCGTTCGTGATGATGTGGGGGAACTTCTTCGTCCCGTTCATGCTGCTGCTCTCCCCGGACCAGATGCCGGCGTCGGTGAGCATCAACGACTTCTTCGGAAACCGCGGGACGGTGGTCTACGGACAGCTGGCCGCGTTCTCGATCATCTACTCGACGCCGGTGATCCTGCTGTACGTCCTGGTGTCCCGGCGGCTGGGCGGTGGGTTCGCGCTGGGCGGGGCGGTCAAGGGGTGAGGGGCCGGGCGCGGCGGTCAGGGGGTGGGGCGCCGGGCGCGGCGGAGCGCAAGAAACGCGCCGCCGGTTCTCCTCCTCCGTACGGCCGGCCGGCGTCCCGGCCATGGCGTACCCGCCTTCGAGGGCCGTCCGCACGCTCGACACCCGCGGCGCGCCGTCCTCGCCCGACGTCGCCGGACGCGCGGGGTCCGGCACCCACGGACGCCCGCGAATTGCCTGTCGACCCTGCTCACGAGGCATGCCCCACCCGGGCCGGTCGTAGGGTCCGGCCGCGCGGGCCGTCCGTCCGCCGCCCCCCGCCGCCGTCCGTGCGGACCGCGTCGGCCCGCAGGACGGCCGCCGGGCACCCGTGCAGCCTCGGACACCCGTCCGAAACCGTAGCTTCCCACAATCCGTGTTCCTGGCCGAACAGACCGTAGTCATCGCAGCCCCGGGCCCATACGGTGTGCGCGTGCACCGACAGTCGGCCCCACAGCCCACCCCGCCCTTCGACGCCTCCACCGCACGCAGGCTGCGTGCCGCCCTCGGCATGGGGCCCGAGCATGTCGCCCACGGGATGCGTACCTCGTTCGGACTGCCCCATGTGACGCCCGACCTGGTCGTCGCCTGGGAACGGGGCCTCGCCACGCCGGGCACCGGCGAACTGACAGCGCTGGCGGGCGTGTTGTGGTGCTCGCCAGGTGAACTCATCGGCGCTCCGCGGACGTTGCGCGAGCACCGCGTCGCCCGCGGTCTGGCGGCCGAGGACGTCGCGCGTGCCGTGGGGCTCGAACTCCTCGCGTACGTACGGATGGAGGAGGCGGACGAGTGGCGCGGCAGCGAGCGCCAGTCGTCGGCGCTCGCCGAGGTGCTCGACCTCGCACTGGCGGACCTCGTCGCGGTCACCGGGCGCGAAGCCAAGCTGGCGGAGATGCTGCGGGGCGCGGTGACGACCCGCTGGCAGGCGTACGTCCGCCCGGTCGGCAAGCTGCTGCCGATGGAGCGGCGGACCGTGGGGCACGCGCTGCGGGCACTGCACACCGAGTACCAGAGGCAGCTGGTGCCGACACCGGGCAGCTGGGGCGGCGGTGCGGGGGCCGCCGAGGCCGACGACGCGGACGGCGACTTCCTGGACCGGATCGTCGACCGCTTCTGGTCGGCGGTCCGCCGCGACGGCGCGGGCAGTGTCTGACAGCCGCGCCCTAGAAGACGGACTCCGCCTCGTCGATCCGGTCCTTCGGGACCGTCTTCAGTTCGGTGACCGCCTCGGCCAGCGGCACCATCACGACGTCCGTGCCACGCAGTGCCGTCATCCGGCCGAACTCACCCCGGTGCGCCGCCTCCACCGCGTGCCAGCCGAAGCGCGTCGCGAGCACCCGGTCGTACGCGGTCGGCGTGCCGCCCCGCTGGATGTGGCCGAGGATGACCGGCTTGGCCTCCTTGCCGAGGCGCCGCTCCAGCTCGTACGCCAGCGCCGTCCCGATGCCCTGGAAGCGCTCGTGGCCGAACTGGTCGATGGCGCCGTGGCCGTAGTCCATGCTGCCCTCGACCGGGTGCGCGCCCTCGGCGACGCAGACGACCGCGAACTTCTTGCCGCGCGAGAAGCGCTCCTCGACCATCTTGACCAGGTCCGCCGGGTCGAAGGGCCGCTCGGGCAGGCAGATGCCGTGGGCGCCGGCGGCCATGCCGGACTCCAGGGCGATCCAGCCGGCGTGCCGGCCCATGACCTCGACGACCATCACCCGCTGGTGGGACTCGGCGGTCGTCTTGAGGCGGTCCATGGCCTCGGTGGCGACCCCCACGGCGGTGTCGAACCCGAAGGTGCGGTCCGTCGACGAGATGTCGTTGTCGATCGTCTTGGGGACCCCGACCACCGGCAGGCCCGCGTCCGACAGCATCCGCGCCGCCGTGAGCGTGCCTTCGCCGCCGATCGGGATCAGCACGTCGATACCGAATTCACGTGCCATGTCCTGAGCGTTCTCACAGGCTTCACGGAGGCGGTCGCGCTGGAGGCGGGAGGAGCCGAGGATGGTGCCGCCGCGGGCCAGGATGCCGCTGACGGCGTCCAGGTCGAGTGAGCGGTAGCGGCCTTCGAGCAGGCCCGCGTAACCGTCCTCGAAGCCGATGACCTCGGCGTCGTAGTTGGTGACGGCGCGGTGCACGACCGACCGGATCACGGCGTTCAGTCCCGGACAGTCGCCGCCTGCGGTGAGAACTCCGATACGCATCGTGCTGTGTCTCCTGCTCGCTGTTGGACTGTGTCCCCTGTGGTACCTGAGAGCCAGTCCGATTGTTTCACGGGCGACAGGGGGCCGCTGTCCGCGCCCGACCTGGCGGGTCCCTTATCCATACGCACAGGTATTGTCAAGACCGACTTACCGACATCGGACGGAACGGAGAGCACGCGTGACGCGCAGCGTGTACGTGACCGGGATCGACCGGGGCGACGGCCGCCAGGTCGTCGAGCTGGGAGTCATGGAGCTCCTGACGCGGCAGGTGGACCGGGTGGGGGTGTTCCGGCCGCTCGTCCACGACGGGCCCGACCGTCTCTTCGAGCTGTTGCGTGCCCGCTACCGCCTGGCGCAGGACCCGGCGACGGTCTACGGCATGGACTACCACGAGGCGTCCGCGCTCCAGGCCGAGCAGGGCACCGACGAGCTGGTCTCCCAGCTCGTCGACCGCTTCCTGCGGGTGGCCCGCGACTACGACGTGGTCCTCGTCCTGGGTACGGACTACGCGGACACCCAGTTCCCGGACGAGCTGGCGCTCAACGCCCGCCTGGCGAACGAGTTCGGCGCGTCCGTGATCCCGGTCGTGGGCGGCCGGGGGCAGACCGTCGAGTCGGTGCTGGCGGAGACCCGCAACGCGTTCCGCGCCTACGACGGACTGGGCTGCGACGTCCTCGCGATGGTGGTCAACCGGGTCGCGCCCGCCGACCGCGGCGACATCCACGAGCTGCTCCACGACCGCCTGCCCGTGCCGTGTCACGTGCTGCCGGACGAGCCCGCGCTCTCCGCGCCCACGGTCGCCCAGATCACCCACGCCCTCGGCGGCAAGGTGCTGCTCGGCGACGACGCGGGGCTCGCGCGCGACGCGATGGACTTCGTCTTCGGCGGCGCCATGCTGCCGAACTTCCTGGGCGCGCTGACCCCGGGCTGCATGGTCGTCACGCCCGGTGACCGCGCCGACCTCGTGGTGGGCGCCCTCGCCGCGCACAGCGCCGGGACCCCGCCGATCGCGGGCGTGCTGCTCACCCTGAACGAGCGTCCCAGCGACCTGGTCCTGACCCTGGCCGCCCGCCTCGCCCCCGGCACCCCGGTGGTCGCGGTGGAGACCGGCTCCTTCCTCACGGCGTCCGAACTCTTCGCCATGGAGGGCAAGCTGAACGCGGCCACACCCCGCAAGGCGGAGACCGCCCTCGGTCTCTTCGAGCGGTACGTGGACACCGGCGATCTGCTCAAGCGCGTCTCGGCGCCCAGCAGCGGCCGCGTCACCCCGATGATGTTCGAGCACACCCTCCTGGAGCGGGCCCGCTCCGACAAGCGGCGCATCGTGCTGCCGGAGGGCACCGAGTCGCGCATCCTGCACGCGGCCGAGGTGCTGCTGCGCCGCGGTGTCTGCGACCTCACCCTGCTGGGCCCCGTGGAGCAGATCCGCAAGAAGGCCGCCGACCTCGGCATCGACCTCGGCGCCGCGCAGCTGATCGACCCGCAGACCTCGGAACTGCGCGACCGGTTCGCCGAGAGGTACGCCCAGCTCCGCGCCCACAAGGGCGTGTCGGTGGAGCTGGCGTACGACGTCGTCTCGGACGTCAACTACTTCGGCACGCTAATGGTCCAGGAGGGCCTGGCGGACGGCATGGTGTCGGGTTCGGTGCACTCGACCGCGGCCACCATCCGGCCGGCCTTCGAGATCATCAAGACCAAGCCCGGGGGCGGCTCCCGGCCGGAGGCCGGCGGAGCGTCGATCGTCTCGTCGGTGTTCTTCATGTGCCTGGCCGACAAGGTCCTCGTGTACGGCGACTGCGCGGTCAACCCGGACCCGAACGCCGAGCAGCTGGCCGACATCGCCGTCCAGTCGGCGGCCACCGCCGCGCAGTTCGGGGTCGAGCCGCGGATCGCGATGCTCTCGTACTCGACGGGCACGTCCGGTTCGGGCGCGGACGTCGACAAGGTGCGCACGGCCACCGAGCTGGTCCGCTCGCGGCGCGGGGACCTGCGGATCGAGGGGCCCATCCAGTACGACGCGGCCGTCGAGCCGTCCGTCGCGGCGACCAAGCTGCCGGGGTCGGAGGTCGCCGGGCAGGCGTCCGTGCTGATCTTCCCGGACCTCAACACCGGCAACAACACCTACAAGGCCGTGCAGCGCTCGGCCGGCGCGATCGCGGTCGGACCGGTCCTGCAGGGCCTGCGCAAGCCGGTCAACGACCTGTCCCGCGGCGCGCTCGTCGGGGACATCGTGAACACGGTCGCCATCACCGCGATCCAGGCCCAGGCCACGGACCCCGCCTCGACCCCGACCCCGACCCCGAAGGCTCCCACCACGTGACTGCCACCCGCGTCCTCGTCCTCAACTCCGGCTCCTCGTCGGTGAAGTACCAGCTCCTCGACATGCGCGACGACAGCCGGCTGGCCGTGGGCCTCGTCGAGCGCATCGGCGAGGAGACCTCCCGGCTCAAGCACTCCCCGCTGGCCGCGGGCGGTGAGTCCCGTGAGACGACCGGGCCGATCGCCGACCACGAGGCCGCGCTGAAGGCCGTCGCACAGGAGCTGTCCAGGGACGGGCTCGGCCTGGACTCCGCCGAGCTGGCCGCGATCGGTCACCGCGTCGTGCACGGCGGGAAGCGGTTCACCGAGCCGACCGTCGTCGACGACGCGGTCCTCGCCGAGATCGAGCGCCTCATCCCGGTGGCGCCGCTGCACAACCCGGCCAACCTCACCGGTATCCGCACCGCCCAGGGGCTGCGCCCCGACCTTCCCCAGGTCGCCGTCTTCGACACCGCGTTCCACACGACGATGCCGGAGGCCGCGGCCCGCTACGCCATCGACGTGGAGACCGCCGACCGGCACCGCGTCCGCCGGTACGGCTTCCACGGCACCTCGCACGCGTACGTGTCCCGCGAGACCGCCCGGCTGCTCGGCCGGGCTCCCGAGGACGTGAACGTGATCGTGCTGCACCTGGGCAACGGCGCCTCGGCGTCGGCGGTCGAGGGGGGCCGGTGCGTGGACACCTCCATGGGGCTGACGCCCCTGGAGGGGCTCGTGATGGGGACGCGCTCCGGAGACGTGGATCCCGCGGTCATCTTCCATTTGGCGCGCGTTGGCGGGATGTCCACGGACGAGATCGACACTCTGCTCAACAAGAGGAGCGGTCTGATCGGTCTGTGCGGGGACAACGACATGCGGGAGATCCTCCGGCGCATCGACGAGGGCGGCGAGGATGCCGCGCGGGCGCGGCTCGCCTTCGACATCTACATCCACAGACTGAGGAAATACATCGGCGCGTACTACGCGGTGCTGGGCCGGGTCGACGCGGTCACCTTCACGGCCGGCGTCGGGGAGAACTCCGCCCCGGTGCGCGAGGCGGCGGTCGCGGGCCTGGAGACGCTGGGCCTGGCCGTCGACGGCGGCCTGAACGCCGTACGGTCCGACGGGCCGCGGCTGATCTCGCCCGAGGGCGCGAGGGTCGCGGTCGCCGTCGTGCCGACCGACGAGGAACTGGAGATCGCCCGCCAGACGTATGCGCTCGTGGGAGACGGGACCGGCTGAGAAGGCGCCGACGGGCCGCCGGGAATCAAGGGAAAAGCCGCCGGAAAGCGATAGAAGAGCAGCCAGGAGAACCGCGAGGAAAAGCCCGCCGGGCCCACGCCTGAGCGCGCACCCGCCCATTTGTACCTTCCGCTAGACGGAATATTCCGAAGCGAAACAAACCGATAGGATCGCCCCCATGCGCCGTTCCAAAATCGTCTGCACACTGGGCCCCGCCGTCGACTCCCACGAACAGCTCGTCTCGCTGATCGAGGCCGGCATGAACGTGGCTCGTTTCAACTTCAGCCACGGCTCCCACGCCGAGCACCAGGGCCGGTACGACCGGGTCCGCTCCGCCGCCCAGGAGACGGGCCGCGCCATCGGCGTCCTCGCCGACCTCCAGGGCCCGAAGATCCGGCTGGAGACCTTCGCCGAGGGCCCCGTGGAGCTGGAGCGGGGTGACGAGTTCACCATCACGACCGAGGACGTCCCGGGCGACAAGTCGATCTGCGGCACCACGTACAAGGGCCTGCCGGGCGACGTCTCCAAGGGCGACCAGGTCCTGATCAACGACGGCAACGTCGAGCTGCGGGTCGTCGAGGTCGAGGGCCCGAACGTCAAGACGATCGTCATCGAGGGCGGCGTCATCTCGGACCACAAGGGCATCAACCTGCCCGGTACGGCCGTGAACGTGCCGGCGCTGTCCGAGAAGGACGTCGACGACCTGCGCTTCGCCCTGCGGATGGGCTGCGACCTGGTCGCGCTCTCCTTCGTGCGCGACGCCCACGACGTGAACGACGTGCACAAGATCATGGACGAGGAGGGCCGCCGGGTCCCCGTCATCGCCAAGGTGGAGAAGCCGCAGGCGGTGGAGAACATGGAGGCCGTCGTCGCGGCCTTCGACGGTGTCATGGTGGCCCGTGGCGACCTGGCCGTCGAGTACCCCCTGGAGCGGGTCCCGATGGTGCAGAAGCGCCTGGTGGAGCTGTGCAGGCGCAACGCCAAGCCGGTGATCGTCGCGACCCAGATGATGGAGTCGATGATCACCAACTCCCGTCCCACGCGCGCCGAGGCGTCCGACGTGGCCAACGCGATCCTGGACGGGGCGGACGCGGTCATGCTGTCCGCCGAGTCGAGCGTCGGCGCGTACCCGATCGAGACCGTGAAGACGATGTCGAAGATCGTCGTCGCGGCCGAGGAGGAGCTGCTCTCCAAGGGTCTGCAGCCCCTCGTGCCGGGCAAGAAGCCCCGGACGCAGGGTGGTTCGGTGGCCCGTGCCGCGTGCGAGATCGCGGACTTCCTGGGCGGCAAGGGCCTGGTGGCCTTCACCAAGTCGGGTGACACCGCGCGCCGGCTGTCCCGCTACCGCGCCTCCCAGCCGATCCAGGCGTTCACCACGGACGAGGGCACCCGCAACCAGCTGTCGCTGAGCTGGGGCGTCGAGTCGCACGTCGTGCCGTTCGTGCACAGCACCGACGAGATGGTCGAGCTCGTCGACAACGAACTGCGCAAGCTCAACCGCTTCAGCGAGGGCGACATCGTCGTGATGACCGCCGGTTCGCCTCCCGGCGTCCCCGGCACCACCAACATGGTCCGCGTGCACCACCTGGGCGGCTGAACCGCTCCCGTACGCCACCGAGGGCGCCCCCTGTGATCCAGGAGGCGCCCTCGGTGCGTGTCGGAGTGCCGGACTCGTCCCGGGTCGTCACCCGAGCGGCGTGTTGTACTGGTGCATCCCGGGCACGGTCAGTGTTCCGCCGAACTGGGCGGCCTGCACGACCTTCACCTTCGTGAAGTAGATCAGCGGGATGTTCAGCGGCGGCGGGTGCTTCGGGTCGAACGTGATCGGGATCAGCCCGAGCAGGTTGCCGGAGATGCTCTCCGTGTACATGACCGTCTTGCCGTCGTCGATGGTGGACGTCGTGCCGCTGCCCGCCTGCACGTGGTAGCGCACCCCGGCGTCCTTGTCGTCGACCATCTGGTGCAGGTCGCCGATGTCGGTGCCGTTGGAGATCACGTACTTCAGGACCTCCTTGACCGAGCCGTTGGCCGTCTTCACCTTGACGATGCCCTGGTAGTCGGCGCCCTTGAGCGTCAGGGAGCTGGCCTCCAGCAGCCACGGGTCGTCGGCGAGGGCGGGGATGCCCGTCTCGACGCCGCCCTCCTCGTCGGTGGCGGCCGGACAGTCGTCCGGGTCCGTGGTGGCACTCGCGGACGGGCTGGGCGTCGGGGAGGCGGTGGCCTCGTCCTCGGCCTTCTCCGTGGCCTCGGCGGCCGGCTCGGTCGCCGCGTCGGACCCGTCCTCGGCCGAGTCCTCGCCGTCGCTGCCGTCCTCCGGCTTGCCGGCCGTGTCCTCGCCGGTGTCCTTCGAATCCTTCGGGTCCTTCGCCTCCTCGGAGGCGCTCTTCGTGGCGGACGGGCCGGCCGTGGCGGACGGCTCCGCGGTGGGGGTCGCGGACTCCTTCCCGCCGGGCGTGAGGATGTCCTCCAGCGCGTCGCCGATCTCGTCCAGGACGTTGCCGTCGCTCTGGGACGGGGTGGGCGCCGGCGTGGACGCACCGCCCCCGGACCCGGCGGGCGCGCTCGTGGAGGGGGCCGGCGCGGGGGCGGGCTCGTCCTCGGAACCTGAATCCGAGGAAGAGCCGTCACCCGTCGAGCCGTCGCCCGCGGAGCCGCCGCCGGACGGGTTCCCGTCCGGCGAGTCCTGGTCCCCGTCGCCGGAGGAGGGGGCGTCGGCCGAGGCGGAGGGCGTCGGGGTCGGCGACGCGGTGGCGTCCTCCTCGGACCCGTCGGCGTCCGTCTTGCTGTCGTCCAGCGCCTCGACGCAGTCCTTGTACTCGTCGATCGTGAGGTTCTTCGCCGACGGCTTGTCGTCCGCCTGGGCGAGCGTCGGCGTGAACCCCATGCCCATGAGGATCGCTGTCGGCATCGACGCGATGGCTATCGCCTTGCCCGCGGGCACGTGCAGCCTGGTGAACAGCGGTTTCCTGGGGGCTGCGTGCCGCGGCCCGGTTCTCGCACGGGACTCGCCCGCGGAGTCCGCGTAGTGGACCTCGTCAGCCGGCACTGTGCCTCCCGTTCGCCCCGTTGGTCGGGCTCGTTCCTGACAGATCGTTCGGCTCGACCGCTCCACCGGCCGGCGCGGCCGGCAGAGCGCCGCTTCCCTTGTCCGTACGGTCCGTCTCGGCCCGGTGCGCGGCCGGCTCCTCGCCCGGCACCCAGGCGACCGCCATCCCGCCGCCGACGAGGGCCAGCAGGAATCCGATCAGGAAACCGCCGAGGTTCGACACGGGGATGGAGACCAGCCCGAGCAGGATCGCCGCCACCCCGGCGAAGACCCGCACGTGCTTCTGGTACCAGAGGCTGATTCCGAGAACGCCGAGGAGCACCCCGATGATGAGCGAACCGGCACCCGCGGTCGTCGCCATGGCCAGCGTGAGATGCCCGATCTGAAGGTTCGCGTACGGGAAGTACGCGATCGGGAATCCCGCGAGCAGGATGAACAGGCCGGCCCAGAACGGACGGCCACCCCGCCAGGCACGGAACCGCAGCCGCCAGTAGGTGATTTGACCGCGCGCGGCAGGAGTCCCTGCAGGAGTCTCGGCGCTCATGGAAAACAGCTCCCTGGAACGGCGTTGCTGTGAGAGGTTCACGTACTACGAAGTAGGGGGACGGGCGGGTGAGGCGGCACAGGCCCCTCACCCGCCCGGAGAGTGCTTAGTAGCACTCCTTGACACCCTTGGACAGCGACATCTTGAGGCCGCTGAGCTTGAAGGTGCCGGCGGTGGTCGCCCACGCCGTCTGCTTCACGTCGGTCAGCACGGCCTTCTCGGCCTGCTGCGCGAAGCCGTAGGGGTTCGCCTGGTCACCCTTGGCGATTCCCGGACCCTTGCTGGCGTCCTTGGCCGCAACACCGATGTCGATGTTGGTGAAGGTCGCGTTCGCCGAGAGGTCCTCGACGTCGATGTAGAGGTTCTCGGCCTCTACCGGCTTGCTGCCGCCGCCGGCCTTCAGGGTCAGGCTGACGGACCCCAAGAACGGGACGTCCGGGGTGACCACGGACTGGCACATGTTCGTGATCGAGGCGGACTTGAACGCCGACACCGCGACCGGGTGCGCCGTCTTGTCGCCCTTGAGCGTGTACCCCTGGTCGATGGCTCCGTACTGCGAGAAGCCGGTGCCGACCAACTGGTCCGCCGTCACCTTGAACGACTGACCCGACACGCTGAACGACGCGGCGAGAGCGCCTTGCGCAAGGGCGATGCCTATGCACGCCGTGGCGGCCACGCTGGGCACCATGACGACGGCGAACCGCTTCCATCTGGTCCCGCCACGCACCTGGGACTCCATATTTCCTCCTTCTCGGACGTACATCTCCGGCCCTGGCTGCCTCCAGACGGCGGCTCAGCCGGGCAGGGATGGGAGAAGTGCTACGTCCTCGGGAAGGAGAGCGCCCGAACCCGCGGCGCGCAACGCACCCGAATCACCGGCGATCACCCCCGAGCGACAACCACTGGTCGCGCCTGAACACTTCACGCACAACCTGCCGGACAGGCTCCGCCGAGAACGGCGAAGACCCCCCTGTCCAAGGGCCGGCGCCACTGCCGCCGCCCCTACTCGGTGGGGACCCAAGGAAACCCGCTGACCCGAGTGGCTGTCGGGGGGAGGGAAATGGACCGAGCGTCGCCGATCGTGGTGCATTCTCGCCGCCCGCACAAGGGGGTTCGTTACTGGCTAGTAACGGCCGGATAACCGAACAACGACCCGTCGGTATCGGGCGACAACTGAGGGTGGCGTCAACAGAGGGGGCAAAGTGGTCGAAGATTGGATGGAATCCGACAGAACCCGGCCGTCGACTTACTCGCAGTAACAGCGGCCGCGCTTACCAAGTTTTGGTAAAGCGCGGCCGCAGGTGGCTCTGTCGGCAAATCTTTCACCCGGGTATCACAGGCCCAGGCGTTTAGCGACTGGTCAGAACAGCGCCCGGGCCAGCGCCCTGCGCGCGGCGGTCACCCGCGGGTCCTCGCCGCCGACCACCTCGAACAGCTCCAGCAGCCGTACGCGCGCCGCTTCCCGGTCGTCGCCGGCCGTCCGCGCCACGGTGTCGACGAGCCGCCCCAGGGCGTCCTCGACATGACCGCCCACCAGGTCCAGGTCGGCGGCGGCGATCTGCGCGGGCACGTCGGCGGGCCGGTCCGCGGCGTCCTTGCGCACCTGCTGCGGGTCGACGCCCTGCACCCGCTGGAGCAGCTCGGCCTGGGCGAGGCCCAACTTGGCCTCCGTGTTGCCCGGGTCGTCGCTCAGCACGTTCCGGTACGCCTGTACGGCGCCGCTCAGGTCGCCGGCGTCCAGTGCCCGCACGGCCGCCTCGAGCAGTGCGTCATACGGTCCCGCCGGGGCCTCGGGAGCCGCCGCGGCCTCGCCACCCGGGCCGGTGCCGTCCTGGTCGACGGTCAGGCCCGTGAGCCCGAACCGCTCCTCGGCGACCTGCACCAACTGGTCCAGGGTGCCCCGGATCTGGGCCTCGGGAGCGGCGCCCTGGAAGAGCGGCAGGGCCTGCCCGGCCACCACCGCGAAGACGGCCGGGATCCCCTGGATCCCGAACTGCTGCATCAGCATCTGATTCGCGTCGACGTCGATCTTGGCGAGGACGAACCGGCCGTTGTACTCGGTGGCGAGCCGCTCCAGGAGCGGGCTGAGCTGCTTGCAGGGCTCGCACCACTCGGCCCAGAAGTCGATGACGACCGGCACCTCGGTGGAGCGCTGGAGGACGTCCCGCTCAAAACCCGCCTCGTCGACATCGATGACGAGACTCGACGCGGACACCGCGGGAACGGCCCCGCCGCCCTGCCGTGCCGCTTCGGCGCGCGCCTGCTCCGCCTTCGCCTTGGCCTCCTGGGCCGCTTTCACCGCGGCGAGGTCGACGACTCCGCTCATGGACATGTTCCGTGGCTGCATGCGCCTATCCTCCCCCCTCCGCGCGCCTACGTGAAAAGCGTCCCGCTTTCGCTACGGGTCGTAGCGTAACTGGGTCCGGGCGGCCCGCGGAAGACCGTTCCGGTGATCTCCCTCACGCGTCCGTCCGATCCCCCTTCGCGGAACGTCCGGATATGGTCGCCGACATGCAGAGTCGCACCTCCGCCCCTCGTACGGGGCGTCCGCGCAGCGTCGAGGCCGACGCCGCGATCCTGGCGGCGACGCGTGCGGCTCTCGTCGAACTGGGCTGGTCCAAACTGACCCTGGGGAACGTGGCGACCCGGGCGGGTGTCGCGAAGACGACGCTCTACCGGCGCTGGGCGGGCAAGAACGAACTCGTGGTCGACGCGGTGGCGGCCCTCTTCGACGAACTGGAACTGCCCGACCGGGGCACGCTCGCGGCGGACATCGAAGGGGTGGTGCTCCAGTTCGCGGCCATCCTGGCCCGGCCCGAGGCGAGGAGCGGGCTGATGGCGGTGCTCGCCGAGTCGACGTGCGACGACGCGCTGCGCGAACGCATCCGGACGTCGGTCGTCGACCGTCAGAAGCGGCTGGTGCTGGAGGGGCGGGCCCGCGCGCAGGTGCGGGGCGAGCTGCCGCCGGAGCCGGACGCGTCGGCGGCCGCGCGGTCCGCGGACCTCATCTTCGACATCGTGGCCGGGGCGGTGGTGCACCGCACGCTGATCAGCGCGGAGCCGGTGGATCAGCCGTGGGCCCACGACTTCACCAGAATCCTCCTCCTGGGCCTGACGGGCACGACCCCCCAGCCATGAAGGGCCCTCGCCCCCACCGCCCCTTCCCGACCCGACCCTGGGGGCTGCGCCCCCAGACCCCCCAGTCGCGCTGCGCGCTCCCGCGCAGTTCCCCGCGCCCCGAGGTACCTAGGGGCGCGGGGCACTGCGCAACGGGGGTTCGGGGCCGACCCCCCCCCGGGCCCGGGGCGCGCCCCCCCCTTGTCCCCCGCCCCCCCCCCCCCGCGGGGGGGGGGGAAACGCCGCAACGGGGGTTCGGGGCAGCGCCCCCGAGTCAGAACCCCGGTGGCTCCGTGTACACCCCCCACTCCTCCCGGAGGACCCCGCAGATCTCCCCCAGCGTCGCCTCCACCCGCACCGCGTCCAGCATCGGCCCGATCATGTTCGACCCGTCCCGCGCGGCAGCCAGCATCGCGTCCAGCGAGGACCGCACGGCGGCCTCGTCCCGCGCGCCCCGCCGGACCCCCAGCTCCCGCACCTGCTCCCGCTCCACCTCATGGCTGACCCGCAGGATCTCCAGGTCCCCGGTGACGGACCCGTGGTGGACGTTCACCCCCACCACCCGCTTGTCGCCCTTCTCGAGCGCCCGCTGGTACTGGAACGCGGACTCCGCGATCTCCCCGGTGAACCACCCGTCCTCGATCCCCCGCAGGATCCCGGAGGTGATCGGCCCGATGGGGTGCTGTCCGTCGGGCCGCGCCCGCGCCCCCCGCTCCCTGATCTGCTCGAAGATCCGCTCGGCGTCCGCCTCGATGCGGTCCGTCAACTGCTCGACGTACCAGGAACCGCCCAGCGGGTCCGCCACGTTGGCGACGCCGGTCTCCTCCATCAGCACCTGCTGGGTGCGCAGGGCGATCTCCGCCGCCTGCTCGGACGGCAGGGCGAGCGTCTCGTCCAGCGCGTTCGTGTGCAGCGAGTTGGTGCCGCCCAGCACCGCGGCCAGTGCCTCGACCGCCGTACGGACGACGTTGTTGTACGGCTGCTGGGCCGTCAGCGAGACGCCGGCCGTCTGCGTGTGGAAGCGCAGCCACTGCGCCTTCTCCGACCGCGCCCCGTACACGTCCCGCATCCACCGCGCCCAGATCCGCCGCGCCGCCCGGAACTTGGCGATCTCCTCGAAGAAGTCGAGGTGCGCGTCGAAGAAGAAGGACAGGCCCGGGGCGAACACGTCCACGTCCATCCCGCGGCTGAGCCCCAGCTCCACGTACCCGAAGCCGTCCGCCAGCGTGTACGCCAGCTCCTGCGCGGCCGTCGAGCCGGCCTCGCGGATGTGGTACCCGGAGACCGACAACGGCTTGTACGCGGGGATCTTCGCCGCGCAGTGCTCCATCAGGTCCCCGATGAGCCGCAGATGGGGCTCGGGCTGGAAGAGCCACTCCTTCTGCGCGATGTACTCCTTGAAGATGTCGGTCTGGAGCGTGCCGTTGAGCACCGCCGGGTCCACGCCCTGCCGCTCGGCGGCCACCAGGTACATGCAGAAGACCGGGACCGCGGGCCCGCTGATCGTCATGGACGTCGTCACGTCACCGAGCGGGATGTCCTTGAAGAGGACCTCCATGTCGGCCGCGGAGTCGATCGCGACGCCACAGTGGCCGACCTCGCCGAGCGCGCGCGGGTCGTCGGAGTCGCGCCCCATGAGGGTGGGCATGTCGAAGGCCACGGAGAGCCCGCCCCCGCCGTTGGCGAGGATCATCTTGTAGCGCTCGTTGGTCTGCTCGGCGTTCCCGAACCCGGCGAACTGCCGGATGGTCCACGTCCGCCCCCGGTAGCCCGTCGCGTGGAGACCCCGTGTGTAGGGGTACTCCCCGGGCCAGCCGATCCGCTCGAACCCGTCGTACGTGTCCCCGGGCCGGGGTCCGTAGACAGGTTCCACGGAGTCCCCGGAGAGCGTGGTGAAGTCGGCCTCACGCTTGCGCGAGGCGTCGTAACGGGCCTGCCAGCGTCGGCGGCCCTCTTCGATGGCGTCAGCGTCCATGCTTCGAATTTACTAGGACGTCCTAGTAAATGTCGATGGCAGACCGCCACGGATACGCCCGTGGCGGTGGTGACGGCCGTACAGCGGGACTCCGGGGGGCGACCGGTCAGGCTTTGGCGACCGCGCCCGGCTCGTCGGCGACCTTCGGCTCCAGCTCCCGGCTGACCCGGCGCTCCACGAAGAAGGCGGCGGTGGGGACGGTGCCCGCGAGCAGCACCCACAGGAGTTTCGGGACCGGCCACTTCGCCTTGGAGCCCAGGTCGAAGGCGAAGACCAGGTAGACGACGTACAGCCAGCCGTGGGCGACGCTGACGACACGGGTGAAGTCCGCGGCGCCGTCCAGGTCGAGCACGTACTTGCCGATCATCCCGAGGACCAGCAGGACCAGCAGGACACCGGTGACGTAGGCCATGACGCGGTAGCGGGTCAGCACGCTCTTTTTCATGGCTACGAGCGTAACCACCGGTTTGGCACGATCTTCGGGCGCCCCCGGCACCCCCGCGCTGCGGGCGCTACTCCTCGTCGAAGTCGTGCGCGGCCACTCTGAGCGGCCGCAGCATCGCGAAGATCTCCTCGCACTCCTCGGCGTCGTACACCCCGAGGCCGAAGTCCATCGCCATCAGCTCGCGGGTCGCCGCGTCACAGACCTCGCGGCCCTTTTCGGTGATCGAGGCGAGGGTGCCGCGTCCGTCGTTGGGGTTGGGCCGCTTGTCGACGAGCCCCGACCGCACGAGCCGGTCCACGGTGTTCGTCACGGACGTCGGGTGCACCATCAGCCGCTCGCCGATCTTGGACATCGGCAGCTCGCCCGCCTTGGAGAAGGTGAGCAGCACCAGCGCCTCGTACCGGGCGAACGTCAGCCCGTACGGCTTGACGACCGCGTCGACCTCGGCGAGGAGGATCTGGTGCGCGCGCATGATCGAGGTGATGGCGCCCATGGAGGGCACGGATCCCCAGCGCTGCTTCCAGAGCTCGTCCGCGCGGGCGATGGGATCGAAGGCAAGGCTGAGCGGCTTCGGCACGGCAAAGACCCTACCGGCCGGTCATATCGTGGTCAGCCCCGTCTCGCGTTTCGGTACGCATGCCCCAGGGCGTCTCTTCTGGATCACCCCGCGTCCCGCTGCCGGGACAGTGCCCCGGTCCCGCCCCCGGCCTTCGCGGTGCGCCGCACCTCCGCCGCCAGGAGGAGGCAGCACAGCGTCCCGAGCACACCGACCCCGCCCACCACCGTGCTGACCGGCCAGAACTCGGCGGCGGCCCCGGCCAGGGCCATGCCCACCCCCTGAATGGTCATCAGCCCCGCGGTGTGGACGGTCATGGCCCGCCCCCGCAGTTCCTCGGGCACGGCGTCCACGAACCAGCGGTCGAGTCCCAGGGTGTACGCGCCCGCCGACCCGGCGAGCACCAGCGCGAGCAGGATCCAGCCGAGGCCCGGGTGGAACGGGTAGGCGAGCAGCGGCAGCAGGCCGCAGCCGGCGAGGGGCAGCACGATCCGGGAGCGGGCCCCGGGAGACAGGGCGGCGCCCGCGTACAGCTCCCCCGCGATCGTCCCGACCGGCATCGCGCACATCAGCAGCCCGACCCAGGCCGTGCCGACGCCGGTCTGGTCCGCGTACGCGGCGGCGAGCGCCTCCGGCGCGACGACGAACATCGGCGGCACCCACAGGAGCAGGAGCAGTGCCCGGATCCGCCGGTCGCCGAGGACCTGCCGGGTGCCGGCGAGCGAGTACCGCATCAGGGATCCGCCGCCGGCCTTCGCGGGCCTGCGCCGCGTGCCGAACCGCAGGAGCAGCGCCGAGGCGAGGAAGGTGGCGAGGGTGATGACCAGCGCTCCGCGCGACGGTACGAAGGTCAGCAGGACGCCGCCCACGCCGAAGCCCACGAGCACGGCGCTCTGCGACACGATCCGCAGGAGGGAGCGGCCGAGCACGAACAGGTCGCCGTCGCCGAGGATGGCGGTCAGCGTCGCCATCCGGGTGCCGCTGAACACCGGTGAGACGGCCGCGATGACGCACCGCAGCCCCAGCAGCGCGGCGACGGGGGTGGCCGGCAGGGCCATCAGCGCCGCGCATCCGGCGCACACGAGGTCGCACACGACGAGCACCCGCCGTGCCGGGAAGCGGTCGGCCACTCCGGAGAGCAGCGTCCCGCCCACCAGGTACGGCAGGAAGCCCAGCGCGAAGACCAGCGCGCTGAGCAGGGGCGATCCCGTCAGCTCGTACACGAGCACGGTCAGGGCGATCTCGCTGACGACGACGCCGAGCAGGGACAGGGCGTGCGCGGCGAAGACGGCCCGGAACTCCTTGACGGCGAAGGCGGCGCGGTAGCCGCCCCGCCCCGCGTCGGCGGTGGACTCCGGCGCCGTCGTCACGGACGGTGTTTCTTCTGGCATGGGCAGCAGCGTCACGCGTGCGCGGCGGACGGCATAGTGTTTCGGCGCAGGCCGAATCTTCCGTCGGGAGGCGTAATGCCGTTCCACCTCCTCTTCCGGGAGGACGACCTTCTCAACTGCCGTTTCGCGGTGTCGCCCCTGTGGGAGACGCACGAGGCGGTCCGCACCCTGAGGCGCCCGGAGCGGCAGGGATACCACTCCGCGTGGCTGCGCCGCATCCGCGCCGAGGCGGCGGCGCTCGACCTGGAGCCCCTGTGGCTGCTGATGCCGCAGCGCGGGAACAGCCCGGACTGCCTGATGCCGCCCCCGATCGGTCCCGCGGCCACGTTCGAGGAGGAGATCGCCGCCGTGCGCGGCACCGGTCCCGAGGTCGCCCGCGCCGAGCTCGCGGTCTCCCTCGCGGACACCCCCGGCGCCGCCGAGTCCCCGCTCGGCCGGGCGATGCTCGCCGATCCGGCACGCGCCGTGCGGGACCTCGCGGACACGATGGAGGCGGCCTGGCACGCGCTCGTGGAGCCCGCCTGGCCGCGGCTGCGCGCCCTGCTGGAGGCCGACGTGTCCTTCCATTCGCGGCGCCTCGCCGAAGTGGGCCTCGCCGGGCTGCTGCCCGAGCTGGACCGGCGGGTCGCCTGGGACGCGGGCAGGCTCACGGTCGACGCGCGGAGCGAGCACGTACGCGAACTCGGCGGCCGGGGCCTGGTGCTGATGCCCAGCGTCTTCAGCTGGCCGGACGTGGTGAGCGGCTTCGACGCGCCCTGGCAGCCGACGCTCGTCTACCCCGCGCGCGGCATCGGCGGACTGTGGGCCGAGCCGTCCGACCGGACGCCCGAGGCGCTGGTACGGCTCCTCGGCCGGGGCCGCGCCGCCGTGCTGGCCGCCCTGGAGGAACCGTCCGCGACCACGGCCCTCGCCCACCGGCTCGGTCTCGCGCCCTCGTCCGTCTCGGCGCACCTGTCGACCCTGCGCGACGCGGGCCTGCTCGTCTCGCACCGCTACGGACACCAGGTGCTGTACGAGCGGACACCGCTCGGCATCGCGCTGGCCGCGGGTGAGACCTGACGCCCCGACAGGGGGGCGGGGAGCCCGGCCGGGCGGTGGTCCGGCCGGAGAGGGGCGGCTCGCGGTGTCGTACCCATGACCGATAGGTGCGTTATGTCACGATGGCCGACATCCGTCACCGACGGTGACCCTCGCGTCACCTCCGCCCAAGGGGGCAGGATGTTCCGGCCGACCCGTACCCTCGCGGCGCTCTCGGCGCTCGCCGCGCTCGGACTCGCGACGGGCTGCTCGTCCCCGCCCGGGGCCGACACGACCGCCGTCGCCCGGGAGACCCGCGCGCAGGCGAGCCCCGCCGCCGGTTCCCCGTTCTGGGTCGACCCGTCGAGCCCCGCCGCCCGGCAGGTCAGGGCATGGGAGCGGCAGGGCCGCGGGCACGACGCCCGGCTGCTCAGGCGCATCGCGGACCGGCCCGCGGCGCTGTGGCCGGCCGGCGACCGGCCGGAGCCGAGCATCCGGGAGGCGACCGGGGCGGCGGCCCGGGCGGGGCGGACGGCGGTGTTCGTCGCGTACGACATCCCGCACCGCGACTGCGGTCAGCACTCGGCGGGCGGGGCCCCCGACGCGAACGCCTACCGCGACTGGATCGAGCGGTTCGCGCGGGCGCTCGGCGACAGCGACGCGCTGGTGGTGCTGGAGCCCGACGCGGTCGCCCACATCGTCGACGGCTGCACACCGGTCGAGTACCACGCGGAGCGCGAGCAGTTGCTCGCCGAGGCGATCGTGCGGCTGAAGCGGCAGCCGCGCACGAAGGTGTACCTGGACGCGGGCAACCCGGCCTGGATCGAGGACCCGCGAAAGCTCGTCGAGCCCCTGGGGCGGGCCGGTGTCGCGAACGCCGACGGCTTCGCGCTGAACGTCTCCAACTTCCAGACGGACGCGGCCATCAAGGAGTACGGCCGCCGCCTCTCCGCGGCCCTCGGCGGCAAGCACTTCGTCATGGACACCAGCCGCAACGGCAACGGCCCGCTGGGCGGCGACCCCTCCGACGCCTGGTGCAACCCGCCGGGCCGGGCCCTCGGCGCCCCGCCCACCACGGACACCGGGGACCCTCTCGTGGACGCGTACCTGTGGATCAAGCGGCCCGGAGAGTCGGACGGACAGTGCCGCGGCGGCCCCGCCGCCGGGCAGTGGTGGGCGGACTACGCCCTGGGCCTGGCCCGCAACTCCGGGGCCTGACGGGCCCCGTGGACGTGCCGGGCCCGCCGGCCGCGGCACGTCACCTGACCTGGATCCACTTCGCCTCGGAGGGCGTCCCGTCGCCGTCCGTCACGAACAGCATGTACCAGCCGGGCGGTACCAGCGTCCGGTCCTTCGGCACGGTCACGGTCACCGAGTCCGCGGTCCGGGTGAGCTCCAGCGCGACGGAGCGCTGCTCGACGTCCGTGGTGTGCGTGACCGCGCTGGGCCGCATCAGCCGGGCGTTCACGATCCGTGCCGGGTGCCGGGTCGCGAAGGTGGCGCGGCCGTCGCCGGTGACCTCCTGCGGTCCGTCGCCCAGCACGGGGCGGTTCCCGGCGTTCTTGTGCAGGGCCGGCGGGGTGTAGATCTCCATGCGCTGCTCGAAGTGGCCGAGCTTGGTGTTCTGCTGGTCGTCGAAGAGCGGGTCGGAGCCGAAGGTGGCGATCCGGCCGTCGGGCAGCAGGAGCGCCTCGGAGTGGTAGTTGCGGCCGACCTTCGGCGCGGCGGCCGTGCGGAACGAGTTGGATTTCGGGTCGTAGAACTGCGCCTTGTGGATGTTGCTGGCGCCGCGCCCGCGGTAGTCCTTCGCGCCGTTCGACGTGAACACCGAGTCGTCCGGCATGATCACGCTGTTCAGATAGCGGGTGCCCTGCGGCAGGTCGGGGCCGTCCTCGAAGACGGGGTTGTCCTTCTTGAGGTCGACGACGGCCGTGCGCGAGGTCGACTTCTTCGACTCGCCGACGCCTCCGCCGCCGAGGATCATCACCTTCTGGTCCTGGGCGGGCGGCAGCAGGAGCGAGGCCGAGGTCTCCGTCACGTCCTGGTCGCTCAGACCGGGCACCTTCCGGAACGTGTTGGCCTTCAGGTCCCACAGCCCCGCCTCGCGGCCGAGCCCGGCGGGACCGTAACCGGCGTTGGAGGCCGGGTAGAAGAGCTTGCCGCCCTTGGTGAGGAAGAGGGCCGGGTAGGTGGGGAAGTAGCGCTTGGGACCCGGGGTCCACTTCCTGGTCCGCGGGTCGTAGATCTCGTTGTCGCCCGGGTCGATCACCCCGACGTCGTCGAGTCCGGAGACCGCGAGCACCTTCCCGTCCTGGAGCCCGACGAGCGTCGGGTACCAGCGGGCCTTGTCCATCGGCTCGACGGGCACGTACTTCTCCGCCGTCGGATCGAACTCGTAGGCGGCCCTGATCCCCTGGAAGTCCTGCTTCTCCATGGTGATCTTCTCGGAGAGACCGTACGTGTTCTTCGCGTCCTTGCCCTTGAGGCCGAGGATCTCGTACTGGGCGCGCTTGTCCGTGACCGGGGCCGGACCGTCCTCGGTGGCCTCGACGAAGACCCGGGCCTCGCTCGCCTTGACCTTCGTCTTCCAGGGCTGCATCACACCGGCCCTGTTGTAGGTGATCACCTGGCTGCGCTTCGCCTTGGGGACGGTGACGTCGAAGCGGCTGACGTACTCGACGCCTGTGGGCGAGCGGAAGCGGGTGCCCTTCTTCAGGACGACCGGCTTGTCCGGGTTCTCGTTCTTCACCCGCATGCCGCCGCCGGCCCGTTCGACCTCGCCGTCGAGCAGTTCGTAGCGGGCCGTCCCGCCGGCCACCAGCAGTCGTCCGCTGGGGAGTTGGGCGTGCCCGGCGCAGAAGAAGTCCTCGGGCGTCGGGATCCTCTTGAAGGCGCCGGTCCTCGGGTCCCACAGGACGGTGTCGAAGGAGCCCTTGTCGAACTTCTTCTGCTCGTTGCCGGAGCCCGCCACGATCAGGACCTTGCCGGTGTGCAGGAGCGCGGCGTGGATGGCGTTGGTGCGGAACTCCTCCGGGATGTCCAGCTGTTTCCAGGAGCCGTACTTCGCCTGGTAGCCGGGCTGGGCGATCTTGTACTCGTGGTACTGCTCCGAGGCGAAGCCGATGGCGGCCGGGGCGTTGAGTCCGGCGAGCAGCGCGACACCGCCGACACCGAGCAGCCGCTTCTGGGTCTTCTTCGAGAGCCGGTTGGCCATGGCCTAGTTACCTCCTGTCGTACTGCTGGAGACGGTCCCGGCGGGGAGCGAGCCACTGGACACCGGGCCGCCGGCGCGGCCCGCGAGCGCCGGGGCGGGCTCGGCGGTCTCGGTGATCCGGACGGTGGGCACGACGCGCCGGTCCGCCCCGCGCGCCCGTTTCCGGGTGGCGGCCCACACGCCCACCGGGGCGAGGGAGATGGCGAGCGCGAGGAGCGCCCAGGTGCGCATCGCCGCGTGGGTGTGGTCGAGCACGAACGACGCGACCAGTGACGTCGACAGGACGGCCGCCCAGAAGAGGTGGATACGGAAGGTCAGCAGCCGGTCGGGGCTGGTGTCGCCGCCCTTGGGGGTGACGACGAAGCGGCTGGGACGGCGGACCAGGGCCGCGCCGAGGGACCTGAGGTAGATCGGCGCGGAGAGGGCCGACATCGCCATGCCGGCGAGGCCGCCGGAACCCTCCGGCTCGTGCGGGGAGACGTTGTGCCGCCGGTTCCACAGATACAGACCGACCTGGAGTGCGGCGGCGTCGCTGTAGAGCATCAGCCACATCGAGGCGGAGACCTGGGTGCCGGACGCGCCGAAGCACAGGAACAGCACGCAGCTCAGGATGCCCAGCAGCCAGTTGACGGCCGTCATGGGGTAGTAGACGAGCATCAGGGTGTACGAGAAGAGCCGTCCGGGCGGCATCGAGAAGGGTGCCTTCCAGTACTGCTTGAACAGCGTCTCGTACGTACCGCGCGACCAGCGCATCTGCTGGGTGAAGAAGTCGGTCCAGGAGGCGGGGCCCTCACCGACGGCGAGCACGTCCGGGGTGTAGACGGAACTCCAGTGGCGGCCGGTCCTCGGGTTGCGGTGCCGGTGCAGCTCGAAGCCGGTGGCCATGTCCTCGGTGATGGAGTCGTAGAGGCCGCCGATCTGCTTGACGGCCTCGATCCGTACGACGTTGTTGGTGCCGACGAACATGGGCGCGCGGTAGCGGTTGCCGGCGCGCTGGATCAGGGCGTGGAAGAGGAACTGCTGGGACTCGGCCGCCTTGGTGACGGGGGTGGTGTAGTTGCCGTACACCTGCGGGCCGACGACGAAGGCGACGTCCGGGTCGCGGAAGTAGCCCATCATCCGTTCCAGGAACTCCGGGAGCGGCACGTGGTCCGTGTCGACGGAGGCGAAGTAGTCGTACGCGCCGCCGTGCATCGCGATCCACGCGTTGTAGTTGCCGTGCTTCGTACGGGCCTTGTGGACGCCCTCGGCCCTGTTCCACTCCGGGACGCCGTGCCGGGTGAAGTGACGTACGCCCAGTTCCTCGCAGAGGGCTTTCGCCTGCGCGTCGTCGCCCTCGTCGAGGAGCCATACGTCGACGACGCTGCCCGGGCCGTCGTGGGTGACGCGGACGGCCCCTTCGAGGGTGGCGCGGACCATCGACAGGGGTTCCTTGCCGGGGACGTACGTGGTGAGGAAGGCGACGCGGGTCCCGTTCTCGGGGGTGACGGGGACCGGGTCCCGGGCGACCATCGTCGCGTGGGCGATGGAGACCACGTTGACGACCATGAACAGTTCGATCAGGCCGATCGCCACGAGCATCGTGATGTCGAGCCCGACGAGCCAGCGGGCGCCGCCCTCGCGCTCCACCCAGTGGCTGGGCCACACGAGGTAGACCAGGAGCAGCCCCGTGAGCAGCGGGGCGAGCGTCATGAGCAGGACGGCTCTTATTCGGTGGGGCTCGCTCGACAGGAGCTTGGTGTACTGCACCCGGTACGCCGATCCGGACGGCTCCGTGAGCGGTCCGGCCAGCCGGCTGTGGGTGTCGTAGTCGTAGCCCTCCGGCCGCACAGTGCCCTCCAGTGATCGAACAAAGCCGATACCCACACAAAAGTGCGTTTTGGACGGCGTGTCGAACGGAGGGGGTCCAGTTGGGGGTTGAGGGCACCTTCGGGTGCGGGTCAGGTGTGGCCGGTAGCGCGTTTTCCCCGCACCCCTGAAAGCAGGGCGCCGATCTTTCAGGGGCGCGGGGAACTGCGCGACCGGCCCCCACCGGGCCGCACGATGAACACAGGCGGTGGCGCCGAACCGACCGTCAGGGCGACAGGTGGCGCTCCACCGTCGCAACCTTGGACGTGAGCCCGTCGGTGACACCCGGCCGGATGTCGGCCTTCAGGACGAGCGACACCCGAGGCGCCCGCGCCTCCACCGCGGCCACGGCCCGCCGGACGACGTCCATGACCTCGTCCCACTCCCCCTCGACCGACGTGAACATCGCGTCGGTCCGGTTCGGCAGCCCCGACTCACGAACCACCCGCACCGCGTCGGCCACGTACTCCCCCACGTCCTCACCGACCCCCAGCGGCGTCACGGAGAAGGCGACGATCACGCGCCCACGATCCCCTCGTTGCGCGCGCGGGACGCGATGACCGCGTCCTCGGCCTCCCGCTTCAGCTTGCGCTCGGCGAAGAACCCGCCCGTCGGCAGCACGGAGAGGACGAAGTACAGGGCCGCGGTCTTCAGCCCCCACTTGGCCCGGTTCCAGGCGTCGGCCCAGAAGATCACGTACAGCACGAAGAGGATGCCGTGGACCATGCCCATCACCGGCACCGCGTTGAAGTCCGTGGTCCGCTTCAGCACCGAGCAGACGAGCAGCAGCAGGAACGAGACGGCTTCCGGGGCGGAGACCAGACGGAGGCGGCGGAGGGCGGAGGCGGTCTTGATGTCCACGGGTCACCTTCGGAGAGGAGGAACGGCAGGGGTAACAGCGCCCGGCGCCCGCCTTGTGAACGCACGCACAAGCATTCCCATTGAAGCATCCGGGCATCCCGGGATGCGTCGAGGGTGCGCTCGGGGTGTGCTCGGGGTGTGCTCGGGGTGTGCTCGGGGTCGGATCATCCTGAAGGATCTGGCCGACGGCCACACCGCCCGGCTACCGTCACCACGTGGCGATGTTCCGACTCCAAGGCAGCAAGGTGCTGGCCGTCGACATGACCGGGGACGCCGTGAAGGCGAAGAACGGCTCCATGGTCGCGTACGACGGGCAGATGGCCTTCAAGAAGCTCAGCGGCGGCGGCGAGGGTATCCGCGGCATGGTGACGCGCCGGATCACCGGCGAGCAGATGACCCTCATGGAGGTGAAGGGCCAGGGCACGTGCTGGTTCGCCGACCGGGCCAGCGAGATCAACCTCGTGAGCCTCCAGGGCGACAAACTCTTCGTCGAGTCGAGCAACCTGCTCGCGACCGACGCGGGTCTGCGTACGGGCACGTCCTTCACGGGGCTCAGGGGCGCCTCACAGGGCAACGGGCTGTTCACGACGACCGTCGAGGGGCACGGCCAGGCGGCGATCATGTCGGACGGCCCGGCGGTGGTCCTGCGGGTCAGCTCGCAATACCCGCTCACCGTCGACCCGGGCGCGTACATCGCCCACCAGGGCGATCTGCGGCAGTCCTTCCAGTCCGGCGTGACGTTCCGCACGTTCATGGGCGAGGGCGGCGGCGAAGCCTTCCAGATCCGCTTCGAGGGTGACGGAGTCGTCTACGTGCAGCCCAGTGAGCGCAACTCGATCGCGGGAGACGTGTGACATGCCCTTCCGCGAGATCAACTCCAAGATGATCGAGGCCACGGTGGCGCCGGGCCAGCGGCTGTTCAGCCAGCGCGGCGCGATGCTCGCCTACCGGGGCGAGGTGTCCTTCACCCCCAACCTGCAGGGCGGCCAGGGCGGGGTCATGTCGATGATCGGCCGCCGGGCCGCCGGCGAGTCGGCGCCCCTGATGACCGTGGAGGGCTCCGGCACGGTCCTGTTCGGGCACGGCGGCCACCACATCCAGGTGATCAGCCTCACGGGCGACACCCTGTACGTGGAGGCGGACCGGCTGCTGGCCTTCGACGGCACGCTGCAGCAGGGCACGATGTTCATGGGTTCGCAGGGCGGGGTCATGGGCATGGTCCGCGGCCAGGTGACGGGACAGGGACTCTTCACCACGACCCTCAAGGGCCAGGGCGCGGTCGCCGTCATGGCGCACGGCGGGGTCGTCGAGGTCCCGATCAGCCCGCAGCGCCCGGTGCACGTCGACCCCCAGGCGTACGTCGCCCACCACGGGGACGTACGCAACAAGCTGTCCAGCGCGCTCGGGCTGCGCGACCTGGTGGGCCGCGGCTCGGGCGAAGCCTTCCAGCTGGAGCTCAGCGGCAGCGGCTCGGTGTACGTGCAGGCGTCGGAGGAGAAGCTGTGACCACCCACCCGGGCACCGGCCCCGTGATCCACGACCCGGCGACCCTGCCGGTCGACGACAACGTGAACGCGTACACCTTCTGCGTGGAGCTCAAGGGGAGCGAGTGGTTCCTGCAGAAGGGCAAGATGATCGCCTACTACGGCTCGATGGAGTTCAACGGCATCGGACACGGCCGTCTCGACCGCCTCGTGCGGACGTCGTTCCATTCGCCGTTGCACGCGAGCGACTGGGTGGTGGCCTCCGGCTCGGGCAAGATGCTCCTCGCCGACCGGGCCTTCGACGTGAATTCCTTCGACCTCCAGGAGGGCAACCTGACCATTCGCTCGGGCAACCTCCTCGCTTTTCAGCCAAGTCTCGCCCTCAAGCAGTCGATCGTGCCGGGCTTCCTGACCCTCATCGGGACGGGCAAGTTCGTGGCCGCCTCGAACGGCCCCGTGGTGTTCATGGAACCCCCGATCCGGGTCGACCCGCAGGCCCTGGTCGGCTGGGCCGACTGCCCCTCCCCGTGCCACCACTACGACCACGCGTACATGACGGGTCTGCTGGGCGGTCTACGTGCGATGACGGGCCTCGGCGGGGCCTCCGGCGAGGAGCACCAGTTCGAGTTCGTGGGGGCAGGCACGGTGCTGCTCCAGTCCAGCGAGGCACTGATGGCCGAGCAGGCGGCGGGGGCGGTCCCGAACGAGCCCGGCGTACCCGGCGGCGGTGGGGCGCCCGGTCACCAGGGACAGCCGGGCGGCGCACCGCGTCTTCCCGGACAGCTGGGGGACCTCCAGCGTCGCTTCGGGCTGTGAGCGGTAGTCTGCGGAGTGTGACGTCGAACGTGTGCGCGCCGTCACGCCACCCTCACTAGTTCGCCTTTCAACATTTTAGGTAGACTTCATTCATGGAGACCGAGACGGCCACCCGCTGGCTGACCGATGCGGAGCAGTGCGCCTGGCGCACCCACCTGGAGGTCAACAGGCTGTTGACGTATCAACTCGAGAGGGACCTCCAGCCGTTCGGGCTGACGATGAACGACTACGAGATCCTGGTGAACCTCTCCGAGTCGGAGGGCGTACGCATGCGGATGAGCGACCTCGCGTCCGCCACCCTCCAGTCCAAGAGCCGGCTCTCGCACCAGATCACCCGCATGGAGAACGCGGACCTGGTCAGGCGCGAGAACTGCGAGTCCGACCGCCGCGGACTGTTCGCCGTGCTCACGGACCACGGCATGGAGACCATGCAGAAGGTCGCGCCCCACCATGTGGGCTCCGTACGGCGGCACTTCATGGACCTCCTCGCGCCGGAGGCCCTGGAGGAACTCCACAAATCCCTGGCCCCGATCGCAGAACACCTACGCGGCCAACGAGGCCGCCCCTGACACAAGGGCGCGCCCCGCAGGGGCGCGGGGAACTGCGCGCCAAGCCCTCACGGCCCGCAGAGAACCACTCCCGAACCAGCCCGTCGTCACCCCGCAAGAAGCGGAGCGCAAAGGCGGAGCTCGAACAGGGCTCCGCCCGCCCCCGCCTCCCGGACGGTGAGCGACCCCCCGTGCCGCACGGCCACGTCCCGGGCGATGGCCAGGCCCAGACCGGCTCCGCCGTCGTCACGGGCACGGGCCTCGTCGAGCCGTACGAACCGCTCGAAGATCCGCTCGCGTTCCGCCGCGGGCACGCCGGCGCCGTCGTCGGCCACCTCCAGGAGCGCCCACTCCCCCGCACGGCGGACCGTCACGGCCACCGACGACCGCGTGTGCCGCTGCGCGTTGTCCAGCAGATTGCCGAGCACCCGCGCCAGCTGCCCGCGCGAGCCGCTCACCTCGACGGAGTCCGCGGTCACGGACACCGGGACCCGGTCCCCGGTCCGCTGCCCGACCTCCGCACGGACGAGCTCCGCCAGGTCGAATCGCGCGTCCGCCGGCCGTTCCCCCGCGTCCAGCCGGGCGAGCAGCAGCAGATCGGCGGCCAGCCGCTGCAACCGCACGGTGTCCTCGACGGCCCCCGCGACGTCCAGCAACTCCGGGTGCGCGGCGCCCACTTCGAGCTGGGTGCGCAGGGAGGCGATGGGGCTGCGCAGTTCGTGTGAGGCGTCCGCGACGAACCGCCGCTGGCGCTCCACGGACTGTTCCAGGGCGGCGAGCGTCTCGTTGGTGGTCCGGGCCAGCCGCGCCACCTCGTCGTGCGTGTCCGGCACGGGGACGCGCCGGGTGAGGTCCTCGGAGGCGGTGATCGCCGCCATCTCGCCGCGGATGTCCTCCACGGGGCGCAGCGCCCGGCGCGTGACGAGCCAGGTGACCAGGGCCACCAGGGCCAGCAGCAGCGGGAACCCGATGAGCATCACGGTCAGCGCGGTGCTCACGGCCTCCTGTTCGGCGCTCAGCGGCGCACCGGCGTGGACGGTGAACGTGCCCCTGTCGTCCGTCTCCACGGGCACGGTGGCGAAGCGGTAGTCCGCCGTGTCGCCGTCGATGGTGGCGGAGCCGTTGCCGAAGGAGGCGTCGCCGATGTCGCCGGCCTCGGACGGCTCGTCGCCGGCGTCGTCGTCACGGTCGCCGCCGCTGTCGCTGTCGCCGGTGACGGCCCCCGGGGCCTGCGGCTTCACCCGGTCGAGGCCCGTGCCGTCGATGCGCTCCAGGTCCTCGGTGACGGCGACGAGTCTCCCGGCGCCGTCCACGACCTGGACGGGCTGGTCGTCGTCGTCCAGCGACAGGTCGCCGTAGGCCCTCCCGGCCACCAGGTCGGTGGCGACCGTCCGGGCGGTCCGCTCGGCCTCCGTACCCGCCTGTTCGCTCAGGTTGCTCCACAGCGACAGCAGGACCGCGGCGCCCGCCGCGGCCAGCGCGACGGCCACCACGACGCTCGCGGCGAGCGTGGCCCTGGCCCGTACGGACCCGAGGACGCGTCTCATCTCGCCTCCAGGCGGTAGCCGGCGCCGCGTACGGTCCGGATCAGCGTGGCCCCCAGCTTGCGGCGCAGCGTGCTGATGTAGACCTCGACGATGTTCGGGTCCCCGTCGTAGGCGAAGTCCCAGACGTGCTCCAGGATCTCCGCCTTGGAGACCACCTCACCGGCCCGCACGACGAGCTGTTCGAGGACCGAGAACTCCTTGGCGGTGAGGGTGACCTCGTCCTCACCGAGGTGCACGCGCCGGGCGGCGGTGTCGACCTTGAGGTCCCCCAGCACGTGCACCGGCGACCCGCCTCCGCCCGAGGAGCCGCGCCTGCGCAGCAGGGCCTTCACCCGGGCGACCAGGACGACGTACGAGAACGGCTTGGTGAGGTAGTCGTCGGCGCCGGTGTCCAGCCCCTCCGCCTCGTCGTACTCGCCGTCCTTGGCGGTGAGCATCAGGATCGGCACGTCGTGCCCGGCGGACCGCAGGGCGCCGCACACCCGGTAGCCGTTCATCCCGGGCAGCATGATGTCGAGGATGACGAGGTCGTACGAACCCTCGCCGGCCCTGTGCAGCCCCTCCAGCCCGTCGTGGACCACGTCCACGGCGTACCCCTCGGCCGTCAGGCCCCGGGCGAGCGACAGGGCCAGCCGCTTCTCGTCCTCCACGATCAACAGTCGCATGCGGTCAAGAGTGGCAAACCGAAGCTGAAGAAGGCTTCAGGGTGCTTCAGCTTCCGTTCAGCGTCGGTCGGCCAGATTGGGACACGTCGAAAGGCACAGAGCAGCCGATCCTGGAGGAATCCCCATGAAGCGCAACATCGTCATCGCCACCGTCGCGGCCGCCGCCCTCGTCGGAGGCGGCACGGCGACGGCCCTCGCCGTCACGGGCGACGAGGACGCGCCGGCGAAGCAGCGGCAGTCCGGTCAGCGGATCGCGGACGACGACCGCGACGACCGCGACGACCGCAATGACCGTGCCGACGGCGACGACCGTGATGACCGCGACGACGACACGGAGGACGCCGCCGAGGCGAAGGCGGCGAAGGTCACCGCCGCCGACGCGATCACGGCCGCACTGAAGAGCCTCCCCGGTACGGCGGTCTCGGCCGAACTGGACGACGAGGGCAGCAGCCTGGTGTGGGACGTGGACGTGCTGTCCTCGGCCGGCGAGTGGCACAGCGTGCGGATCGACCCGGGCACGGGCAAGGTGCTCGGCTCGCAGGCCGACACCGATGCGGACGACGCCGACGACGCCACCGAGGCCCGGGCCGCGCTGAAGGGCACGTCCGTCAGCGCGGTGGAGGCCGCGGAGGCCGGGGCGGCGAAGGGGACCGTCACGTCGGTCGACCTGGACGACGACCGGCGGGGCGGCTCGTGGGACGTCGACACGACGGGTGCGAACGGTGCGGAGAAGGAGTGGAAGGTCGACGCGGAGTCCGGCGCCGTGACGGCGGACCGCGACTCGGACAACTAACACGTCTTTCGCCCCCGCCGCCCCTACCCTCCCCCATCGTCCCTGGGGGCTTGCGCCCCCAGACCCCCTGTCGCGCTGCGCGCTCCCGCGCAGTTCCCCGCGCCCCCCGGGACCAGGGGGCGCGGGGGACTGCGCACCGGGGGTTCGGGGGCGGAGCCCCCGAGGCGGGGGCGAGACCGGTCCGGATCAGTGCTCCGCGAGGGCTTCCACCAGTGAGTCCGCCGCCCGGTACGGGTCCAGGTCGCCGGAGACGATCCGGGCGGCGAGCGCGCTCAGGCGACGATCCCCGTGCAGGTCACCGATCCGCTCCCGCAACGCGGTGACGGCGATCGTCTCGACCTCCCGCGCGGCCCGGGCGAGCCGCCGCGAGGCCAGCACCCCCCGCTCCTCCATCCAGGCGCGGTGCTTCTCCAGCGCCTCGACGACCTCGTCGATGCCCTCCCCGCGTGCGGCGACCGTCTTCACGATGGGCGGCCGCCAGTCCCCCGGCCCGCGGGACTCGCCGAGCCCCAGCATGTGGTTGAGCTCGCGGGCCGTCGCGTCGGCCCCGTCCCGGTCGGCCTTGTTGACGACATAAACGTCCCCGATCTCCAGGATCCCGGCCTTGGCCGCCTGGATCCCGTCGCCCATGCCGGGCGCGAGCAGCACCACGGACGTGTCCGCCTGCGAGGCGATCTCGACCTCGGACTGGCCGACGCCCACGGTCTCGACGAGCACCACGTCGCAGCCGGCCGCGTCCAGCACCCGGATGGCCTGGGGCGCGGCCCAGGCGAGCCCGCCGAGGTGCCCCCTGGTGGCCATCGACCGGATGTAGACGCCCGGGTCGGACGCATGGTCGGACATCCGGACGCGGTCGCCGAGCAGCGCCCCGCCGGAGAACGGCGACGACGGGTCGACGGCGAGGACGCCGACCCGCCTGCCCTGCCGCCGGTAGGCGCTGACGAGCGCCGAGGTGGACGTCGACTTCCCGACGCCCGGCGACCCCGTGAGCCCCACGACGTACGCGCCGCCCGCGAGCGGGGCCAGGGCGGCCATGACCTCGCGGAGCTGCGGGGACGCCCCCTCCACCAGGGAGATCAGCCGGGCCACGGCCCGCGGCCGGCCTTCCCTGGCCTGGGCCACCAGCGAGGGGACGTCCTGCATCACAGCTCCGTTCGGTAGATCAGCCGGGCCTGGTACGCGTTGTCAGGCCCTGGGCACGCGCACGATCAGCGCGTCACCCTGCCCGCCGCCACCGCACAGCGCGGCCGCGCCGACGCCGCCGCCGCGCCGCTGCAGTTCGAGGGCGAGGTGCAGGACGAGCCGGGCGCCGGACATGCCGATCGGGTGGCCGAGGGCGATGGCGCCGCCGTTGACGTTCACCTTTTCCGTGGACACCCCGAGGTCCTTCATCGACTGGACCGCGACGGCGGCGAAGGCTTCGTTGATCTCGATCAGGTCAAGATCCTCGACGCCGATGCCCTCCTTCTTGAGCGCGTGCCGGATGGCGTTCGACGGCTGCGACTGCAAAGAGTTGTCGGGTCCCGCGACGTTTCCGTGGGCGCCGATCTCCGCGATCCAGTCGAGACCGAGCTCCTCGGCCTTCGCCTTGCTCATGACGACCACGGCGGCCGCCCCGTCGGAGATCTGCGAGGCCGATCCCGCCGTGATCGTGCCGTCCTTGGCGAACGCGGGCCGCAGCCTGCCGAGCGACTCGGTGGTGGTCTCCCCGCGGATGCCCTCGTCCTGGCTGACGACGACGGGCTCGCCCTTGCGCTGCGGGACCTCGACCGGGGTGATCTCCGCGTCGTACGTGCCGTCCTTCTGCGCGGCGGCGGCCCGCTGGTGGGACAGGGCGGAGAACTCGTCCTGCTCGGGGCGCAGGATGCCGAGCCGGGTGTTGTGCTTCTCGGTCGACTCGCCCATGGCGATGTGCTCGAACGCGTCGGTCAGGCCGTCGTACGCCATCGCGTCGAGCATCTCGATCGCCCCGTACTTGTAGCCCTCACGGGACTTCGGCAGCAGGTGGGGCGCGTTGGTCATGGACTCCTGTCCGCCCGCGACGATCACGTCGAACTCGCCGGCGCGGATCAGCTGGTCGGCGAGCGCGATGGCGTCGAGGCCGGAGAGGCACACCTTGTTGACGGTGAGCGCCGGGACGCTCATCGGGATGCCCGCCCTGACGGCCGCCTGGCGTGCCGGGATCTGCCCTGCCCCGGCCTGGAGCACCTGGCCCATGATCACGTACTGCACCTGGCCGCCTTCGATCCCCGCACGGTCGAGGGCGGCCTTGATCGCGAATCCACCGAGCTCGGCTCCCGAGAAGGTCTTCAGGGAGCCGAGGAGCCGCCCCATCGGGGTGCGTGCACCCGCAACGATGACGGAGGTGGTGTTGTTCGTTCCAGACATGAGGAGCGATCCCCTTCCAGCTTGCACAGCTGAGGAGTGAACGAGGGTTTACTAGCAAGGTACTGAGCGGTAGGCCAGCCGTCATCCGGCCCGTCGTGTGATCGCGCGCACGTTGCGTAACCGCCGCGGGAGCGCTGCACTATGCAGCATGCTGACGCGAATCGACCACATCGGGATCGCCTGTTTCGACCTCGACGCGACCGTCGAGTTCTACCGGGCCACGTACGGCTTCGAGGTGTTCCACTCCGAGGTCAACGAGGAGCAGGGCGTGCGCGAGGCCATGCTCAAGATCAATGAGACGTCCGACGGCGGCGCCTCCTACCTCCAGCTCCTCGAGCCCACCCGCGAGGACTCCGCGGTGGGAAAGTGGCTGGCCAAGAACGGTGAGGGCGTACATCACATCGCCTTCGGCACGGCCGACGTCGACGCCGAGGCGGACGGCATCCGGGAGAAGGGCGTACGAGTGCTGTACGAGGAGCCGCGCAGGGGTTCGATGGGCTCCAGGATCACCTTTCTGCACCCGAAGGATTGCCATGGCGTCCTGACAGAACTGGTCACTTCGGCGCCAGTTGAGTCACCTGAGCACTGACCTCCGTATATCTGGGCCGGTAGGGTTGGGCACGGCCGTCGCCTCTTCGGGGCGGTCCGGGTCCTCATCGTCAGGATCCGAGGGCCGGGGTCCAGGTTTCGGGGGACGAGCGTCGGGGGAGCACCCGTGCTCCGCCGTTGATCTGACACCATTCCCCGGGGGCCCCGTCCGGCGGATGGACGGTGCTCGTTTGGAGAGACTTGCGACCAGGGGACGGATGGGACCGCGCAGTGCGGGGCTACGAACGCCAGGAGCGAGAGCCGGCGGCTGACGTCGACCACCTCTCTCGGTTCGAGGCCGAGATGGAACGGCTGAAGACCGAGCGGGAGAAGGCCGTCCAGCACGCCGAGGACCTCGGCTATCAGGTCGAGGTGCTGCGCGCCAAGCTGCACGAGGCGCGGCGCGCTCTGGCGACCCGGCCTGCCTACGACAGCGCCGACATCGGCTACCAGGCCGAGCAGATGCTCCGTAACGCGCAGATCCAGGCCGATCAGCTGCGCCAGGACGCCGAGCGGGAGCTGAGCCAGGCCCGCGCGCAGACGCAGCGGATCCTTCAGGAGCACGCCGAGCAGGCCGCCCGCCTCCAGGCGGAGCTGCACCAGGAGGCGGTCACCCGCCGTCAGCAGCTCGACCAGGAGCTGGCCGAGCGCCGGCAGAGCGTCGAGTCGCACGTCAACGAGAACGTGGCGTGGGCCGAGCAGCTGCGGGCCCGCAGCGAGCAGCAGGCCCGCCGGCTCGTCGACGAGTCGCGCACCGAGGCCGAGCAGGCCCTGGCCGCCGCCCGCGCGGAGGCCGAGCGGGTCGCCGCCGAGGCCCGCCAGCGGCTGCAGAGCGACGCCGAGCAGGCCCGCGCCGAGGCCGAGGCGCTGCTGCGCCGGGCCCGCACCGATGCCGAGCGGCTGCTGAACGCGGCGTCGACGCAGGCCCAGGAGGCCACCGACCACGCGGAGCAGTTGCGCAGCTCCACCGCGTCCGACTCGGACAACGCCCGCCGGCTGGCCGGCGAGCTCAGCCGTGCCGCCGAGCAGCGCATGCACGAGGCCGAGGCGGCCCTGCGTGAGGCGCGGGCCGAGGCGGAGAAGGTCCTCGCCGAGGCGAAGGAGGCCGCGTCGAAGACGCTCGCCGGCGCGGAGTCGGCGAACGAACAGCGCACCCGTACGGCCAAGGAGCAGGTCGCCCGGCTGGTCAGCGAGGCCACCAAGGAGGCCGAGTCCACCAAGTCCGAGGCCGAGCAGCTCGTCGCGGACGCCAGGGCCAAGGCCGAGAAGATCATCGCGGAGGCCGAGGAGAACGCCCGCAGCCTCACCGCCGAGGAGACCGCGTCCCAGCTCGCCAAGGCGGCCCGGACGGCCGAGGAGGTCCTGAACAAGGCGTCCGAGGACGCCAAGTCGACCACCAGGGCCGCGGCCGAGGAGGCCGAGCGGATCCGCGCCGAGGCCGAGGCCGAGGCGGACCGGCTGCGCGCCGAGGCGCACGACATCGCCGAGCAGCTCAAGGGCACGGCGAAGGACGACACCAAGGAGTACCGCGCCAAGACGGTCGAGCTGCAGGAGGAGGCGCGCCGGCTGCGCGGCGACGCCGAGCAGCTGCGGGCGGACGCCAACGCCGAGGGCGAGAAGATCCGCGCCGAGGCCCGGCGGGAGGCCGTCCAGCAGATCGAGGAGGCGGCCAGGACCGCCGAGGAACTGCTCTCCAAGGCGAAGGCCGACGCGGACGAGCTGCGGTCCAACGCGACGACGGAGAGCCAGCGGGTCCGCACCGAGGCCATCGAGCGGGCCACGACCCTGCGCCGGCAGGCCGAGGAGACCCTGGAGCGCACCCGCGCCGAGGCGGAGCGCCACCGCACGGAAGCCGTCGAGCAGTCCGAGGAGATCAAGGCGGAGGCCGAGCGGGCCGCCCGCGAGCTGCACGAGGACACCGAGCGGGCCATAGCGGCCCGGCAGGCCGAGGCCGCCGAGGGGCTGACCCGGCTGCACACGGAGGCCGAGGAGCGTCTCGCCTCCGCCGAGCTGGCGCTGACCGAGGCCCGCGCGGAGGCCGAGCGGATCCGCCGCGAGGCCGCGGAGGAGATCGACCGGCTGCGCACGGAGGCCGCCGAGCGGATCCGTACGCTGCAGGCGCAGGCCGAGACGGAGGCCGAGCGGCTGCGTGACGAGGCCGCCGCGGACGCGTCCGCCTCGCGCGCCGAGGGCGAGTCCATCGCCGTACGGCTGCGTTCGGAGGCCGCGGCCGAGGCCGAGCGGCTCAAGTCGGAGGCGCAGGACACCGCCGACCGCGTACGGGCGGAGGCGCAGGCCGCGGCCGAGCGGCTCGCCACGGAGGCCGCCGAGGCGCTCTCCGCGGCCCAGGACGAGGCGGCCAGGCGCCGTCGCGAGGCCGAGGAACTGCTCGGCGCCGCGCGCCAGGAGGCCGACCAGGAGCGGGAGCGGGCGCGCGAGCAGAGCGAGGAACTGCTGGCCTCGGCGCGCAACCGCGTGGAGGAGGCCCAGGCCGAGGCCGTACGGCTGGTCGAGGAGGCGGACCGCCGGGCGACCGAGATGGTGTCGGCCGCCGAGCAGACCGCACAGCAGGTACGCGACGCGGTGGCCGGGCTGCACGAGCAGGCCCAGGAGGAGATCACGGGCCTGCGCAGCGCCGCCGAGCACGTGGCGGAGCGCATGCGCACCGAGGCGCAGCAGGAGGCCGACCGGGTCCGTGCCGACGCGCACGCGGAGCGGGAGCGGGCCACCGAGGACGGCAACCGCATCCGGCGTGAGGCGCGCGAGGAGTCGGAGGCCGCCAAGTCGCTCGCGGAGCGCACGGTCTCGGAGGCGATCGCCGAGTCCGAGCGGCTGCGTTCGGACGCCTCGGAGTATCTGCAGCGGGCGCGTACGGAGGCTTCGGACGCCATCGCGTCGGCCGAGCAGGACGCCTCGCGTTCCCGGGCCGAGGCCCGGGAGGACGCCAACCGTATCCGGTCGGACGCGGCGGCGCAGGCGGACACCCTCATCACCGAGACGACGGCCGAGGTGGAGCGGCTCACCGCCGAGACGAACCAGGAGGCGGAGCGCGTCCGCGCCGAGTCCGTGGCGAAGGCGGAGAAGCTGATCTCGGACGCGACGAGCGACGCGGAGCGGCTGCGCGCCGAGGCGGCCGACACGGTCGGCTCCGCCCAGCAGCACGCCGAGCGGATCAGGTCGGAGGCGCAGCGCGTCAAGGCCGAGGCCGCCGCGGAGGCCGACCGCCTCATGTCGAACGCCCGCGACGAGGCCGACGACACCCTGGACAAGGCGCGCAGGGAAGCCAACAAGCGGCGTTCCGAGGCGGCCGAGCAGGTCGACAAGCTGATCACGGAGACGACCGCCGAAGCCGACAAACTCCTCACGGAATCTCAGCAGAGCGCACACAAGACCACCGCCGACGCCGAGGCACAGGCCGACACGATGGTGGGCGCGGCACGGCATGAGGCGGAGCGGCTGCTCTCCGAGGCGACGGTCGAGGGCAACACGCTGGTGGAGCGGGCCAGGACCGACGCCGACGAACTGCTGGTCGGCGCGCGCCGGGACGCGACGGCCATAAGGGAGCGGGCCGAGGAGCTGCGCGACCGGATCACCGGCGAGATCGAGGAACTGCACGAGCGGGCCCGCCGGGAGTCCGCCGAGACGATGAAGGCCGCCGGCGACCGGTGCGACGCGCTGATCAGGGCCGCCGAGGACCAGCTGAAGGAGGCCGAGGCGAAGGCCAAGGACCTGGTGTCGGAGGCGAACTCCGAGGCCGGCAAGGTCCGTATCGCCGCGGTGAAGAAGGCGGAGGGGCTCCTCAAGGAGGCCGAGCAGAAGAAGGCCGCGCTCATCGCGGAGGCCGAGGGCATCAGGTCGGAGGCGGTGCGCGAGGCGCGGGCCGCGGTCGAGGAGGGCAAGCGGGAGCTGGAGGTGCTGGTCCGTCGCCGCGAGGACATCAATGCCGAGATCTCCCGTGTCCAGGACGTCCTGGAGGCGTTGGAGTCCTTTGAGGCCCCGTCGAGCGGCAAGGACGGCGGCGTCAAGGCGGGCGCCGCGGCCGGTTCGACTCGTTCGGGTGGCAAACCGTCAGAGAGCTAGCCACACGGGCAGCTTCTGTGCTCGTAGGTTCGCACCCGTGCGCGTCGGCGCTCCCAGGTGCTCGTCGGAGCTCGCCAGAAGGTTCGAGCGAGGTCTCCAGCAAGCACTTCCGGCCGGTAGCCACCAAAAAGGGTGTCATTCTCCATATCAATCGGGCTACTGCTCGATGACACACCGTCTTGGCCCCTAGGATTCCACCTATCACCTCACCGGTCTCATTCGACAGGAACCCCATGAGCGACACTTCCCCCTACGGCTTCGAGCTTGTGCGGCGTGGGTACGACCGCGCTCAGGTGGACGAACGCATTTCGAAGCTCGTCTCCGACCGTGACAGCGCTCTGGCCCGTATCACTGCTCTCGAGAAGCGCATCGAGGAACTCCATCTCGAAACGCAGAACGCCCAGGCACAGGTAAGCGACGCCGAGCCGTCGTACGCCGGCCTCGGCGCCCGCGTGGAGAAGATCCTCCGCCTCGCCGAGGAGGAGGCCAAGGACCTGCGCGAGGAGGCCCGCCGCGCGGCGGAGCAGCACCGTGAGCTCGCCGAGTCGGCGGCCCAGCAGGTGCGCAACGACGCAGAATCGTTCGCTGCGGACCGCAAGTCCAAGGCGGAGGACGAAGGCGTCCGGATCGTCGAGAAGGCCAAGTCCGACGCCTCCCAGCTGCGCCAGGAGGCGCAGAAGGACGCGCAGTCGAAGCGTGAGGAGGCGGACGCCCTCTTCGAGGAGACCCGCGCGAAGGCCGCGCAGGCCGCCGCCGACTTCGAGACGAACCTCGCCAAGCGGCGTGAGCAGTCCGAGCGCGACCTGGCCTCGCGGCAGGCCAAGGCCGAGAAGCGGCTCGCGGAGATCGAGCACCGTGCGGAGCAGCTGCGGCTGGAGGCCGAGAAGCTGCGTACGGACGCCGAGCGTCGTGCGCGTCAGACCGTCGAGACGGCTCAGCGCCAGGCCGAGGACATCGTGGCCGACGCGAACGCCAAGGCCGACCGGATCCGGTCCGAGTCCGAGCGTGAGCTGGCGGCTCTGACGAACCGTCGCGACTCGATCAACGCGCAGCTGACGAACGTGCGCGAGATGCTGGCGACGCTCACGGGGGCGGCTGTGGCTGCCGCCGGCTCTCCGGCTGAGGACGAGCCGATCTCCCGTGGGGTGCCGGCGCAGCAGACCCGGTAGTACCGGGCCTGCCTCAACGGGGGATGGGGACGGTTGTCGGGGATCTGCGGGCCGGCCGTGGCTGGTCGCGCAGTTCCCCGCGCCCCTGACGGGGCGCCCCACAGCACCGGGCCCGAGCCCTCTGCCACTCCGGTGGCAGAGGGCTTTGGCGCGTTTTAGCGTGGTGCGCATGATCGAGGTCGACGGGCTCAGCAAGCGGTACGGGGAGAAGATGGCCGTGAACCATCTGAGCTTCGCCGTGCGGCCCGGGATCGTCACCGGGTTCCTGGGTCCCAACGGGGCCGGGAAGTCCACGACCATGCGGATGATGCTCGGGCTCGACCGGCCCACCGCGGGGGACGTCCGGATCGACGGACAGCACTACGACCGGCTCAAGGACCCGCTGAAGTACATCGGCGCCCTCCTCGACGCCAAGGCCACGCACGGCGGCCGCAGCGCCTTCAACCACCTGCTGTGCCTCGCGCAGAGCAACGGCATCCCGCGCGGGCGCGTGCACGAGGTCCTCGACACCGTGGGCCTCACCGCGGTGGCGAGGAAGAAGGCCAAGGGCTTCTCGCTCGGCATGGGGCAGCGGCTCGGCATCGCCGGCGCGCTGCTCGGCGACCCGCGGATCCTGATGTTCGACGAGCCGGTCAACGGGCTCGACCCCGAGGGCATCCACTGGATCCGCAACCTGATGAAATCCCTCGCCGCCCAGGGCCGTACGGTCTTCGTCTCCTCGCACCTGATGAGCGAGATGGCACTGACGGCCGACCACCTCGTCGTGATCGGCCAGGGCCGGCTGCTCGCCGACACCTCCATGGCCGCCTTCATCCGGGAGAACTCCCGCTCGTACGTACGGATCCGGTCGCCGCAGCGGGAGACGTTGCTCGACGTGCTGCGCGGCGCCGGGATCACGGCCGTCGAGGCGGGCGGCGGGACGCTGGAGGTGGACGGCGTGCGGGCGGAGGACCTCGGCGAACTCGCCGCACAGCACCGCGTCGTGCTCCACGAACTGAGCCCCCAGCAGGCGTCGTTGGAGGAAGCGTTCATGCAGCTCACCGCCGAGTCGGTGGAGTACCACGCGCACACCGGCGCGGCTCTCGGCGCCGCGCCGCCTCCCCCGTACGGAGGGCGGCCGGGAGCGCGGCCGCAGCCGCGGCCCGGACCTCGGTGGGGCGACGACTGGAAGAAGGGCTGAATCCATGGCCGCGACCCAGGTCCTGCGGTCCGAGTGGACCAAGATCCGGTCGGTGGCGTCCACGGTGTGGACGCTGGGTCTCGCCGCCGTGGTGACCGTCGCACTCGGCGTGCTGATCTCGCTGCTGTCCAGGAACGAGTTCGACGGCATGAGCGCCGAGGACCGCCTCTCCTTCGACCCCACCTTCATCAGCTTCGCGGGGACGAGCCTCGGCCAGCTGGCGATGATCGTGTTCGGCGTGCTGGTGGTGTCGAACGAGTACAGCACCGGCATGATCCGCACCTCGCTCTCCGCCGTTCCGCAGCGTGGCACGTTCCTCTTCAGCAAGCTGGCGGTGGCGACGGGCCTCGCCTTCCTGGTGGCCCTCGTCACCTGTTTCGCCGCCTTCTTCCTCGGCCAGGCGATGCTCGGCCCGCACCGGACGTCGATCGGTGACCCGGGGGTCCTGCGCGCGGTCGTGGGCGCCGGCCTCTACATGACCCTCATCGCCGTCTTCTCGATGGGCGTCGCCACCATGCTGCGCAGCCCGATGCTCTCCCTCGGCATCCTGATGCCGTTCTTCTTCCTGATCTCCGCCGTCCTCGGCAACGTCCCGGCCACCGAGAAGGTCGGCCGGTTCCTGCCCGACCAGGCCGGCAGCAGGATCATGCAGGTGGTCACCCCGGTCGACGACGACGTACCGTACGGGCCCTGGGGCGGCCTGGCGATCATGGTGCTGTGGGTGGTCCTCGCGGTCGCCGGCGGCTACGCGCTGCTCAGGCGCCGGGACGCGTAGGCCCAGATTTTTACCTGGCTTTGAAGGGAACCGTCAGCGCCGGGCTATCCTCCTAACCCTTACGGGGGGCGTGTGCCCCGATGTCCTGAACCTTTTCGATGGGTGCGGAGAATGATCGAGGCAGTCGGCCTGACGAAGCGCTACGGCGACAAGACGGCCGTGTACAACCTTTCCTTCCAGGTCAGGCCGGGCTCCGTCACCGGCTTCCTCGGCCCCAACGGGTCGGGCAAGTCGACGACCATGCGGATGATCCTCGGACTCGACAACCCCAGCGCCGGGCAGGTGACGATCGGCGGCTACCCGTACCGCAGGCTGCCCAACGCCCCGCGGCAGGTCGGCGCGCTGCTCGACGCCAAGGCCGTGCACGGCGGCCGGCACGCCCGCAACCACCTGCTGTGCCTGGCGCAGCTGTCGGGCATCCCCGCCCGCCGGGTGGACGAGGTGCTGGGGGTCGTGGGGCTCCAGGACGTGGCGCGAAAGCGCTCCAAGGGCTTCTCGCTCGGCATGGGCCAGCGGCTCGGCATCGCGGCCGCGCTGCTCGGCGACCCGCAGGTGCTGCTCTTCGACGAGCCGGTCAACGGTCTCGACCCCGAGGGCATCCTCTGGGTGCGCAACCTGATGAAGTCCCTGGCCGCGGAGGGCCGGACCGTCTTCGTCTCCTCGCACCTGATGAGCGAGATGGCCCTGACCGCCGACCACCTCATCGTGATCGGCCGAGGTCAGCTGCTCGCCGACATGAGCGTGCGCGACTTCATCTCGCACAACTCCGCCGACTTCGCGCGGGTGCGCACCCCCGACACCGAGCCCGCCCAGCGCGAGAAGCTGACGGCCGCGCTCACCGAGGCGGGCGGGCAGGTCATGCCCGAGCAGGACGGCGGGCTGCGCGTCACCGGCCTGCCGCTGCCCCGCATCAGCGACCTCGCGCACGACGCGGACGTACGTCTGTGGGAGCTCTCCCCGCACCAGGCGTCGCTGGAGGAGGCGTACATGCGGATGACGCAGGGCTCCGTCGACTACCGCTCCACCATCGACCAGCGCGCGGGCCTGCAGCAGGAGCTGCCGCCGGGGGCGATGCCGCCGCAGCAGCTGCCGGTACCGGGCCAGGGCCAGCCGGGCTGGTACGCACCGCCGCCGCCCCAGCAGGGCGGGCAGCCGTTCGCGATGCCCCAGGGACAGCCGCCCGCGGGCCCCTACGGCGCTCCGGGCGCGCCGGGCGCCGCAGCAGGACCCAACCCGTACGCCCAGCCCGTACAGCCGGCCCCCGCACAGCCCGCCGCCGCCCCCGACCTGACCAAGCCCGAGGACGCCCGATGAGCACGCCCCAGCCGCAGACGCACCCGCAGGCCGCCCCTGCCCCGAACTGGCAGTCGGCGCCCGGGACCTCGTACACCTCGCCGATCCCGATCACGCGCACGCATCTCGGGCACGCGATCACCTCGGAGTGGACGAAGATCAAGTCGGTGCGCTCCACGATGTGGACGCTCGGCGTCTTCCTGCTCCTGGTGGTCGGGATCGGTCTCCTCGTCGCCGCCAACACGAACGACAACGACTACGCGGACGTCCCCTACACGATCCCGGCCTTCTTCGGGCTGATCCTCGGGCAGATCTGCCTGATCACCCTGGGCGTGCTGGTGATCTCGTCCGAGTACGGCACGGGCATGATCCGTACGACGTTCACGGCCTCGCCCCAGCGTCACCGGGTGCTCACGGCGAAGCTGCTGATCTTCTTCGCCGTCGCGTTCGTCGTGTCGGCCCTCGCCATCGGGTTCGTCGGCCTGGTCACGTCGGGCATGCACGGCGGGTCCTCGGACGTCTCGTGGGGCGGGACGGTCCTGAAGGGCGCGCTCTACGTGTCGCTGCTCGGTGTGCTCGCGCTCGCCGTGGGCTCGATGCTGCGGCACTCCGCGGGCGCGATCACCGCGATGCTCGGCCTGGTGCTGGTGCCCGCGATCCTGCCCGCGTTCCTGATGATCTCCGACAGCATGCGCACCATCGGCGAGAAGATGATGGACTACAACGCGCCGAACGCGCTCGCCAAGATCTTCCAGATCGACTCCGAGGCGGGGAACGGCACCTCCCAGCTCGTCCTGCTCGTCTGCGTGACGGCGGCGGCCATCGCCGGCGCCTACACGCTGCTGGAGCGGCGCGACGTCTAGGCAGGACATGAAGACGCCGGCCGGGGTCAGAACCTCGGCGCGTTCCGGGACCGCTGCACCCGTGTGGTGCGGCGGTCCTTCGCGTTCCAGCACGCCTTGTGCCAGTGGCGGCGCTCGTCCACCCCGGAGTGCTCGGGCCAGGCCACCACGTGCGGGACGCCGGAGGGGATCTGCTGGTCACAGCCGGGGCAGCGGTACGTCTTGCCCTGCGCGCTCGCGCCCGCCACGTGCCGCACGCTCCAGGACTCGCCCCGCCAGCTCTCGGCGGACTGCCAGCCGCCGTACCGGTCCGACGGATCCTCGTCCGCGCGCCGGCCGGTTCCGGCGGCGTGCGGGCGGTTGCGACGCGGGGACACGGGACACCTCACGGAGTCATACGGGGAGCACGGGCTGTGTCCAGCCTACGCGGAGCACCCAGGGGTATGCGTCCGTCGCCGGTCCGCACAGATCCCCCGCACGACCGGCTCATTCTGCAGACAATCCGCCAATCTCCCCGCCAAGCCGTGTCCTTGGCACGTGTCGGACGGTTATGCGGGATGGGGGAGCCGCGTCGGCCCAAGGAGGCAGGAGTGCGATGCGCGTAGGAAGTTTTGTTCTGGCGGCCCAGTTTCCCGGTCAGGGGCAGGGCGAGGCACTGCACCGGGCGGTGCGGTCCGCGGAGGTCGCCGAGGAGGCGGGGCTGGACACGGTGTGGCTGGCCGAGCACCACTTCGTGCCGTACGGGACGTGTCCGTCGGCCGTCACTCTCGCGGCCCTGCTGCTCGGCCGCACCCGCCGTATCCGGGTGGGCACGGCGGTCAGCGTGCTGCCCACCGTGCACCCGGTGGCGCTCGGCGAACAGGCCGCGCTGCTGCACGTGACATCGGGCGGGCGCTTCACGCTGGGGGTGGGCCGCGGCGGGCCCTGGGTCGACCTGGAGGTCTTCGGGACGGGCCTGGAGGCGTACGAGAAGGGGTTCCCGGAATCACTCGATCTGCTGGTGCGCTGGCTGCGCGCACCGTCCGTGGCGGGCGGCTCCGAGCGCTACGACTTCCGTGAAGTCGCCGTCGTGCCACGCCCGTCGGAGGCGCTGTCGGGCGGTGAGAGCCCCGAGGTCGTCGTCGCCTGCACCTCGCCGTCGAGCGTCAGGATGGCCGCCGAGCGCGGGCTGCCGATGCTCCTCGGCATGCACGTGGGGGACGAGGAGAAGGCCGAGATGGTCGCGCTGTGGCGGACGCACGCGCGCGCCGCGGGCCGCTCCCCCGACGAGATCGCGGGCGCCTCACACGTCTCGGCGGGTGTCGCGCAGATCGCGGACCGTCGCACGGACGCCGTCGAGACACTCCAGAAGGCCATGCCGGGATGGCTGAAACAGGGGCTTGAAGCACATGTGACGGTGGACGACCGCGCGCGCTCGATGCGCGATCCGCTGGCCTACACCGAACTCCTCTGCGGACTGCACCCGGTGGGCACACCCCAGTTGTGCGCGGACCGCCTCGCGGCGACCTCCGAACGCACGGGCATCACCCGCTTCGCGCTCCTCGTGGAGGGCTCAGGCGACCTGGACGCGACGGAGGAGAACGTACGGCGGCTGGGGGGCGAGGTACTGCCACGGCTCCGGTGACCCGGACCGCACCCCGGCCGAGGGACGCACTCCGCGGCCGTGGTGGCCCGGGTCCCCGGAGACTTGCCGCTCCCGTACAGAACACCTCCCGCGTACGGAGCGGCAAGCCTGCGGCGTCACCGCATCAGCAGTCCCGGAACTCCGGTGACTGGTTCAGCAGTTGGCTGCGTATCGACGTGAAGCGGGTCAGGGTGTCGTCGACCGAGCCGTCCAGCGGGAACACTGCCACCCGGTGGCAGTTCTGGAAGGCCAGCCGCACCCCGAAGTGCCGCTGCAACGCGCCTCGTATCGCGTCACTCGCGAGGGCACGCAGCAGCTGGCCCCGCGCCTGCTCGTCCGGCGGAGGCGTCTGGTTGTCGGCGAAGTTGCCGCCGTCCACCTTCAGCTGGGCCACCAGGGAGCTGATCATCTCCCATGCGTAAGGCAGGGAGGTCCGGACGCAGTCGACGAATTCCGCTTCGTCGACCTCGCCTCGCTCGGCCTTTTCGAGTAGGGCCGGTGAGACGTCCAGCGACATGGGTTCTCCTCTCGCACCCCCTCGGCAGAGGGGGCTGACGGACAGGGAAGGGGACCGCGATGACGAATACGCTGAGTACACGCACCGCGACCTCCTGCTCATACGGTAGGCAACTGTTCGTGGCCGCACCAGGACATCGCGCACACAGCGAAGAACCGACGTGCACACAACCGGCCACTTTCGAACAGGGCTTATCCGGGGAAACAGGGACGGCGACGGGAGGGGCGCCCGCCGAGCCTCCTGGGCGGATCGCGCCGACCCGTATCCGTCGAGTAGCGTTGCCGACCATGCGTCTCGTCATTGCCCGCTGCTCCGTCGACTACGCGGGCCGCCTCACCGCCCATCTCCCGTCCGCCCCCCGCCTCATCCTCGTGAAGGCGGACGGGAGTGTCTCGATCCATGCGGACGACCGGGCCTACAAGCCCCTCAACTGGATGTCGCCGCCGTGCACCCTCAAGGAGGGTTCGGGGGACGACGAGGGGGTCTGGACGGTCATCAACAAGGCCGGCGAGAAGCTCATCATCACGATGGAGGAGGTCCTCCACGACTCCTCGCACGAGTTGGGCGTCGATCCCGGTCTCATCAAGGACGGCGTGGAGGCGCACCTCCAGGAGCTCCTCGCGGACCGCATCGAGACCCTCGGTGAGGGTTACACGCTGATCCGCCGTGAGTACATGACGGCCATCGGTCCGGTCGACATCCTCTGCCGCGACGCGGACGGCGGGACCGTGGCCGTGGAGATCAAGCGGCGCGGCGAGATCGACGGCGTGGAGCAACTGACGCGCTATCTCGACCTGTTGAACCGTGACCCGCACCTGGCGCCGGTCCGCGGCATCTTCGCGGCGCAGGAGATCAAGCCGCAGGCCCGTGTCCTCGCCACGGACCGGGGCATCGGCTGCGCGGTCCTGGACTACAACGCGCTGCGGGGCATCGAGGACGACAAGCTGCGGCTGTTCTGACGGCAGCCGGAGCACGCGGTACGGCATGACGGTGGGCCGGGTCCTGTGTGAGGACCCGGCCCACCGTCATGCCGTGCGGGGCCTGTCCGCACCCCGCGCCCGTCTCAGATCACCGTCGGCGACCCCGGTACGCCGCTGTCCGCCGGGCTGCTCGCGGCACTGCTGCTCTCGGCGGGGCTGGACGCGGGTCCGCTGGCCGAGTCGGAGGTCTCCGGTGTGGACGGCGGCGGCTCGCTGGGCTCCCCCGAGGGGTCGGGCTCGCTCGGCGTCGGGGTCGGGGTGGAACTGGTCGGCGGTGTCGAGCCGGTCGGCGGCTTCGACGGTGAGGTGGACGGCTTCGAGGTGGAGGACGGCGGCTTCGACGTGGACGTGGTCGGGCTCGGGTCCTTGGAGCCGCTCGGGTCGTCGGACGGCTCGCCGGTCGAGGTCGGCGTGGGGTCGTCCGAGGTCCCGAGGACCCCGTCCTTGCCGGGGTCGGTCGGCCGGCTCGTCGAGTCGGCGTCGCTGCTGCCCTTCTTCGGCCGGTCCGCGCCGAGTCCGCCGTCCTCCTCGCCCACGCCGGCCGACGGGCCGACACCGACCTTCTCGGAGGGCGTGTTGTCGTCGGGGTTGGAGGTCGCGCCGAGCGTCACCACCGTGCCGAGCACGGCGGCGAGCAGCGCGCCCGCCCCGGCCGCCGCCAGGTTGCGCCGGGTGCCGCTGACCAGGCCCTTGACCCGGCCGGTGGCGCCGGCGCCACGGGTCTTCGCGGAAGCGGCCGACCCGGACCGGTGCGTGAGCAGTGTGGCCGGTTCGCCCGGCCCCTGCAGCGCGGGGACCGCCGCGAACGCGGCCGGTACACCGCTGGGCGGTGACGCCGACTCCTCGTACCGCGCGTCGGGCACCTCCTCGCCCGTCGTCGAACCGATGCCCGCCGCCACGCCGATGCCCGCCGCCGGACCGATGCCCGTGGGCGGCGGGGTGCCCGAGCGGTCGGTGACCAGGGCGAGGGCGCGCCGGCCCGCGACGGTGCCGCGCTTGTCGGCGAGGGCGCCGCGCAGGCCGATGGACGCCTCCAGTTCGGCGCGGGCCCGGTCGAGCTGCCCGCCGCAGAGCGCGAGGACGCCCAACTCGTGGTGGAAGTACGCCTGGTCCGCGACCTCGCCGGCCAGCCGGGCGGCCTCGGCGCCGGAGCGCAGCGCGCGCTCCCAGGCGCTCCAGTGCAGTCCCGCGGCGAACGCGGGCGCCGCCGCCCGGGCCAGCTCCACCGCGGTGACGCTCTCGTCCTCCTCGGTCGGCGGCACGGTGAGCGGCACCAGGGCGGCCAGTGCGGCGAGCACGGCGTCCGCCTCGGCGGCGACCCGCTCCGGGGTGACGGAGGGGTGCCCTGCCCACCAGGTGTAGTGCCGGGCGGCGGCCCGTGCGGTCTCCTCGGCGTCGGACGCGTACCCGACGGCCTCCAGCTGGGTCTGCACGCCGGCCGCGAGCCGGTAGTGCGACCCGACCGGGGTGACGAGCGCGCAGCCGACGAGCTCCGCGAGCGCCGCGTCCGCGTGGGTGTGGCCCACGAGGGCGGGCAGATGCGCCTGGTGCGGCACCTCGCCGCCCAGCGCGACGGCGAAGCGCAATGTGGCGCGGGCCGACTCGCTGAGCCGGGAGGCGAGCAGCGCGGCGGGCGCGGCGCCCTCGGCGAGCGAGGGCAACGGCACCTCGTGGCCGTCCTCGGCGTCAAAGGGCGCGTCCACCGGCGCGTCCGCCTGGTGGCCGAACCCGTCGAAGGCGTGCGGGTCGGCGGTCAGCTGGTCGCGCTGCCGCAGCAGGGCGCCGGCCTGGACGAACCGCAGCGGGAGTCCCTCGGACTCGAACCAGAGGTCGCCCGCCCAGTTGGCCTCCTCCTCGGTCAGGACCCGGCCGACGGCCCGTTCCAGCAGTTCGAGACCGCCGCCGCGGCCGAGGCCGCCGAGGAAGACCTCTTCGAGGAGCGAGTCGGCGGACGGCGCGGCGGTCCGGGGCGTCGCGGAGACCAGCCAGGCGCACTCGGGGGTGGCGTCGAGCAGGTCGTCGAGCGCGGTGCCGCCGAACTCCACGTCGTCCAGGACGACGACCGCGCCGATGTCGTGGACGAGTGCGAGCAGTTCGTCCTGTTCCGGCCGGTGCAGCGGAGCGTTGTGGACGGCGGCGAAGAGGTCGTGCAGCAGATCGTCCGCCGTGCGGCGGTGGCCGCTGAGGCGGACCACACCGTCAGGCGCGAGGTCCGCGCAGTCGTCGGCGACGGCGTCCAGGAGCGCTGTGCGTCCCGAACCCGAGGGCCCGGTGAGCCGTACGGAGCGGCCGCGCGCGAGCAGCCGTACGAGGCGCTCACGCTCCTCCTGCCGCTCCAGGAGCGGCAGTCTGGGCTGCGGGACCCCGGGCGGTACGGCGGGCCGGCCGGCGCGGGTCAGTTCGGTCCGTTCGGTGGCGCTGAACTTCACGGGCCGCGGCGGCCGCTCGCCCGGTGGGCAGAGCTCGATCTCGCTGCCGTCGACGGGGTTGACGGTGAGCAGATGGTCGCCCGCGACGAGCTGGACGGTGCGGGCCAGAGCGGGTGTGTGCGGGGCGCCCCCGTGCCCCAGCGCGTGCGTCAAAGGATCGCGCGGTGGGCGCTGCCGTGGCGCCGAGCCGTCGTCGTGGCCGTACTCTTCGGGTCCCCGGTTTGTCGGGTCCATAGGTCCTAGCCCCCCAAAAGCGTCGTGTGCCGAGCCCCTCCCGGCCTGCCGCACACTGCGCTGTCGCTTCTGGTCCGGTGCCCGCTCAAGGGTTCATCATGACGCGGGCAGCCGAACCCTAAACCTTCGCACAGTATCTCCGAACACACGGGGTACCGCGCCGTCCGAGACGTCACAGCTTCGTGAGGATTGTTCGCGAGGTACGGATTTCGTACGCCGCTTCCGATCCGGTCTTCGCCGTTTGCGGCAGTGACGCGCAGCCGCGCACGGGCGTCACACCCGGGGCAGCGACTCGACCCCGATACCGCCTTCGACCGCCAGGATGCGGTGGAGCCTGGTGGCCACGAGGAGGCGCTGCATCTGCGGCGGGACGCCGCGCAGCACAAGCCTCCGGCCGCACCGCCCCGACCGTCGGTGGGCCCCCATGATGACACCGAGTCCGGTGGCGTCCCAGGAGTCCAGCTCTGACAGGTCGAGCACCAGGTCGCCGACGCCGTCGTCGATGGCCGAGTGCAGGACCGTACGGGCGTCCGCCGCGCTGCGGACGTCGAGGCGGCCCCCGACGACCAGCTCGGCGTGGTCGCCCCTGATGTGCATATGCGCTCCCCGAGAGTGCGTGTTCGTACGCGGCGTCTTCGTCGTGTCCGGTGCAAGGACTGACTGCGGTACCGGGGCAGAAGTTGCCCTCCGTGAGCGAACCGATACCGAAACCACCCTCACGAGTGACGGCGCGACGGGCTGAGGTTCACCACAGAGTCAGTACGTGGGTCAGTAGGTGTAGAAGCCCTGCCCGCTCTTGCGTCCGATGTCACCGGCGTCAACCATCCGGCGCATCAGTTCCGGCGGGGCGAACTTCTCGTCCTGGGACTCGGTGTAGATGTTGCCGGTCGCGTGCAGCAGGATGTCGACACCGGTGAGGTCGGCGGTGGCGAGGGGGCCCATGGCGTGCCCGAAGCCCAGCTTGCAGGCGAGGTCGATGTCCTCGGCGGTGGCCACGCCCGACTCGTACAGCTTGGCCGCTTCGACGACGAGTGCCGAGATGAGCCGGGTGGTCACGAAGCCGGCCACGTCCCGGTTGACGACGATGCAGGTCTTGCCGACCGACTCGGCGAACTCCCGCGCGCGGGCGAGGGTTTCGTCGCTCGTCTTGTAGCCCCGGACGAGCTCGCAGAGCCGCATCATCGGGACCGGCGAGAAGAAGTGCACGCCGACGACCCGCTCCGGGCGCCCGGTGGCCGCCGCGATCTTGGTGATCGGGATGGCGGAGGTGTTGGAGGCGAGTACGGTCCCGTCCTTCACCAGCCCGTCGAGCGTCCGGAAGATCTCGTGCTTGACCTCGAGCTTCTCGAACACGGCCTCGACGACGATGTCGGCGTCCGCGACCGCGTCCAGATCGGTGGTCGTGGTGATCCGGGCCAGCGCCTGTCCGGCCGCGTCGGCGTCCAGCTTCCCCTTGCTCACGAACTTGTCGTACGAGGACTTGATGCCGTCGGTGCCACGGGTCAGCGCCTCGTCGGTGACATCCCGCAGGACGACGTCCCAGCCGGCCTGTGCGGCGACCTGGGCGATACCGGACCCCATGAGTCCGGCTCCGATGACGGCGAGCTTCCCTGCCACTGTTCCGACTCCCCTGCTGCTTCTTCCCCGGGGCCGCGTCCCTGTGCGGCTGCTGCCGCGCGACCCCGGACCCCGGGCGGCGTACGGGCCGACCCGGAAGACCGGCGTTGACATCGCGAGGCGGTCCCGAACAACGCGTCCCGTGGTCGGCCGGGTTGCCTCTCCGGCGGACCTTAGCGCTCGTGAGGTGCCGTGTGACCGGTAAGTAACGCGCGTCACGTCTCATCGGACGGACATCACACCGGGCGGCTCAGTCCGCCGCCCGTACGGCGTAGTTGAGGACCTTCTCGCTCAAGAGGTCCTCCATGTGGTCGAGAAGGGCCAGCACCTCGCGGGAGACCTCGGCCGGATCGCGCCCGGCCATCATCTCCCGGCCGACCGCGCTCATGACGGTCCCGTGCAGCCAGCCGATCTGGCCCGCCATCAGGCCCGGCGTCGGATCGTCCGGGGCCGCGCCGGTCTCCGCGCGCAGGGCCGCCTCCAGGTTGTCGTGGACCTCCTGCTGGAGGCTCCACAGGCGGGAGCGGAGGGCGGGCGCGTCGTGGATGACGCGCATGAAGCGGTCGTACCCCTCCATCAGGCCGACGTGCGGCGAGACGGCCTCGACCTCCGCGCGGAGTTCGCGCAGCACGGCGGCGGCCGCCGACTCGCCGGGGCTGCGGCCGCCCACCCAGCGCGAGAGTCGGTCGATCACGCCCTTGCTGCGGTCGAAGAAGAGGTCTTCCTTCGCGGGGAAGTAGTTGTAGACGGTGTTCACGGACACGTCGGCGGCGTCCGCCACGTCGACCATCGTCACGGTGACGAAGCCGTGCTCCAGGAACAGCCCCGTGGCGATGTCCGAGATGCGCTGCCTGGTCTCGCGCTTCTTCCGCTCCCTGAGCCCCTCTGCCATGGCCTCATCGTAGGCCGGATCCCGACATTTTGATGCTCCTCAAATTTTGGGGCCATTGCAAAATTCAAGTCCCTCTGTTTTTCTTGGCGCATGCCCATCATCAGCACGGCCGGCCTGGCCCGGACCTTCCAGACCAAGAACGGACCCGTCGAGGCGGTCCGCGGCATCGACCTCACCGTCGGGGCGGGCGAGATCCTCGGCCTCCTCGGCCCGAACGGAGCGGGCAAGACGACCACGCTCCGAATGCTCACCACCCTGCTGCCACCCACCGGCGGCGCCGCCACCGTCGCCGGCCACGACCTGGCCACCGACCCCGCGGGCGTCCGCCGCGTCTGCGGATACGTGGCGCAGTCGGGCGGGGTCGACCCCCAGGTCTCCGTACGCGAGGAGCTGGTCACCCAGGGACGCCTCTACCGCCTGACGAAGGAGCAGGCGGTGGAGCGCGCGGACGAGCTGGCCCGGGACCTCGGCCTGACTGAACTCCTCGACCGGAGGACGGCGGCCCTCTCCGGCGGGCAGCGCCGCCGGCTCGACATCGCGCTCGGCCTCACCCACCGCCCGCGGGTGCTCTTCCTCGACGAGCCGACCACGGGCCTCGACCCCGCGAGCCGCGCGGACCTCTGGGATCTCGTGCGGCGACTGCGCGACACGTACGGCACCACGGTCTTCCTCACCACGCACTACCTCGACGAGGCGGACGCGCTGGCCGACCGGCTCGTGATCGTCGACCGGGGTGTCGTGGTGGCGGAGGGCACGCCGAGCGCGCTCAAGCTCCGTCACGGCGGGTCGATCGACGCGACGCTCCAGGACACCTTCCTCGCGATCACCGGCCGCGCCCCCGCCCCGGCCGACGCCACCCCGGCATCCCTGCAGGGGGTCTGACAGACATGCTGCTCCACGACACCGCGCTGATCTTCGGACGCTATCTGCGCCAGACCCTGCGCTCCCGGTTCGCGATGCTCTTCGGCGTCCTGATGCCGCTGCTCCACCTGCTCTTCTTCGGCCCCCTGCTCACCGACCTGCCGCTGGGCGACGGGAGTTCCTGGCAGGTCCTCGTACCGGGCCTGCTGCTGCAACTCGGCCTGTTCAGTGCCTCGTTCGCCGGATTCATGATCATCGTGGAGAAGAACCACGGGGTCGTGGAGCGGATGCGCGTCACCCCGGTCAGCCGGCTCGCGCTCCTGCTCGGCCGGGTGCTGCGCGACGCGGCCGTCCTCGTCGTCCAGGCGGTCCTGCTGGTCCTGGCCGCCGTGGCGATGGGCCTGCGCGCACCCGTGGCGGGCATCCTGATCGGCTTCGCGTTCGTCGCCCTGCTGAGCGTCTCGCTGGCCTCGCTCTCCTACGCGCTGGCCATGCGGACCGCCGCGCCCCACGCGTTCGGCCCGACCGTCAACGCCGTGACCATGCCCTCCATGCTGCTGTCCGGCCTCCTGCTGCCCATGTCGCTGGCGCCCGGCTGGCTGGACGCCCTCTCGCACGTCATGCCGCTGCGCCATCCGGTGGACGCGATGCGGGAGGCGTACACCGGCTCGTACGCCACCGCCTCCATGGGGTACGGCGTCCTGGTGGCCGCCGGCTTCGCCGTCCTCGCCGTGACGGTGGGCACACGCGTGTTCCGGACGGCCGGAGCCTAACTAGGCTGGCCGCATGGTCAATCTGACGCGCATCTACACCAGGACCGGCGACCAGGGCACCACGGCCCTCGGCGACATGAGCCGCACCGCCAAGACGGATCCGCGGATCTCGGCGTACGCCGACGCCAACGAGGCGAACGCGGCCCTCGGTACGGCCATCGCTCTCGGCGGCCTCGACGAGGAGATCGTGCAGGTCCTCTCCCGCGTCCAGAACGACCTGTTCGACGTGGGGGCGGACCTGTCCACACCGGTCGTCGAGAATCCCGAGTTCCCGCCCCTGCGCGTCGAGCAGTTCTACATCGACAGGCTGGAGGCGGACTGCGACCGCTTCAACGAACGGCTGGAGAAGCTCCGCTCCTTCATCCTCCCCGGCGGCACCCCCGGCGCGGCGCTCCTGCACCAGGCGTGCACGGTGGTCCGGCGCGCGGAACGCTCGACGTGGGCCGCCATGGAGTCCCACGCCGAGGTGATGAATCCCCTGACGGCGACCTACCTCAACCGCCTCTCGGACCTCCTCTTCATCCTGGCCAGGACGGCCAACAAGGAGGTGGGGGACGTCCTCTGGGTCCCGGGCGGCGAGCGCTGAGTCCTGAGGGCGCGGGGAACGGCACAGACGGGCCGCGCCCCCGCTCTTCAGGGGCGCGGGGAACTGCGCGACCGGCCCCCACCCGCCCGCACCCGGCACTCCACCCGAGTCACCGCTTCGTCAGGTCCGCCGCCGGCTCCTTCTTCGGCCACACCAGATACGTCAGCGCCACCACCCCGTGGATTCCGGCCGCCCGCCACGCCACGAACTGCCAGCTCTCCAGGGACCCGACCCGCCCCGGGTCGTCGACGTACCGGATCGCCGCCTGCAACAGGCCGGTGGCGACGGCCGCGGCCACCACCGACCCCACCCACACCCTGCCCTCGTGCCGCGCCCGGGCCAGCCCGTACCGGGGCGGCCCCGCCGGGGGCGCCGCACCACCGAGCCGGTGGGCCGCGTGCCCGTCGAGCCACGTCACCGTCCGGTGCCCGTGCCCGACGGTGTACCCGATGTACAGCGCGGCCAGCCCGTGCGTCCAGTTCGGCTCGGCGCCCCCCTTGAGATCCAGCGCCGTGGCCACCAGCAGCACGACCTCCAGGAGCGGCTCGCACAGCAGCAGGGCCAGACCCGTGCGGGGCATCCGCAGCAGGTAGCGGAAGGCCAGGCCCGCGGCCAGCAGCACCCAGAACCCGACCTCGCAGACGACGATCAGCGTGACGATCACGGCTCGCTCCTCTCGATCACCCTTCCAGGCTCCCGCGGAGCACGCCGCCGATCGTCGTCACCGGTGACGAGGTGGCCCTGCATCCTTCGATGTACTCGCGGACCGTTCCCCGGGATCAGGCGACGAGGGGGACGTGCGTGTTGGATGGAGTCATGCCCGGACGACGCCCCCGCCCGCACCGCGACGACGTACGCATCGCCCTCGCGGGACTGCTCGGCGGACTCCTCCTCTGGGGCGCCGGTCTCGACACCCGGCCGGCCACCGAGGACCTCGTGCTCTGGGCGGGCCGCTGGCCGGTCCTGCTGCCGCTCACGGTCACCGCGGGCTGCGAGCTGCTGCGCCGGACCCACCCGCGCACCGGTCTGTTGATCGGTGGCGCGGCGCTGACCCTGGACACCGTCACGCAGGGCAGTCTCGTGACGGTCGTGATGTTCACCGACCTCGTGTACGCGGCCGTGCTGTACGGTCCGCCCGCCACCGCCCGCCGTGTCCTGTGGATCAGCGGGCTGCTCACGGTACTCGGCACGATCGTGCCGGTCGCCCTCTGGCGGAAGCCGGAGGCGCTGCTGATCGGCGTGGTCATCGGTGTCGTGGCGTTCACCCCCGGCGCCACCGGCTGGGTCGTGCGCAACCACCGTGACGCCGCCGAGGCCGCCCGGCTGCGCGCCGAACAGACCGCCCTGCTCGCCGAGATCGACCGCGTCCAGGCCGTGACCGCCGAACGGGCGCGCATGGCACGGGAGTTGCACGACATGGTGGCCAACCACCTGTCGGCGATCGCCATCCACTCCACGGCCGCGCTCTCCCTCGACGACCCGGACACCTCGCAGCAGGCCCTCGGCGTGATCCGCGAGAACAGCGTCGAAGGGCTGGCCGAGATGCGCCGCCTCATCGGCATACTGCGCGACAGCAGCGGTGACACCGAGCCGGCCGCCGCGCCCACCCTCGACGGACTCGGCACCCTCGTGGACCACGCCCGCGCCAACGGACTCGACGTGCAGCTCGACCGCACGCACACGGCGCTGCCCGCCCCGGTCGAACTGGCCGCCTACCGCATCGTGCAGGAGTCCCTGACCAACGCCCTCAAGCACGCCTCCCCCGGCCGGGTCACCGTCTCCCTCGTCCAGCGCGACCACGCCCTGGACGTGTGCGTACGCAGCCCGTTCGGCGGCGTGCGGGACGACGGCCCGCGCGCTCCCGGTTCGGGTGCGGGCCTGATCGGGATGCGCGAGCGGGTGGCGCTGCTGCACGGCACGTTCGAGGCCGGCCCCGAAGGCGGACCCACGGGCGGCGCCGCGGACTCGGAGACCGGCGGGACCTGGGCCGTCCGCGCCACCTTCCCGATCACCGAAGGAGAAACCGCATGATCCGTGTCCTCGTCGCCGAGGACCAGTCCGCCGTACGCGCCGGTCTGGTCCTCATCCTGCGCAGCGCCCCCGACATCGAGGTGGTCGGCGAGGCCGCGGACGGCGAGCAGGCGGTGGCCCTGGCCAGGGAACTGCGGCCCGACCTCGTCCTGATGGACGTCCAGATGCCCCGCCTCGACGGCGTCTCCGCCACCCGCCAGGTCGTCGCCGAGGGCCTCGCGGACGTCCTCGTACTGACCACCTTCGACCTCGACGCGTACGTGTTCGGCGCGCTGCGCGCGGGCGCCGCCGGCTTTCTGCTGAAGAACACCGAGGCCCGTCACCTGCTGGAGGCGGTCCGCACGGTGGCGGGCGGTGAGGGCCTGATCTCGCCCGCGGTCACCCGCCGGCTGATCGCCGAGTTCGCCGCGCGGCCGGTACGGGAGCCGAGGGTCGACCCGTCCGTCCTCGACGCGCTGACCCGGCGGGAACGCGAGGTCCTGTCCTGCCTGGGCGAGGGCCTGTCGAACGCGGAGATCGGTATACGGCTCGACATGGCCGAGGCCACCGTGAAGACGCACGTCAGCCGCCTGCTGGGCAAGCTGGAGCTGCGCAGCCGGGTGCAAGCGGCTGTTCTGGCTCAGGAGTTGGGCGTGTAACAAGTAGCCGCACCGCACCCTCTCAGTGGTCTGGACCTATTGACCTATGGTCCAGACCTTTCTATTGTCCTGCGCACCTCATCAAACTCCCCCAAGGAGACGCGGATGCGCCTCAGACCCAGACTCGGACACAGAGCCGTCGCGGGGTTCACCACCCTGCTGCTGCCGCTTGCCGCCCTGGTCGGGCTCGCGAGCCCCGCCTCGGCCGCCACCTCGGCGACCGCCACCTACGCCAAGACCCAGGACTGGGGCAGCGGCTTCGAGGGCAAGTGGACCGTCAAGAACACCGGCACCACGGCCCTCAGCTCCTGGACCGTCGAGTGGGACTTCCCCTCCGGCACCTCGGTCACCTCCGCCTGGGACGCCGACGTCACCAGCTCCGGCTCCCACTGGACCGCCAAGAACAAGTCCTGGAACGGCACCCTCGCACCCGGCGCCTCCCTCTCCTTCGGCTTCAACGGTTCCGGCACCGGCTCCCCCCTCAACTGCAAGCTCAACGGCGGCAGCTGTGACGGCGGCCCCTCGGTCCCCGGCGACAGCGCGCCCTCCGCCCCCGGCAAGCCGACCGCCTCCGACATCACCAACACCTCGGTGAAACTCTCCTGGAGCGCGGCCACCGACGACAAGGGCGTCAAGAACTACGACGTCCTGCGCGACGGCGCCAAGGTCTCCACGGTGACCGGCACCACCTACAGCGACACCGGCCTGACCGCCGGCACCGACTACTCGTACACGGTCCAGGCCCGGGACACCGCGGACCAGACCGGACCCGCCAGCGGCGCGACCGCCGTACGCACCACCGGCGGCACCACCGAGCCGCCCACCGGCGACAAGATCAAGCTCGGCTACTTCACCGAGTGGGGCGTCTACGGCCGGAACTACCACGTCAAGAACCTGGTAACCTCCGGCTCCGCGTCGAAGATCACCCACATCAACTACTCGTTCGGCAACGTCAAGAACGGTCAGTGCACCGTCGACGACACCTACGCCGCGTACGACAAGGCGTACACCGCCGACCAGTCGGTCAGCGGCACCGCCGACAGCTGGGACCAGCCGCTGCGCGGCAACTTCAACCAGCTGCGCCAGCTGAAGGCGAAGTACCCGCACATCAAGGTGCTGTACTCGTTCGGCGGCTGGACCTACTCCGGCGGCTTCGGCCAGGCCGCGCAGAACCCGGCCGCGTTCGCCAAGTCCTGCAAGGCCGTCGTGGAGGACCCGCGCTGGGCCGACGTCTTCGACGGCATCGACATCGACTGGGAGTACCCGAACGCCTGCGGCCTGACCTGCGACACCTCGGGCTTCAGCTCCTTCAAGACCCTCAGCCAGGCGCTGCGCACCGAGTTCGGCAGCAACTACCTGGTCACCGCGGCCATCACCGCCGACGGATCCTCCGGCGGCAAGATCGACGCGGCCGACTACGGCGGCGCCTCGCAGTACCTCGACTGGTACAACGTGATGACGTACGACTACTTCGGCGCCTTCGACGCGGACGGCCCGACCGCCCCGCACTCGCCGCTGACGTCGTACAGCGGCATCCCGACGGCCGGCTTCAACTCGGCCGACGCGATCGCCAAGCTCAAGAGCAAGGGTGTCCCCGCGAAGAAGCTGCTCCTCGGCATCGGCTTCTACGGGCGCGGCTGGACCGGCGTCACCCAGGCCGCCCCCGGCGGCTCGGCGACCGGCGCGGCACCCGGCACGTACGAGGCGGGCATCGAGGACTACAAGGTCCTCAAGAACACCTGCCCCGCCACCGGCACGATCGCCGGCACGGCCTACGCCTTCTGCGGCAACAACTGGTGGAGCTACGACACCCCGGCCACCATCAACTCCAAGATGGCCTGGGCCAAGAACCAGGGCCTGGGCGGCGCGTTCTTCTGGGAGTTCAGCGGCGACACCGGCAACGGTGAACTGGTGACGGCCATCAACAACGGCCTGAACCAATAGCGCCCCGTAGGGGCGCGGGGAACTGCGCGCCCAGCCACGACGCACCCGCAGACAAGTAACGACAGAGCCCGGGCAGTGAGTGAATGGTTAAGCCACATTCACCCGCTGCCCGGGCGGCGCCGCTTCCAGCCAGGCGAGGAAACCGGTCAGCGCGTCCTCGGTCATGGCCAGTTCCAGGCGCGTACCGCGATGGACACAGGCGAGGATGACCGAGTCGGAGAGCAGCGCCAGCTCCTCCTCACTGCCGGGAGTCCGCCGGCCCGCCACCTCGATCGCCGAGCGTTCGAGGACGCGGCGCGGCCGCAGCGCGTACGAGAAGACGCGGAACCATTCGATGCGGTCGCCGCTGTAGCGGGCGATGCCGTAACCCCAGCCCTTGCCGCTGGTGTCCCCTCCCTCGGGGACGTTCCAGCGGAGGTTGCAGTCGAAGGTGCCGCCCGAGCGCTGGATCACTCTGCGCCGCAGGCCGAAGAGGAACAGTCCGAGGGCCAGCAGCACTACCAGCGACCCGAACACAGCCAGAGCGAGGACCATCGACACCGACCTCCTCGTCTCCTAGGTAACGGAAAGGGAAAAAGTACCCGCATCGCCTCAGCCGCGACCCGGTCCGGAAAAGCTCCGGTCCTGGCCGCGGCTGAGTCACTTCCTTCTGCGCGCCGGTATCAGTGCGCAGACACCGCCCGCAGTCGGACGTCCGCGCGGCGCTCGGCGGACGCGTCGGCGTCCGACTTCGCGCGCTCGAGCGCCCGCTCCGCACGCTGGACGTCGATCTCGTCCGACAGCTCGGCGATCTCGGCCAGCAGCGACAGCTTGTTGTCCGCGAACGAGATGAAACCGCCGTGCACCGCGGCGACGACCGTTCCACCATCACTCGTACGGATGGTCACCGGGCCCGACTCCAGCACACCGAGCAGCGGCTGGTGGCCGGGCATGACGCCGATGTCGCCGGACGTGGTACGCGCGACGACCAGGGTGGCCTCGCCGGACCAGACACTGCGGTCCGCGGCGACGAGCTCGACGTGCAGCTCAGCAGCCAAGGTGGGCTCCTCGGGTCACCACCCGGCGTTCGCTGCCGGGTGTTGGGTCAAAGTCTAATGGGCGTGGTGAGGAGGGCGGGACCCGCCCCGCGAGGCACGGCCCCGCCCCTCTCACCGCGTGGTTCAGGAGACGCCGAGGTTCTTGGCGTTGGCCTTGAGGTCCTCGATGCCACCGCACATGAAGAACGCCTGCTCCGGGAAGTGGTCGTACTCGCCGTCGATGATCGCGTTGAACGCCGCGATCGACTCCTCCAGCGGGACGTCCGACCCGTCGACGCCGGTGAACTGCTTGGCGGCGTGGGTGTTCTGGGACAGGAAGCGCTCCACCCGACGGGCACGGTGGACGACGAGCTTGTCCTCCTCGCCCAGTTCGTCGATACCGAGGATCGCGATGATGTCCTGGAGGTCCTTGTACTTCTGCAGGACCGTCTTGACGCGCATGGCGGCCTCGTAGTGGTCCTGCGCGATGTAGCGCGGGTCCAGGATGCGGGACGTGGAGTCCAGCGGGTCCACGGCCGGGTAGATGCCCTTCTCGGAGATCGGACGGGAGAGCACCGTCGTCGCGTCGAGGTGGGCGAACGTGGTGGCCGGGGCCGGGTCGGTCAGGTCGTCCGCGGGGACGTAGATCGCCTGCATCGACGTGATCGAGTGACCACGCGTCGAGGTGATGCGCTCCTGCAGCTGACCCATCTCGTCGGCCAGGTTCGGCTGGTAACCCACCGCGGACGGCATACGGCCGAGCAGGGTGGAGACCTCGGAACCGGCCTGGGTGAAGCGGAAGATGTTGTCGATGAAGAACAGCACGTCCTGCTTCTGCACATCGCGGAAGTACTCCGCCATGGTCAGACCGGCCAGGGCCACGCGCAGCCGGGTGCCCGGGGGCTCGTCCATCTGACCGAAGACGAGAGCGGTCTTGTCGAGAACACCGCTCTCCTCCATCTCCGCGATGAGGTCGTTGCCCTCACGGGTGCGCTCACCGACGCCCGCGAAGACGGAGACGCCCTCGTGGAGGTTGGCGACACGCATGATCATTTCCTGGATCAGCACGGTCTTGCCGACACCGGCACCACCGAACAGACCGATCTTGCCGCCCTTGACGTACGGGGTCAGCAGGTCGACGACCTTCAGGCCGGTCTCGAACATCTCGGTCTTCGACTCGAGCTGGTCGAACGCCGGGGCCTTGCGGTGGATGGACCAGCGCTCGCCGTCGTACGCGTCGTCGGAGTTCAGCACCTCGCCGAGGGTGTTGAACACCTTGCCCTTGGTGAAGTCGCCGACCGGGACACTGATGCCCTTGCCGGTGTCGGTCACCGCGGCCTGGCGGACCAGACCGTCGGTGGGCTGCATGGAGATGGTGCGGACCAGACCGTCGCCCAGGTGCTGGGCGACCTCGAGGGTCAGCGTCTTCTTCTCGCCGGCGTTGGCCGGGTCGGCCACCTCGACGTGAAGGGCGTTGTAGATCTCCGGCATGGCGTCGACGGGGAATTCCACGTCGACGACCGGGCCGATGACCCGGGCGACGCGGCCCGTGGCAACGGCCGTCTCAACTGTCGTCGTCATTACCTGTCACTCCCCGCGGTCGCGTCGGCCAGGGCTGCGGAGCCACCGACGATCTCGCTGATTTCCTGGGTGATTTCGGCCTGGCGGGCCGCGTTGGCAAGTCGGGAGAGTGAAGTGATCAGGTCTCCCGCGTTGTCGGTCGCCGACTTCATCGCGCGGCGGGTGGCGGCGTGCTTGGAAGCAGCCGACTGGAGCAGCGCGTTGTAGATACGGCTCTCGACGTACCGCGGCAGAAGAGCGTCGAGGACGTCCTCCGCCGACGGCTCGAAGTCGTACAGCGGGAGGATCTCGTCCTTGGTGGACGTCTCCTCCGCTACCTCTTCGAGGCTGAGCGGCAGCAGGCGGCTGTCGACCGCCGTCTGCGTCATCATCGAGACGAACTCGGTGTAGACGATGTGGAGTTCGTCCACGCCGCCGTCCGCCGTCTCCTTCTCGATGGCCTCGATCAGCGGAACGGCGACCTTCTTCGCGTCCGCGTACGAGGGCTCGTCGGTGAAGCCCGACCACGATTCCGAGACCTTGCGCTCCCGGAAGTTGTAGTGGGCCAGACCGCGGCGGCCGACGATGAACGTGTCGACCTCCTTGCCCTCGGCCTCCAGGCGGGCGGTCAGCTTCTCCGCCGCCTTGATGGCGTTCGAGTTGAAGGCGCCGGCCAGTCCGCGGTCGCTCGTGAGGAGCAGCACCGCGGAACGGGTCGCCGTCTCAGCCTCCGTGGTCAACGGGTGCTGGGTGTTCGAACCGGTCCCGACCGCCGTGACCGCGCGGGTGAGCTCGGTCGCGTACGGCGTGGAGGCCGCCACCTTGCGCTGCGCCTTGACGACGCGCGAGGCGGCGATCATCTCCATCGCCTTGGTGATCTTCTTGGTCGCGGTGACGGATTTGATGCGACGCTTGTAGACCCGGAGCTGGGCTCCCATGAGTCAGGTCCCTTCCGTCGTCACTTGCCCGCAGCGGCAGGGGTGTCCTCGCCGAGCAGCTTGCCGTCCGACGTCTCGAACTGCTTCTTGAAGTCCGCGATCGCGTCGGCGATGGCCTGCAGGGTGTCGTCCGACATCTTGCCGCCCTCCTTGATGGAGGTCATGAGGCCCTGCTCCTTGCGGTGCAGGTACTCCAGGAGCTCCTTCTCGAAGCGGCGGATGTCGTTCACCGGGACGTCGTCCATCTTGCCGGTGGTGCCGGCCCACACGGAGACGACCTGGTCCTCGGTGGCCATCGGCTGGTACTGAGCCTGCTTGAGCAGCTCGACCATCCGCTGACCGCGCTCCAGCTGCGCCTTCGACGCGGCGTCCAGGTCGGAACCGAAGGCGGCGAACGCCTCCAGCTCACGGAACTGGGCGAGGTCGACGCGCAGTCGGCCGGAGACCTGCTTCATCGCCTTGTGCTGTGCGGAACCACCGACTCGGGAGACGGAGATACCGACGTTCAGCGCGGGGCGCTGACCGGCGTTGAACAGGTCCGACTCCAGGAAGCACTGGCCGTCGGTGATGGAGATGACGTTGGTCGGGATGAACGCCGAGACGTCGTTGGCCTTCGTCTCGACGATCGGCAGACCGGTCATCGAGCCCGCGCCCATCTCGTCCGAGAGCTTCGCGCAGCGCTCGAGCAGACGGGAGTGCAGGTAGAAGACGTCACCGGGGTACGCCTCGCGCCCCGGCGGACGGCGGAGCAGCAGGGACACGGCGCGGTAGGCGTCGGCCTGCTTCGAGAGGTCATCGAAGATGATGAGGACGTGCTTGCCCTCGTACATCCACTGCTGGCCGATGGCCGAACCGGTGTACGGCGCCAGGTACTTGAAGCCGGCCGGGTCGGACGCCGGGGCGGCGACGATGGTCGTGTACTCCAGCGCGCCGGCCTCTTCGAGGGCGCCACGCACGGAGGCGATGGTCGAGCCCTTCTGGCCGATGGCGACGTAGACGCAGCGGACCTGCTTCTTCGGGTCGCCCGTGCGCCAGTTGTCGCGCTGGTTGATGATCGTGTCGACGGCCAGAGCGGTCTTGCCGGTCTGCCGGTCACCGATGACCAGCTGACGCTGGCCACGGCCGATCGGGGTCATCGCGTCGACGGCCTTGTAGCCGGTCTCCATCGGCTCGTGCACCGACTTACGGGCCATGACGCCCGGGGCCTGCAGCTCGAGGGCGCGGCGTCCGGACGTCTCGATCTCGCCGAGACCGTCGATCGGCGTGCCGAGCGGGTCGACCACGCGGCCGAGGTAGCCCTCGCCGACGGCCACGGACAGGACCTCGCCGGTACGCGTGACCGGCTGTCCCTCCTCGATGCCGTTGAACTCGCCGAGGACGACCGCGCCGATCTCGCGCTCTTCCAGGTTCAGCGCGAGACCGAGGGTGCCGTTCTCGAACCTCAGCAGTTCGTTGGCCATGGCCGAGGGCAGCCCCTCGACCTTCGCGATGCCGTCGCCGGCAAGGGTGACCGTACCGACCTCCTCGCGCGAGGCCGCGTCCGGCTTGTACGACTGGACGAAGGTGTCCAGCGCATCCCGGATCTCCTCCGGCCGGATCGTGAGCTCCGCCATCTGGGTTCCCTGCTCTCCTTGTTGGGCCCGAAGTTTTCTTGGGGGGTCTGGGGTTGTTCCCCCAGGAATCCTCTGCACGGCCCAACCAGGGCCGTAAGCACTGCGGTGTACTGCTTGGTTCTTGTCCGTACGCGTCGTGAGGTGCTGCTAGCTCGCCATGCGGCGGCTGACGTCCTCGAGCCGGTCCGCGATCGAGCCGTTGATGACCTCGTCGCCGACCTGCACCCGGATCCCGCCGAGGACCTCGGGGTCCACGTCGAGGTTGAGGTGCATCGGGTGGCCGTAGAGCCTCGTGAGGGCGGCGCCGAGGCGCTGCTTCTGCACGTCGCTCAGCGGGACCGCCGAGGTGACGACCGCGACCATGCGGTTGCGGCGCTCGGCGGCGAGCTTGGACAGGGACTCGAGTCCCGACTCCAGGCTACGTCCCCGGGGCGCTGCCACAAGGCGCGTGACCAACCGCTCGGTGACGGCGTCGGCCCGGCCGCCGAGCAGGCTGCGCAGCAGCTCGCTCTTGGCCGCGGTCGTGGCGCCCCGGTCGGTCAGCGCGGCGCGCAGATCGGTGTTCGAGGAGACGATCCGGCCGAACCGGAACAGCTCGTCCTCCACGTCGTCGAGGGCACCCGCCCGCTGCGCCGCCGTGAGGTCGGCGGTGTCGGCCAGCTCCTCGACGGAGTCGACCAGGTCACGCGACCGCGACCAGCGGGAGCGCACCAGACCGGCCACCAGGTCGGCGGTGGTGCCGCTGACCTGGCCGCTGAGGAGGCGTCCGGCCAGTTCGGCCTTCGCCTCGCCCGCCTGCGCCGGGTCGGTGAGGACCCGACGCAACGACACCTCGCGGTCGAGCAGCGCGGTGACGGCGGCCAGCTCGTCGGCGAGCCGCGCCGCGTCCACGGACGTCGAGTCCGTCAACGCGTCGAGACGCTCACGTGCGGCGGCCAAAGCCTCGCGGCTCGCTCCGTTCATCGCGACGCCTCGGCCTTCGAGGCGCTGTCATCGAGACCGTCGAGGAAACGGTCGATGGTGCGGCTCTGCCGGGCGTGGTCCTCGAGGGACTCGCCGACCAGCTTGCCGGCCAGTTCGGTGGCCAGCTGGCCCACGTCCTGGCGCAGCGCGGACGCGGCGGCCTTGCGGTCGGCCGCGATCTGGGCGTGACCGGCGGCGATGATCTCCTCGCGCTGCCGCTGGCCTTCCGCGCGCATCTCGGCGATGAGCGTGGCGCCCTGCTCCTGCGCCTCCTGGCGCAGTCTCGCGGCCTCGTGCCGGGCCTCGGCGAGCTGAGCCTTGTACTGCTCGAGCACGCTCTGGGCCTCGGTCTGCGCGGCCTCGGCCTTCTCGATACCGCCCTCGATGGCCTCGCGGCGCTGCTCCAGAACCTTGTTGATGTTCGGGAGGAGCTTCTTGGCGAGGAAGCCGAAGACGATGACGAAGGCGAGCAGGCCGATGACGAGCTCGGGGATCGGCGGGATGAGGGGGTTCTCTGCCTCCCCCTCAGCGGCCGCCAGAATGAGCAGCTGGCTCATATCGTTGCCTTTCGTCTGGGTTGCTGGTCGTCAGCCTGAAGAATTCAGGAGCCGTAGACGAACGGCATGACCAGACCGATGAGGGCGAGCGCCTCACAGAAGGCGAAGCCGAGGATCTGGTTGGCGCGGATGAGGCCGGCGGCCTCGGGCTGGCGGGCCAGGGCCTGGGTGCCGTTACCGAAGATGATGCCGACGCCGACGCCGGGGCCGATGGCGGCGAGACCGTAGCCGATGGAGCCGAGCGCCTTGAGGTCACCGGTGACAGCGGCAAGAGTCGAGGACATGCCAGTTCTTCCTTCTCTTTCAAGGACCGGTGGGGGTTGGCCACCGGACGTCTGCGGGGTTGGGGAGGCGGGTGCTCAGTGGTGCTCGGCGAGCGCGCCCTGGATGAAGGTGCAGGTCAGGAGTACGAAGACGTACGCCTGAAGGGCCTGGACGAAGAGCTCGAAGGCCGTCATCACGATGACCATGATGAACGAGACACCCGCGTAGGCGATCCCGAGGCCGTTGAGCAGGTACCAGCTGGCGATCGTGAAGAGCAGCAGCAGCGTGTGGCCCGCGAACATGTTCGCGAAGAGTCGCACGGCGTGGGTGAACGGCCGGACGAGCAGGTTCGAGAAGAACTCGATGACCATCGCCAGCGGCAGGACCGCGCCGAGCTCCTTGTTGTATCCCGTGAAGTTCTTGAAGGCACCGACGAATCCGTGCCGCTTGAACGTCAGCGAGACCCACAGGATGTAGACGATCAGGGCGAGAACCAGCGGGTACGAGATGATCGACGTCACCGGGAACTGGGCGACCGGGACGATCGACCAGAGGTTCATCATCCAGATGAAGAAGAACAGCGAGACGACGAGCGGAACGTACTTCTCGCCCTCGCGCTTGCCGATCGTCTCGTACACGATCCCGCGTCGGATGAAGTCGTAGCCCGCCTCGGCCACCATCTGCAGCTTCCCCGGAACCACCTGCGGCTTGCGGAAGGCGGCCCAGAAGAAGCCGATGATGATGACGGAGCCGAGCAGCGCCAGCAACATCGTCTTGTTGAAGTAGACGGCGTCGTCCTGATGGCCCCAGATGGGCTCGAACAGGAACGAGTGCAGGCCGGGAGCCGGGAATCCACAGCCGTCGAAGATGTGGCAGTCGGTCTCGAAGGCGAGCACCTGCGTCGGGTCAGCACTCACCGCGGGCTCCTTCAGCGTGGCGCATGGGTACGGCAACCTCGTTGTGTCGGCGCGGCGGACAGCCGCGGTTCGGCACTGGACTGGTGGTACGGATGTGGGGGCGGCAAGAGGGCATCGAGCCTCGCGCTAGAGCAGGCGTCAGCTCAGATGCCCGCGCCCGCGATGCCGCAGTTGGCACCGGACGATAGCAGGATCCCCGACGTGCCTTTATCCCGGCCCTACCCCTCACGACGAGTGCCCCGTCTTCTCGGGCTTGTCGCCCTTCGAGGAGTCGGGTTCGACGTAAAGGATCTTGGCCTTCATGTGGGCACGCGCCTGGGCGCCGATCCACGCGAGCGTGGTGACGAGAAGCGTGGCGGCGAACGCCCTGGGGTTGAACAGCGTCGTGTTCTTGAAGGTCGCCATGAAGATGAACAGCAGAAGAATCTGTGCCGTGTAGAGCATCAGACCCATCGCCTGGAAAAGGTGCGGAAGCGACTTCGCGACGCGCTGCAGGACGTACAGCCCGATACCCATGAAGAGGATCACGACCAGCGTCGCCACGACCGCCCCGACCGCCCCCTTGCCACCCGCGACCACACCGCTGACGACGGCTGCGATCGCGCCGACGGCAGCTGTGGGCACAGCGGCCTGGAGGAGATTCCGGACGTCATTGGACGGCATGGCGGCAACTCCGCTTTGCTCAAGGGGGCAGGTGTCGTCATGGACGAGCGTAGTCCCGGACAGAGAGAGAACCTCACCGCCGATGAACCGTCGCACTGCGGTCCTTCGGCTCTGTCCTGGGTTCTCGTGAACCGTATCACAAACTATTTGATGAGGTCTTTACCTGGTTGGTGTGCTCGGTGTCACACATGAGGGTGAACATGCACGTCTGTGCAAGCAAGTGACCCTCTTGTCTGGTAATGGGGCGTTATCGACGAGCCCTCCCCGCGAGGGCTCTTGCACGATTCTTACCTCGCGTCAGCGGGACGTTCCGGCCCCGCGTTCGTCCAGGAGCCGCGCACGGCTGCCGAGAGCGGTCGCCCCGTTGGCCCCCGAGACACCCACGGACACCGGAGTGCGGCGTTCCTCACCCGGGGCATCTCCGCCGCCTGCCTCGCCGTGCGGCTCCTCACCCTTCGCGTACGCGACGGCCGGGGTGCCCTCCTCGGACACGTCCACGGCCCTGCGCCGGCGGTAGCGGGGCGGCACGAGGTGCTCGGCCCAGCGCGGGGTGCGCGGCGTGAAGCGCGGCAGCAGGAGCAGGACCAGGCCCACCGCGCTGAGCCCCATGATGCCGAGCACGATCCACATGGCACCCGAGTTCACCGAGTAGGCGAGGGCTCCGAACGCGATCAGCGCCGACCAGAAGTACATGATGAGCACGGCCCTGCTGTGCGAGTGCCCGATCTCCAGCAGCCGGTGGTGCAGGTGGCCGCGGTCGGCGGCGAACGGCGACTGGCCGCGCCAGGTGCGCCGCACGATGGCGAGCACGAGGTCGGCCGCCGGCACCGCGATGATCGTCAGCGGCAGCAGCAGCGGGATGTAGACCGGCACCGTCTGGTGCACGGCCTCCTTCTCCGACCCCGCGAACAGGTTCATCGCGTCGGGGTCGATCTGGCCAGTGATGGAGATGGCACCGGCCGCCAGGACGAGGCCGATGAGCATCGAGCCGGAGTCGCCCATGAAGATGCGGGCGGGGTGCATGTTGTGCGGCAGGAAGCCGAGGCACATGCCCATGAGGATCGCGGAGAACAGCGTGGCGGGGGCCGCCGACTCCAGGCCGTAGCCATACCAGATGCGGTACGCGTACATGAAGAAGGCCGCGGCCGCGATGCACACCATGCCGGCGGCGAGGCCGTCGAGGCCGTCGACGAAGTTCACGGCGTTGATGGTGATCACGACCAGCGCGACGGTCAGCAGGGTGCCCTGCCACTGGGTCAGCGAGACCGAGCCGACGCCGGGGATCGGCAGCCACAGGATCGTCAGACCCTGCATGACCATGACGCCGGCGGCGATCATCTGGCCACCGAGCTTGATCAGGGCGTCGATCTCGAACTTGTCGTCCAGGACACCGATCAGCCAGATCAGGGCTGCGCCGGACAGCAGGGCACGCGGCTCGTTGGAGTCGGTGAACACCTCGTTGAGGTTCGTCAGATGGTCGGCGGTCAGCAGACCGGCGCACAGTCCGAAGAACATCGCGATGCCGCCCAGGCGCGGGGTGGGTTCTCGGTGCACATCACGTGCCCGGATCTCCGGCATCGCTCCGGCCACGATCGCGAACTTACGGACCGGCCCTGTCAGCAGGTACGTCACCGCGGCCGTGATGCAGAGCGTCAGGAGGTATTCACGCACGGGCTTCCCCACAGGTCTCGCCGGCCATCTCAGCCCCACACCCTAGCTTCGTGCGCATACGGTTGGGGACTTCCGGGTAGGGCCGATGGTTTCACGAGTGGCTGTGCGCCGACGCCCGCCCACCCCTCACTGACCGGGATAGGGCGGAAATCTCCCGGTGAGGTCCCGCACTTCTTCACGGACCCGGCGGCCCGCGGCCTCGTCCCGCAGGGCGGTCGCGCACAGCACGGCGATCCGCGCCATCTCCGCCTCCCCCATGCCCTGGGTGGTGACGGCGGCCGTGCCCAGGCGCAGTCCCCGCACGTCGGGGTGGGGCAGCGCGCAGGTGTCGAGGACCACTCCGGCGGCCGCGAGACGGCCGCGGGCGGTCCGGCCGTCCACGCCGAGCGGTGCCGGGTCGACGGTCAGCAGATGGGTGTCGGTGCCGCCGGTGGTGACCTCCAGCCCCTCGGCGGCCAGAGCCCGCGCGAGCGTCCGCGCGTTCGCGACCACCTGATGGGCGTACGCGCGGAACGCCGGTGTTGCCGCCTCCCCGAACGCGACGGCCTTCGCGGCGACGGTGTGCATCTGCGCCCCGCCCTGGGTGAAGGGGAACACCGCCCGGTCCACCCGCTCGGCGAGCCCGCTCCCGCACAGCAGCATGCCGCCGCGCGGGCCCCGCAGCACCTTGTGCGTGGTCGCGCACACCACATCGGCGTACGGGACCGGGTCGGGCGCCGCTCCCCCGGCGACCAGGCCGATGGGGTGGGCGGCGTCGGCGATGAGGTACGCGCCGACCTCGTCCGCCACCTCGCGGAAGGCGGCGTGGTCGATGTGCCGGGGATAGGAGATGGAACCGCACACGATGGCCTTGGGCCGGTGGGTGCGGGCCAGCGCCCGCACCTGCTCGTAGTCGATGAGCCCGCTCTCCGGGTCGACGCCGTAGCCGACGAAGTCGAACCAGCGGCCGGAGAAGTTCGCGGGCGACCCGTGCGTGAGGTGCCCGCCGTGCGGCAGGCCCATCGCGAGCACGGTGTCACCGGGGCGCAGGAGGGCGGCGTACGCGGCCAGGACGGCCGAACTCCCGGAATGGGACTGCACGTTGGCGTGCTCGGCGCCGAAGAGGGCCTTGGCGCGCTGCACGGCGACGCGCTCGGCCACGTCGACGATCTCGCAGCCGCCGTGGTGCCGGGCGCCGGGATACCCCTCGGCGTACTTGTTGGCGAGCGGCGAGCCCAGCGCGGCCAGCACGGCCGGCGAGCAGAAGTTCTCGGCGGCGATCAGTTGCAGCGACGTCGTCTGCCGTGTCAGCTCCGCGAGGAGGATCTCGGCCAGCTCCGGATCCTGTCGGCCGAGCACCTCGGCCGGCAGCGGACCTTCAAGCGTGTGTGCGACCGGCATGGCGGACTCCGGACCTCGGCGGGGGGACGCTGAGTCCAATGTAGGACCGACTCCCCGCACGCGCCCGCCGTCGCGTCCACCCGCTCCACGAGCCCACCCGCTCAGGCGCGGGCCGGCACCCCCGTCAGCGCCGTGACCACCGGGTCCAGCGCCTGGTTGATCTCGTCGCCCACCGAGCGGAAGAACGGGAGGGGGGCGCCGTACGGGTCGTAGACCTCGTCCGCTTCCGCCGTCGGGGCCAGGAGCCACCCGCGTAGCGCCGCCGCGGCGCGGACCAGGGCACGGGCGCGTTCGACCATGCCGTCGTCCAGCGGAGGCAGGGTCGTCGGGTCTATGGCGCGGACCAGGCGGGTGAACTCCTTCAGGGTGAAGGTGCGCAGGCCCGCCGAATGGCCCATGGAGATGACCTGGGCGCGGTGGTCGCGGGTCGCGGTGAGCACCAGGTCGGCCCGGATGACGTGCTCGTCGAGGAGCTCACGGCCCACGAAGCCGGAGGCGTCCGCGCCGAAGTCCGCGAGGACGGTCTCCGCGTTGGCCTCCATGGGCGCGCCCTCGTGCCCCCACGTACCGGCGCTCTCCACGATCAGGCCGCCCCACAGGGGGTCGCCGAGCCGGTCCGCCAGGGCATGCCGGGTCAGCCGCTCGGTGATCGGCGAGCGGCACACGTTGCCGGTGCTGACGTGGAGGATGCGAAAAGAGGAGTCACCGAAGGCCCCGTCGCCGTAAGCCCCCGAGTTCCCCGTCCCCGTACCTATGCCACGCCCCGCGTCAGGGGCTGTCAATTCGCCACCTCGAGGTCGGGTACGACCTTGCGCAGCTCCTCGGCCGACAGTGCCCCGGCCCGCAGCAGCACCGGCACCTTGCCCGTCACGTCGACGATCGACGACGGGACGATGCCGGGGGTGGGGCCGCCGTCCAGGTACACGGAGACGGAGTCCCCGAGCATCTCCTGGGCGGCGTCGCAGTCCTCGGGGGACGGGTGTCCCGTGAGGTTCGCGGAGGAGACGGCCATCGGGCCGACCTCGGTCAGCAGCTCGATGGCCACCGGGTGCAGCGGCATGCGCACGGCGACGGTGCCACGGGTGTCCCCGAGATCCCACTGGAGGGACGGCTGGTGCCTGGCGACGAGGGTCAGCGCGCCCGGCCAGAAGGCGTCGACGAGCTCCCAGGCCATCTCGGAGAAGTCCGTGACCAGGCCGTGCAGCGTGTTCGGGGAGCCGATGAGGACGGGCGTGGGCATGTTCCGGCCGCGGCCCTTGGCCTCCAGCAGGTCGGACACGGCCTCCGAGCTGAACGCGTCGGCGCCGACCCCGTACACGGTGTCGGTCGGCAGCACGACGAGTTCGCCGCGGCGGACGGCGGACGCGGCCTCGCGCAGACCCGTCGTACGGTCGGTCGCGTCGTTGGTGTCGTATCGCCGTGCCATATCAGCAAGCCTCCTCGAGCACGCGGGCCCCGTCGGCCGCGTATCTAACGGTTTCTACGTCGTCCACGCCGGCCGCGCCGTCCGGGCAGGAAGTCGCCGTGGTCATGGCATCGCCCTGCGGGCGGTCGCGAACCGGGGCCGGTTGTTGAGGTCGGGGTGGTCGGCGGCGTCGGCCCAGCCCCGCTCCTCGGTGAAGATCCACGGCACCTGGCCGCCCTGGGTGTCGGCGTGCTCGACGACGACCACACCGCCGGGACGCAGCAGCCGGTGCGCGGTGCGCTCCAGACCACGGATCAGGTCGAGGCCGTCCTCTCCCGAGAACAGGGAGAGCTCGGGGTCGTGGTCCCGGGCCTCGGGAGCGACGTACTCCCACTCGGTGAGCGGGATGTACGGCGGGTTGGAGATGACGAGGTCCACCTGGCCGTCGAGGTCGGGAAAGGCGTCCAGGGCGTTCCCCTGGCGCAGGTCGACCCTGGACCCCTCGACGTTCTTGCGGGTCCACCGCAGGGCGTCCTCGGACAGCTCGACGGCGTGCACGCGCGAGCGCGGCACCTCCTGCGCGAGGGCGAGCGCGATGGCGCCCGAGCCGGTGCACAGGTCGACGATCAGCGGCTCCACGACGTCCATCGCGCGGACGGCGTCTATGGCCCAGCCGACCACGGACTCGGTCTCCGGCCTGGGCACGAACACCCCCGGCCCGACCTGCAGCTCCAGGTACCGGAAGTAGGCGAGCCCGGTGATGTGCTGGAGCGGTTCGCGCGCCTCGCGGCGCGCGATCACCTCCCAGTACCGGGCGTCGAAGTCCGCGTCCTTGACGGTGTGCAGCTCGCCCCGCTTCACACCGTGCACGAACGCGGCGAGCTCCTCGGCGTCGTTGCGCGGCGAGGGCACGCCCGCGTCGGCCAGCCGCTGGGTAGCCTGGGCGACTTCCGCGAGCAGCACGCCGCGGGGGTTCGGGGGTCGCCCCCCAAAATGTTGCTGCACGCTGGTCCTCCGGGGCTGGGCGGTCTGTTGAGCTGGAGCGTGGTTACGCGGCGGCCAGCTTGGCCGCCGAGTCGGCGTCCACGCACGCCTGGATCACCGCGTCGAGTTCACCGTCGAGGACCTGGTCCAAGTTGTACGCCTTGAACCCGACGCGATGGTCCGAGATGCGGTTCTCCGGGAAGTTGTACGTACGGATCTTCTCGGAGCGGTCGACGGTGCGGACCTGGCTGCGGCGGGCGTCCGCGGCCTCCCGCTCCGCTTCCTCCTGCGCCGCGGCGAGGAGCCTGGAGCGCAGGATACGCATCGCCTGCTCCTTGTTCTGCAGCTGGCTCTTCTCGTTCTGGCAGGAGGCGACGACTCCGGTGGGAATGTGCGTGATGCGCACCGCGGAGTCGGTGGTGTTGACGGACTGACCGCCGGGCCCCGAGGAGCGGTAGACGTCGATCCGCAGGTCGTTCGCGTGGATCTCGACGTCGACCTCCTCGGCCTCGGGCGTGACGAGCACACCGGCGGCGGAGGTGTGGATACGGCCCTGCGACTCGGTGGAGGGCACCCGCTGCACGCGGTGCACGCCGCCCTCGTACTTCATCCGGGCCCAGACACCCTGGCCGGGCTCGGTGGCGCCCTGGCCGCCCTTGGTCTTCACGGCGACCTGGACGTCCTTGTAGCCGCCGAGCTCGGACTCGGTGGAGTCGATGATCTCGGTCTTCCAGCCGACCCGCTCGGCGTACCGCAGGTACATGCGCAGCAGGTCGCCGGCGAACAGCGCGGACTCGTCGCCGCCCGCGCCCGCCTTGATCTCGAGGATGACGTCCTTGTCGTCGCTGGGGTCGCGCGGGACGAGGAGCAGCCGCAGCTTCTCCGTCAGGTCCTCGCGCTGCTTCTCCAGCTCCTTGACCTCGGCGGCGAAGTCGGGGTCGTCGGCGACGAACTCCTTCGCCGTCTCGATGTCGTCACCGGTCTGCTTCCAGGAGCGGTAGGTCGCGACGATCGGGGTCAGCTCCGCGTAGCGCTTGTTGAGCTTGCGCGCGTTGGCCTGGTCGGCGTGCACCGACGGGTCAGCGAGCTTCTTCTCCAGATCGGCGTGCTCGCCGATGAGTTCCTCGACCGCCTCGAACATCTCCGGCTCCAATGGACTGCCCCCGGCACCTTCTCGGGCTCGGGGCGTAGGTACGGCATGGGGGTTCGGCTTGGGATTCCCCTGCTCGATCGCGGGCGAGAGCGGGGGAAGGGCTGCGGCGGGGGGGGCGAAGGGACCGCACCGCAAAGCGCCGGTCCCTTCGCCCCCTGGTCGGAGGCGACGGAGACCGGCGCTGTGAGGTCGCTACTTCTTGGCGGCCGCAGCCTTGCCGAAGCGGGCCTCGAAGCGGGCCACACGGCCACCGGTGTCGAGGATCTTCTGCTTGCCCGTGTAGAACGGGTGGCACTCGGAGCAGACCTCGGCGCGGACGGTGCCGCTGGAGATCGTGCTGCGGGTGGTGAACGACGCGCCACAGGTGCAGCTGACCTGCGTCTCGACGTACTCGGGGTGGATGTCGCGCTTCAAGGTGTCTCCTAGTTTCGGGAGGGCGCCGGGTCGCTGCCGCGGGCTGCGGGGGCGTGAACCGGGGCCGACTGTCCAGTCTGCCAGGACTGGTGCCATCTCCCCAAACCGGGGGACGGCCGGGGGTATTCCCCGGGCCCCCGCGATGTCTGTGGGAGGAGCGCGGGAGGGGTGCCGGAGGTTCGCCGTGGGCGGGTGCGGGTCGTATGCGGCTGGTCGCGCAGTTCCCCGCGCCCCTGACGGGGCCGAGCCCGCCGGCTACCTGACCACGCCCTTGGCGTCGCCGGTCGCCGTGTCCTTCGTGGCCGACCTCGGGATCGGGCGGTCGTCCTTCAGGGCCGTCCAGACCTGTTCGGCCTTCTTCTTCTCCACCAGGACGCGGTTGCCGTCGTTCGGGTCGTACCGGACCGGCATCGTGACCATGTCCATCTGCGACGAGCCGATGCCCTTGAGCCCGTTGGCGAAGGAGGCCAAGTCCTTGACCGAGGCCAGGTCCGAGTCGGTCGTGACGGTCCCGGTGGCGGTGTCGGCGAGGTCGTACAGCTTCTTCGGGCTGGTCAGCACCCCTATGTCCCTGACCTGCTCGACCAGGGCCCTGATGAACGCCTGCTGGAGCTGGATGCGGCCGAGGTCGGAGCCGTCGCCGACACCGTGCCGCGTACGGACCAGGCCGAGCGCCTGCTCACCGGTGAGCCGGTGCGTGCCGGCCTCCAGGTCGAGGTGGCTCTCCCTGTCGTTGATGTCCCTGGTCGTGGTGACCTCGACACCGCCCAGCTCGTCGATCAGCTTCCGGAAGCCGCTGAAGTCGACCTCGACGTAGTGGTCCATGCGGATGCCGGTCATCGACTCGACGGTCTTCACGGCACAGGCGGCGCCACCCGTCGAGTACGCGGAGTTGAACATCGCCAGGGACGCGGCGTCGTGCGTGACGCCCTCGCTGTCGGTGCACTCGGGCCTGGGCACGAGGGTGTCGCGGGGTATGGAGACCACGCTTGCCCTCCGGTGGCCCTCGTAGACGTGCACGATCATCGCGGTGTCCGAGCGGGCGCTGCCGTCGTCGGCGCCGCCGCCGAGCTTCTTGTTGCTGCCGGAGCGGCTGTCGGAGCCGAGTACGAGGATGTCCTGTGAGCCGTCGTCGACGTCCAGGGGCCGGTCGGTGCCGAGTGCCTGGTCGATGTCGACGCTGTTGATGTTGTCGTTGAGGTTGACGTACACGTACCCGAGACCGGTGCCGCCCAGGACGAGGACACCCGCCGCGGACCAGGCCGTGACGAGGAGCGCCTTGCGGCGTCCGCTGCGCGGCTCGCGGCGGCCCGGGGTCCCGGTTCCCGGCGCGCTCTCGGGTTCGGGCGTGCTGTCGGCAGACATGTGCTCCTCAGTCCTCGCTGATTCTCCCGGTTACCCCCTGCGATCAGGGTCAGGCGCGTTCAGGTGCCGTCACGTCTCGGTCAGGACCCGTCTCTCTAGACGGCCGAGCCGAAAGAAGGGTTGCACGGCATGCTGTGTCACCCCGGCAACGCGGAGGGCCGCCCCCTGATGTGACGGGGACGGCCCTCCGCGAGACCGGCTGCGCCGGCGGTGACGTCAGTCGTTGCCGTTGCCCGGCATCGGCGTCGTCTTCTGGATCTGCAGCAGGAACTCGGCGTTCGACTTCGTCTGCTTCATCTTGTCGAGCAGCAGCTCGATCGCCTGCTGCTGGTCGAGCGCGTGCAGCACGCGGCGCAGCTTCCAGGTGATGGCGAGCTCGTCGCTGCCGAGCAGGATCTCTTCCTTACGGGTGCCGGACGCGTCGACGTCCACCGCCGGGAAGATGCGCTTGTCGGCGAGCTTGCGGTCGAGCTTCAGCTCCGCGTTGCCCGTGCCCTTGAACTCCTCGAAGATGACCTCGTCCATGCGCGAGCCGGTGTCGACGAGCGCGGTGGCCAGGATCGTCAGCGAGCCGCCGTCCTCGATGTTGCGCGCGGCACCGAAGAAGCGCTTCGGCGGGTACAGCGCGGTCGAGTCGACACCACCGGACAGGATGCGTCCCGAGGCCGGGGCGGCGAGGTTGTACGCACGGCCCAGACGCGTGATCGAGTCGAGCAGCACGACGACGTCGTGGCCCAGCTCCACCAGGCGCTTGGCCCGCTCGATGGCGAGCTCGGCGACCGTGGTGTGGTCCTCGGCGGGGCGGTCGAAGGTCGAGGAGATGACCTCGCCCTTCACCGACCGCTGCATGTCGGTGACCTCTTCCGGACGCTCGTCGACGAGGACGACCATCAGGTGGCACTCGGGGTTGTTGTGCGTGATCGCGTTGGCGATCGCCTGCATGATCATGGTCTTGCCGGTCTTCGGCGGGGCCACGATCAGACCGCGCTGGCCCTTGCCGATGGGCGCGACGAGGTCGATGATGCGGGTCGTCAGCACCCCCGGGTCGGTCTCCAGACGGAGCCGGTCCTGCGGGTAGAGCGGCGTCAGCTTGTTGAACTCCGGCCGTCCGCGCCCCGATTCGGGCGCCATGCCGTTCTGCGAGTCCAGGCGGACCAGCGCGTTGAACTTCTCGCGGCGCTCGCCGTCCTTGGGCTGCCGGACCGCGCCGGTGACGTGGTCACCCTTGCGCAGGCCGTTCTTGCGGACCTGGGCCAGGGACACGTACACGTCGTTCGGGCCGGGCAGGTAGCCCGACGTACGGATGAACGCGTAGTTGTCCAGGATGTCCAGGATGCCCGCGACGGGGATCAGGACGTCGTCGTCGGCGACCTGCGGCTCGTTCGGGCCGAACTCGTCGCGGCCACGACGGCCACGGCGGTCCCGGTAACGGCCGCGGCGGCCCCGCCGGCCTCCCTCGAAGTCGTCGTCGTCCTGGGGACCGTTGTCCCGCTGGCGGTCCTGGCGGTCCTGACGGCCGCCGCCCTGCTGGCGGTCCTGACGGTCCTGGCGCTGCTGGTTGCCGCCGCCCTGGCCGCCCTGGTTGCCGCTCTGGCCACCCTGGCCGCCCTGCGGCTCGTCGCCCTTGCCACGGCGGTCGCGGTCACGGCCCCCGCGGTCACGGTCGCCGCGGTCACGGTCGCCGCGGTCACGGTCGCCGCGGTCACGACGGTCGCGGCGGCCCTGACGGCCTTCGGCTCCGCCGTCCCCGGCGTCGCCCCTGCCCTCGCCCTGCGACTGCGCGGGCGCCTCGGTCCTCGGCTCGCTCTTCGCCTCGGCGGTGACCGTCTCGGGGCTGCCCGCATCGGCGGTCGCGCGACGCCGGCGGCGCTCGGCGGGGGCCTCCTCGGCCGCCGCTCCCCCGTCGCGGGAGGGACCGCCGGCGGGCTGGCCGGGGATCTCGATCTGCTGCTGGGCCACGGCCTTCTCGGCCTTGGCCTCCGCCTTGTCCTCGGCGGGAGAGACGGCCTCGTCACCCGTACGAGCCTTCGAGGTGGCCCGGCGCTTGGGCTTCGTCTCGGTGGCGTCCCCGGCGGTGGACGCGGCCTTGGGGGAAGCACCACCCCCGGCCTGCGCCTCCTTGATGACCTCGATCAGCTGGCTCTTGCGCATCCGCGCGGTGCCCCTGATGCCGAGGCCGGATGCGACCTGCTGCAACTCGGCCAGCACCATGCCCTCGAGGCCGGTACCGCGGCGTCGACGGGAGCCGGCACCGCTGGCAGGCGCGGAGGCGTCCGTGGCGGGCGCGGCAGCGGTCTCCTCGACACGTGCGCCCATCAGATCGGTGGTGTCGCTCACGAAGGGTCCTTCCCTGGAGCGGACGTCGGCCTGTCTGGCTCGGCGACCGGTTGTGCTGTCCGACAGTGGTCCTTGCTGTGTGGACCGTGCCGGGGCGGTGGTCCGCCAAAAGGCGGAGGGAATTTCTGGGATGACGTTTCCCGGGGCCATGGACCTGAGGTGCTGTGTCCATCGGCTCGTTCACGCCGGTTCCGGAGCGTGCTCAGCACCGCTCAGCGCGCGTAGCACCCAATGCAACCCAATGCATGGCACGAAGCAGTTTGGGGGGCTCCCGGAAGAATGGTTGTCCCGGACGGGGACGTGAAGCACCTCGCCATGGTGGGGTCGGGTGCAGACTTGAGGTTAACACTACCGGATCCAACAAACATTCCCCCTCTCGAAATCCGGCAACCGAGTGTCACGGAGCAAGCGGCAGCACGCTCGCTCCCGTGGCGTCGAGGCCCAGCCGGTTGGCCGCCCAGCCCTCTCCCGCCAGTCGTGCGACCTTGTCGGCCGCGGCCTCGTCGGCGAGCGCGAGCACGGTGGGCCCGGCGCCGGAGATGACCGCGGGGATCCCGTCGGCCCGCAGTCGCTCCACCAGCGCCGCGCTCTCCGGCATGGCCGGGGCGCGGTACTCCTGGTGCAGTCGGTCCTCGGTGGCGGGCAGCAGCAGCTCGGGGCGCCTGGTCAGGGCCTCGACGAGCAGTGCGGCGCGGCCCGCGTTGGTGGCGGCGTCGACGTGCGGGACGGTGCGCGGCAGCAGTCCGCGGGCCGTCTCCGTGAGCACGGCCTTGCCCGGTACGAAGACCACCGGGACGACGGAGGCCGCGGGCTCCATCCTGATGGCTCGGGCGGCTCCGCTCTCCATCCAGGACAGGGTGAACCCCCCGAGCAGACAGGCCGCGACGTTGTCGGGGTGTCCCTCGATCTCGGTGGCCAGCTCCAGGAGCGCGGTGTCGTCGAGTTTGCTGTCGCCGCCTATGGTCACAGCGCGCGCGGCGACGATGCCGGCGCAGATGGCGGCGGACGAGGAGCCGAGTCCGCGCCCGTGCGGGATGCGGTTGGCGCAGACGATCTCGAGGCCGCGCGGCTGTCCGCCCAGCAGGTCGAAGGCGGTGCGCAGGGAACGTACGAGGAGATGACGCTCGTCGCGCGGGAGTGTCTCGTTTCCCTCACCCGCGATGTCGATGTTCAGCCCGGAGTCGGCCACCCGGACGACCACGTCGTCGTACAGCCCCAGTGACAGGCCGAGGGCGTCGAAGCCCGGGCCGAGGTTGGCACTGGTGGCGGGGACGCGCACCCGGACGGCGGCGGCGCGGAACGCTGGACCGGCCATCGCTCGATGACTCTCCTTGAGCTTGAGCTGCGAGATTCTCGAAATCCTGCGAGACGTACGGAGAATGCGGAATACCCGGAGGCCGCAGGGACGGCGCGGCACCGCGGCATATGCGGCGGGCGGGTTCGGTACAGCTTATCGAAGGAAGGTTCCGTGGCGACATAGGGCGCACAAGAGGCGCACGATGCGTGTCGCAAGCCCCTCGTGCACCCGGCCTTTTTTTGGAGCTCGGTTCGCCTCCGGGGCGCCAAAGCCTGTGTCGAGGCGGCGATCGTGCTCGACCCTCCTTCGTCGGGCGCTCCGCGCTCCCCCAGACTCCGTCCGGGGGAACCCCCAACCGCCTCGACACAGGCGCGCCCCTTCGGCTCACTCGCTGCGGCCAGTGGGGGGCCGGGTCCCGTGTTACGCCAGGCCCAGGCGTTCGGCGGCCGTGGCGGCGTCGACCGGGACCGTGACCGGCTGCGGGGCGCCCGCGACGGCCCAGTCGGGGTCCTTGAGCCCGTTCCCGGTCACCGTGCAGACGATGCGCTGCCCCGGATCGACCTTGCCCTGCTCGGCGGCCTTGAGGAGACCGGCGACGGACGCGGCGGACGCCGGCTCGACGAAGACACCCTCCTGCGCGGCCAACAGCCGGTAGGCACGCAGGATCTCACGGTCCGTCACCTCGTCGATGAAGCCACCCGACTCGTCCCGCGCGGCCAGCGCGAACTGCCACGAGGCCGGGTTGCCGATACGGATCGCGGTGGCGATCGTCGAGGGGTCCTTGACGACCTCGCCGCGCACGATGGGCGCGGACCCGGACGCCTGGAAGCCCCACATCCGCGGGGTCCGGCCGGCGACCTTGTCGGCGGCGTACTCCGTGTACCCCTTCCAGTACGCGGTGATGTTCCCCGCGTTGCCGACGGGCAGGACATGGATGTCGGGGGCGTCGCCGAGCATGTCCACGATCTCGAACGCGGCGGTCTTCTGCCCCTCGATACGCACCGGGTTCACCGAATTGACCAGCGCCACCGGGTAGTTGTCGGACAGGCTGCGGGCCAGCGTGAGGCAGTCGTCGAAGTTGCCGTCGACCTGGAGGATCTTCGCGCCGTGCACGAGGGCCTGGCCCATCTTGCCGAGCGCGATCTTGCCCTGCGGGACGAGGACGGCGCAGACCATCCCGGCCCGTACGGCGTAGGCGGCGGCCGAGGCGGAGGTGTTGCCCGTGGAGGCACAGATGACGGCCTTCGCGCCCTCCTCCTTGGCCCGCGTGATCGCCATGGTCATACCGCGGTCCTTGAAGGACCCGGTGGGGTTCGCGCCCTCGACCTTGAGGTGGACCTCGCAGCCCGTGCGCTCGGAGAGCACCTGCGCCGGCACGAGCGGCGTACCGCCCTCGCGGAGCGTCACGACCTGCGTGCTGCCGGACACCGGCAGCCGGTCCCGGTACTCCTCGATGATTCCGCGCCACTGGTGGGTCATTGCTGGTTACTCTCCTTCAACCCGCATGATGCTGGCGACACCCCACACGGTGTCGAGGCTGCGCAGCGCCTCGACGGTCCCGGTCAGGGACGCGTCGGACGCGCGGTGAGTGACGACCACGAGGGAGGCATCGCCGCCTCCGTCCTGCCGTCCTTGCTGGCGAACCGTATCGATGGACACGCCGTGTTCGGCGAAGACGGTTGCCACCTGGGCGAGAACGCCCGGTTTGTCGGCCACATCGAGACTGATGTGGTAGCGGGTCACGACCTCGCCCATGGAGGACACGGGCAGCTGGGCGTACGCCGAGTCGCCCGGCCCGGTCGCGCCGCTGAGCTTGTTGCGGCACACGGCCACGAGATCGCCGAGGACGGCGGACGCCGTCGGGGCGCCGCCCGCTCCCGGCCCGTAGAACATGAGCTGCCCGGCCGCGTCCGACTCGACGAACACGGCGTTGTACGCGCCGCGCACGGAGGCCAGGGGATGGCTCAGCGGAATCATGGCGGGATGCACCCGAGCGGTGACCGATCCCCCGTCGGCGGCCCGCTCGCAGATGGCGAGCAGTTTGATGGTGCAGCCCATGGCCTTCGCCGAGGCGAAGTCGGCGGCGGTGACCTCGGTCATGCCCTCGCGGTACACGTCGTCGAGGCGCACCCGCGTGTGGAAGGCGATCCCGGCGAGGATGGCGGCCTTGGCCGCCGCGTCGAACGCCTCGACATCGGCGGTGGGGTCGGCTTCCGCGTACCCCAGGGCGGTGGCCTCGTCGAGGGCCTCCTGGTAACCGGCGCCCGTCGAGTCCATCTTGTCGAGGATGAAGTTGGTGGTGCCGTTGACGATGCCCAGCACCCGGTTGACCTTGTCGCCGGCGAGGGACTCGCGCAGCGGGCGGATCAGCGGGATGGCGCCGGCGACGGCGGCCTCGTAGTAGAGGTCCGCGTCGTGGTCGTCGGCCGCCGCGTGCAGTGCGGCGCCGTCCTGCGCGAGGAGCGCCTTGTTCGCGGAGACGACGGAGGCGCCGTACTCGAAGGCGGTGGTGATGAGGGAGCGGGCGGGCTCGATGCCGCCGATGACCTCGACGACGACGTCGATGTCCCCCCGTTTCACCAGCGCGGTGGCGTCGGTGGTCACCAGGGCCGGGTCGATGCCCTCACGGACCTTGCTGGGCCGCCGTACGGCCACACCGGCCAGCTCGACGGGGGCCCCGATACGGGCGGCGAGGTCGTCGGCGTGCGTCGTCATGATGCGCGCCACCTCTGAGCCGACGACCCCACAGCCCAGCAGCGCCACCTTCAGCGGACGCGTACGCATCATCCGACCTCGTTTCCTCATACCGTCACGGTGGGACCAGTCTCACTCACCGGACGGGGGTTTCTGCCCCACGTCCGGATCGTGAGATGTCGATTTCATTTGCGAGGGGGCGGAAAACAGGAGATCTTCCGCCCGCGCTCGTTCGTGAGCGCACTCACACGAGAGTGCACTCACGCACTCGTGCGCCGCTGCATCGGCGTGCCGGCGCCTCCGCGGACGGCGCATCCGCCCGCCGGGGTCAGCCGACGTCGAGGCGCAGCAGGTCCTCCTCGGTCTCGCGGCGGACGATCACCCTGGCCTCGCCGTCGCGGACCGCGACGACCGGCGGACGCAGGGCGTGGTTGTAGTTGCTGGCCATCGAGCGGCAGTACGCGCCGGTGGCGGGCACCGCGACGAGGTCGCCCGGCGCGAGGTCGGAGGGCAGGAAGGCGTCCTTCACGACGATGTCCCCGCTCTCGCAGTGCTTGCCGACCACGCGGACCAGCATGGGCTCCGCGTCACTCGTACGGGAGACCAGGGCGACGCTGTACTCGGCGTCGTACAGCGCGGTACGGATGTTGTCGGACATGCCGCCGTCGACGGAGACGTAGGTACGCAGCCCTTCGAGCGGCTTGACGGTGCCGACCTCGTAGAGCGTGAAGGCGGTCGGCCCGACGATGGCGCGCCCGGGTTCGACCGAGATCCGGGGCGTCCGCAGCTTCGCGGCCTCGCACTCCCTCGTCACGATCTCACCGAGGGCCTTGGCGATCTCGTGCGGCTCGCGGGGGTCGTCGTCGCTGGTGTAGGCGATACCGAGGCCGCCGCCGAGGTCGATCTCGGGCAGCTCGACCCCGTGCTCGTCACGGATGGCGGCGAGCAGCGACACCACCCGCCGCGCGGCGACCTCGAACCCGGCCATGTCGAAGATCTGCGAGCCGATGTGGGAGTGGATGCCGATCAGTTCGAGCCCGTCGAGGGTGAGCGCCCGCCGTACGGCCTCGGCGGCCTGCCCGTCGGCGAGCGCGATCCCGAACTTCTGGTCCTCGTGCGCGGTGGCGATGAACTCGTGGGTGTGGGCCTCGACGCCGACGGTCACACGGAGCTGCACGCGCTGCCGCTTGCCGAGGCTCTGCGCGATGTGCGCGACCCGCACGATCTCCTGGAACGAGTCGAGGACGATGCGTCCGACGCCGACGTCGACGGCCTTGGTGATCTCCTCCACGGACTTGTTGTTGCCGTGGAAGGCGATGCGGTCGGCGGGCATGCCGGCGGAGAGGGCGGTGGTCAGCTCGCCACCGGAGCAGACGTCGAGGTTGAGCCCTTCCTCGTGCAACCAGCGCACGACGGCGCGGGAGAGGAACGCCTTCCCGGCGTAGAAGACGTCGGCGTCGTGCCCGAACGCGGTGCGCCAGGCGCGCGCCCGCGCACGGAAGTCGGTCTCGTCGAGGACGTAGGCGGGGGTGCCGAACTCCTCGGCCAGGGTCGCCACGTCGATCCCGCCGACGCTGACCGAGCCGTCCTCGGTACGCGTCACGGTCTGCGCCCAGACCTTCGGGTCGAGGGCGTTGAGGTCGGCCGCCGGAGCGGTGTAGTGCCCCTCGGGCAGGACATCGGCGTGGCGGGGCCCGGCGGGGTGTGCGGAACGGCTCATGTCGGTTGGGCTTCCTCGGAGATGTTCGGAGCTGCGGAGATGCGCAGAGCTGCGGAGATGATCAGAGGTGTTCGGGTGCGTCGACGCCGAGCAGGGACAGGCCGCCGGCCAGCACCGTCCCGGCGGCTTCGGCGAGCGCGAGCCGGGCACGGTGGGCGGCCGAGGGTTTCTCGTCCCCCAGCGGCAGCACGCTGTGCTGGAAGGCGAGCAGCGCGTCGGCGACGGTCACGAGGTGCCGCGCGAGCCGGTCGGGCGCGCGGTGGCGCGCGGCGGCGGCGAGGGCGTGGGGGTAGTTGTCGAGGGCGTCGAGAAGAGCGCCGGCGCCCGCGCCGTCCTGCGGGCCGGGGACACCGGTGAATCCGAGCTGGGCGGCGTTACGGCTGAGGGCCCGGGTGCGGGCGTACGCGTAACGGACCCGGAAGAGGGGATTGCCCTCCCGCTGAACGAGATGCTCGTCGGTGATACGGGGCCGGTCGTGGGGCGCGGGACACAGCAGGGCCCAACGGGCGGCGTCACGGCCGAGGGGGGTGGGGTCGTGCGCGGGGGGCACGGGGTGGAGGGTGACGTCGAGCACGCCGGGGGCACCGGGGGCGTCGACGGTGACGCCCAAGGGCTCCGCCCAGGCGGGGTCGGGCCCGGACTCGGACTCGGAGGGGGTCTCGGACTCGGAGGGGGTCTCGCAGGAGTTCTCGCAGGAGGTACGGACGAGGGCGCCCTGGGAGCGCAGGATCCGCGCGACGACCTGGGCGGAGACGGCGGCGCGCACCTCGCAGGGGTGATGCAGCTGGACGAGCTCGCCGACGCGTCCGCCGGCCCCTTCGACGCCGCTGACTTCTCCGCCCTCTCCGGCTCCCTCGGCATACCCGTACCGCTCCCCGCGCTGCAGGATCCGGCTGACGAGTGCGGGGCCGCGCCCGCTGAGGGTGATGTTGAGGAACCCCGGCCCGGTGATGTCGACCCGGGTGACTCCCGCCACTCCGCTGAGGTGTGGCCGCAGGATCTCGGCGACCTCGTGCGGGGGACGACCGGCGGGTCGGGCCAGCCGCAAGGCGACGTTGGTGGCGTAGTCCCCGCGTCCCCCGGGCCCGGGCGGCCCGACCTGCGCCCGCTCGGGCACGGCCACGGCCAGCTCACCGGCGTCCACCGCACGGCGCACGGCGCGCAGAACGGTACGGGAGAGCTCGACGGGGGTCACGTGACCAGCGTAGGGGAGGAGGGGGGTGGGCAGGCGAATGGGTTTGGGGGCGGGTCCGGAATGTGGACGGGGTGGCGTGCGGCGCGGTGTGGGGCCGGGGGTAGGGATGAGGCCGAGAGCGAGGAGGGCAGGAGCTGGGTCTCCGGCTCAGTGGCCGGCGCGACCGGCACGCTCGGTCCCGCCGGCGCCGCCGGTCCCGTAGTACCTCTGGCCACTGTCGAACGCCGCGGCGGCCGCACTGTTGGGACTACCGGCGGTGGTGTCGACGGTCTCGCGCCGTTCCAGCAACTGGCGCACGACGCGAACCAGTTCGGTGGGCTCGAAGGGCTTGGCGAGGAAGGCGTCGACGCCGACGTCGAGACCGCTCTCGACCTCGTACTGGGTACAGGCACTGATGATGGCGAGGGGGAGGTTACGGGTCCGCGGATCGGCCCGGAGCCGAGCAGCGGTACGCAGCCCGTCCAGCCGTGGCATGACCACATCGAGGGTGACCACATCGGGCCGGACCTGGTGGATGACGTCCAGGCACTCGACACCGTCGGCCGCGGTCACGACCTCGAGACCCTCCAGCTCGAGGTTGACCCTGATCAGTTGCCGGATGACCTTGTTGTCGTCCACAACAAGCACCCGACCCGACGCGCCTGGCACAACTCGAGAGTAGGTCGACACCCGCCACCGCGTCCGGGTTTTCCCCACTTCTGCCTCACATGGGGGGTCCAGGGGGCGGTCTCGGGGGGTGTGGGGCGGGGGCGGGGCTGAGGAATGGGGGCTGGGGTGGGGGCGAGCTGGGGTGAGGGCGGGGTCGAGGTGAGAGCGGGGCTCAGACGAGGTGGGGCTGAGGTAAGGCGGGGCCGAGGTGAGGGTGAGGTGCCGACTGTCGCCTGCGACCGCTGCCTGCTGCCTGCTGGCGGCTGGCTGCTTGGGTCTCGGGGCGCCGCCGGCCCAGGGCTGGCCGGACGGGCCATGCCGCCCTGCGCCTCCACGACAACCGACAAGATCCAACCAACCTCCGACACACCTTCCCCGGCCCTCAAAACCCGTTCATGACGACCCCGAGAGAGCTGGTAAGGTTTCACCCGTCGCCGCAAACCGCGCCCGACACGCCCCCGTAGCTCAGGGGATAGAGCAACGGCCTCCGGAGCCGTGTGCGCAGGTTCGAATCCTGCCGGGGGCACTTCGCCTCAACCAGCACGATCATGCGGTTGACCAGCGTAAGTGCCTGACGATAAAGAGCGGGACCCAGTCTTACTGGGTCCCGCTCTTTATCGTTGTTACGCGCTGATCGCGATTGACCTCCGATAGAGGCCGAATGCCCCTCCATCAAGTCCAAGAGGGCGAGTCATCCAGGCGTGCCAAGGTGAGCTGATAGGCGTTCCTCAGCCCCTGAAGTCATAGAAGGTGCCCTGCGGCTCGCGCTTGACGGCCAACAGCCCCTGCGCTTCCAACTCCTTGCGACCCTTTGTCCACGTGTCCGAGGAGAGGCCGTAGCGCTGACGCCTCGTCGTGGGGATGTATTGCGGCTCCGAGTGCCCTCCCAGGGCTTCACGGGCGAGCAGAGTGCAAAATTTAGCTTGCGCAATGGTTGATGAGCCTGGGTCACCGGCCAGCGCAGGTCAGCGAGCGTCGGCCGGATCACGCGTCGTGCCCCGTCGTCGCGTCCACCCAGCCCAACGGGTGCGGCTCCGTGCCGTCCGGGCCCGAGGGCTCGCCGCCCGCCTCGTTGAAGGCGGTCAGGGCCTCCACGACCGCCGTACGTTGGCCGGGGGCAGCCGTTCCACGATCGTGGCGATCTCGGTGCGCCGGCGGGCCATGACGTCCTCGACCGTGCGGCGCCCCTCCTCCGTGAGCTGCAGCAGCGTCTCGCGGCGGTTGCCCGGATTGGTCCGGCGGTCGGCGAGCCCCGCCGCGATGAGCCGGTCCACCATGCGCATGGCCGTGGACGGCGGGACCTGGAGCAGTTCGGCGAGGGTGACCAGCTTGGTGGCGCCGCGCGTGGACAGGACGACCAGCATCCGTACCTGCGGCAGTGTCACCCGCTCCTCGACCTCCGCCAGCGAGCGGGCCGAGACCGCGACCAGTACGCGCGACGCGGTCAGCACCGCACGTGTCAGATCATGGGCCCGGCGCCGGGCCCGTGCTTCTGCGCACGATCAGTTCGACCGGTACGACCCGGTCCATCGACAGCTCCGGCGGGCCGTCCAGTTGGGACAGGAGCAGCCGCAGGGAACGCGTGCCGATCTCGGGGAAGTCGGTGCGGACCGTGGTCAGCGGCGGGAGCAGGTGTGCGGCCTCGGGGATGTCGTCGTAACCGACCACGCTGACGTCGTCGGGAACGCGGCGGCCCGACTCGTGGAGTGCCCGCAGTACGCCCAGAGCCATCTGGTCGTTGGACGCGAAGATCGCGGTGGCCTCGGGGCGACCGGCCAGCCGGCGGCCCAGCTCGTAGCCCGAGTCCGCGCTCCAGTCGCCGATGAGCGGCTCCGGGACCGGGGCCCCCGCCGCCGCCAGCGTGGCCCGCCATGCCTCGACCCTGCGGTCCGCCGACAGCCAGCCCGTGGGGCCCGCGATGTGCTGGACCGTCGTGTGGCCGAGGTGCAGGAGGTGCTCGGTGGCCTTGCGGGCACCGGCGCGGTTGTCCGCGGTGACGAACGACGCGTCCTTGCCGAGGTCGTTCTCCAGGACCATCAGCGGGGTGTCGAGCCGCGCCTCCGCCAGCGCCCGGCCGACCCACCGCTGCGGGGCGATGGCGATCACACCGTCCGCGCCCTCGGCCGACAGCGTGTCCACGGCCCGTACGACGGTGGCCCGGTCCGCGGTGTCGAGCGCGATGGAGCTCACCAGGTAACCGGCGTCCTGGGCCGCGGTGTTGATCGCGGTCAGGATGGAGGCGGGGCCGTAACGGGCCGCGTCGAAGGAGATCACGCCGAGCATGCGGGTCCGGCCGCTGGCCAGGGAGCGCGCGCTGCGGCTCGGGCGGTAGCCGAGGGTGCGCATGGCGGTCAGGACCACCTCACGGGTCTCGGGACGGACGGCCGGGTGGTCGTTCAGCACACGCGAGACCGTCTGCTTGGAGACTCCGGCCAGCCGCGCCACGTCGTCCATCACCGGGCGCGCCCCCGCGAAGTTGCGGCGGCTGCGGCCCCTCGGGAGGTCCTTGTGGGGTCCGGGTCCTTGGGGCGGCGCGCCGTCACCGGCACTTCGGGTCATGGCGGGTGGCGTCCTTCGGATCCGTGGTTCGTCCCGGCGGTCGTGCCCCGCCCGGCTGGCCCACAGGATAGGCCGCCGGGCGGGAGGATGAGCCGGACGCCCGCCTCGCCCGGGGACCGCCCGGCGCCCTCAGCCCGCCCCGGGTGACCCGCCCACCCCGGCCGACCCGCCCGTCCGGGCTGCCCCGCCCGCCCCGGCCGCCCCGACATCCCCGACGACCCCGGCTTCCCCGATCACCCACACACGGGTGCCCACCCACTCGACCTGCTCCACCGCCGCCCCGGTCACCCCGGTCACCCCCGTCACCCCGGCCGCCACGGTCGACGCAGCCGGGGCGGCCGTCGCGGCCGCCCCCGCCGCCCCGGCTCCGACGGCGCCCTCCCCCACGTACACCCGTGCGTCCGGATGCCGCGGCAGCACCCTCAGCCGCAGTCCATCCCCGCGCAGGGCGAACGCCGGGAGCCGGTCCAGGGCGATGTCCCAGACCCGCCCCGTGTGGAACTGGTCCGCCACGAGTCTGTCGTCCACGTACGCGCGGGCCACGTCTCCGGTCCAGTGGACGCGCAGGAGTGTTCCGGTGAGCGGGAGGCCGTCCGGGACCGTGACGGCGTACTCGGCGGCGACCGTGTCGTAGGACGCGTCGGCGGGGGCGCTCGCCCGCCCCTGCACGCCCGTCACGGGTTCGGGCGCCGGGCCCGCGGCCCGGACCAGTCCGACCGCCGTCGCCCTCGCCCTCACCCTCGCCGCCGTCGTCGTCGCCGCCTCGAAACGCCAGTCCCGGTCGCCGCGCACGGTGTACCGCGTGAACACCCCGTCGGCCGACTCCAGGACCCCCGCGTCCTCCACCACCGGAGGCCGTTCCGGCGCGGGCAGTACCGCGAAGGACAGGTCGTCGCCGGCCGCGCCGTGCACCCGCACCTCGCCACGGCCGTCCCGCGCGTGCTCGTCGAAGACGACGCCGCCCCCGCAGAGCACCACCCGCTCGGCTCCCCAGGCGACACCCCGGTAGGCGGTACGGGCCGTCGCCGCGTCCAGGACCAGGAGGCCGGCCCGGGTGCCGTCGGCCGCGTCCACCTGGACGAGGGCCTCGGTGCCGGGACGCAGGCCCGTGACCAGGACGCGGTCGCCGAGGGTGGCGCACCGCCCGGAGGGGATCCGCAGGTCCCTCACCGTCCGTGCGTCCAGGGCCAGTTCGACCGGTACGCCGTCCGTCGCGGCCAGCACCAGCACCGTACGGCCGTGGTCGTCGACCGTGCAGACGGGCTGTGCGGTGGCCCAGTCCAGCCGCAGGCCGCCCACGTCGAGGCGGAGCGGCCAGCAGAAGTAGGCGCCCGACGGGACCGTGACCGGCGTGCTCGGGAGGGTGAGGGCGGGTGCCTGCGGGAACTCGACCGTGAACGAGGTGCCCGGACGGTCCGGCAACGGCTCGTGCGGCTGGTGGTTGGTGACGAAGAGGAAGCCGGACGTCCCGTCGCTCCGGACCGCCCAGCGCAGGGTGTCCCGGTCGTCCTGGCCCGTCGGCCGCCGCTCGGGGAGGAAGGACTCCATCGGCGCGACGAGGTGACCGAAGTCGGCCAGCAGCAGGTGCTGGAGCCGCAGTTCGTCGTACGAGGGCCGGTACTGGCCGTACTCGCCCAGCGGCGCCTGGAAGTCGTACGTGAGGACGGGCAGGTCGTTGGGGTAGCCGGTCGCGTGGGACTCCTGGAGGGTCGTCCGCTCGCCGGCCGGGTTCGTACCGCCGTGGAACATGTAGTAGCCCTGCCACACGGAACCGCAGCCGATCTTCGTGAGGCCGAGCGCGCCGACGTCGGCCGCGTCGACCCGTGGGCGGCGGTGGTAGGACACGGCCATACCGCCGCCCAGCTCGCAGGTGGCCCAGGGGAACCGGTCGGCGCGGGGCGCCGGGTCGCCGCCGCGTACCGTCGTCGGGCGCAGGTCGGCGCCGATGCCCTCGTCGTCGCGCTGGTGGGTGAAGAAGAAGTGCTTGCGGCAGGTGTCGGGCCAGCCGCCGTCGGCCTCCGTCCAGAAGGTCTCGGGGTAGCCGCCGTACAGCGGAAGCAGTTCGTCGGGCGGGAGTTGCACTCCGCCCCAGGCCGTCGCCGTCCAGAGCGGGGCGCTCAGTCCGGCCGCCTGTGCCATGCGCTTCAGCGTCAGCAGGTGGCCCGGGCGGTCGTGGAGCTCGTTCTCGATCTGGATCGCGACGACCGGGCCGCCGTGCGCACGGTCCAGCCCGCGCAGCTGCCCGGCGATCGCCTCGTACCAGGTGCGTACGGGTTCCAGGTAGGCCGGGTCGTCGGTGCGCGGGGTGCAGGGGCGGGCCAGCAGCCAGTCGGGGAGGCCGCCGTTGCGTACCTCGGCGTGGGACCAGGGACCGATGCGCGGCACGAAGTCCAGGCCGTGCCGGGCGCAGAGGCCGGCGAAGCGCCGCAGGTCCCGGTCGCCGTCGAAGCGGACCCGCCCCGCGGTCTCCTCGTGGTGGATCCAGATGACGTAACTCGCGACGGCCGTCACCCCGCCCGCCTTCATCTTCAGCAGTTCCTCCTCCCACTTCCCGGCGGGGCAGCGGGTGTAGTGGAACTCGCCGGAGACCGGGAACCAGGGCCGGCCGCCGCGGGTGAGGTAGCGGCTGGTGACCTCGATCGGGTCGGGAACGCCCGGAGCGTCGGTCAGCGGGAGGTGGCCCGTCAGCGGCGGTACGGCGGACGCGGTCACCCGCAGACGGAGCGGCGGCGCGCCGTGGGAGGCCGCTAAGGAGGTCATCAGGGCTTCACCGGGCCGAGGTCGGGCGTGTCGGTGAGGTGGACGCGTGGCTCCGTCGTGGCCTGCAGCTCCAGCAGGACCAGCTCGTTGGTGCCGGGGCGCAGGACGGGCCCGGGCACGTACAGCGTGCGCTGCGGGCCGCGGTTCCAGTAGCGGCCGAGGTGGAAGCCGTTGATCCATGCCTGGCCCTTGGTCCAGCCGGGCAGGGAGAGGAAGGTGTCGGCGGGCGTACCGACCTCGAAGGTGCCGTGGTGGAAGGCGGGTCCGGCGTCCACGGGCGAGTCCGCCGCCGGGACGAGGGGCACCTGGCCGACGGAGTCCAGGTCCAGGGGGTGGCAGTCCCAGCCGTGCAGAGCGGTGCCGGCGAAGGTGACCGGGCCGAGCAGGCCCTTCGGTGAGCCGATGCGCGGGCCGTAGTTGACGCCGCCCATGTTCTCGACGAGCACGTCCAGCGCGGCGCCGGCCCGCGGCACCCGCACGGGCAGGGCCTCCTCGTGGCGTTCGCGTTCGAGTACGCCGGCGGGGGCGCCGTCCACGAAGACCTGGGCGCGGTCGCCGACACCGCCCGCGAAGTGCAGCACGCCGTCGCCCGACACGGGCACCGTGGTGCGGTAGAGGACGTAGCCGGCCCGCAGACCCACCTCCTCCATGGTGACCGGGCCGGCGTCGACGCGTACCGGCGCGGCCAGGACGTGCGCGTGCGGGAGAAGCGGGGCGCGCCGGTCCAACTCGACCTCGGTGACGGGGAGTTTCAGGCCCGGTGCCGGGACGGGCTCGTCCGGGACGGGGGCGTGGCGGGCGATGACCTCGCGGAAGGCGTGGTACTTCGGACCCGGGTCCCCGGACTCGGTGAGGGCCGCGTCGTAGTCGTACGAGGTCACGATGGGCTCGTACGCGTGGTCGTGGTTCGCGCCGTTCGTGAGACCGAAGTTGGTGCCGCCGTGGAACATGTAGATGTTGACCGAGGCGCCCGCGGAGAGCAGCCGGTCGAGGTCGGCGGCCGCGTCGGCGGCGTCGCGCACGTGGTGCGGTTCGCCCCAGTGGTCGAACCAGCCGATCCAGAACTCCGCGCACATCAGGGGCCCTTCGGGCTGATGGGCGCGCAGGTGCGCCAGGGAGTCCGTGATCCTGCTGCCGAAGGTGCCGGTGGTGAGGACGTCGGGCAGGCTGCCGGCCTTCAGGTGCCGGGGGTCGGCCTGGTCGCAGGTGAAGAGGAGCTCCTCGACGCCCGCGGTGCGCAGGGTCCGGGCGAGGTGTTCGAGGTACGCGGTGTCGTCGCCGTACGCCCCGTACTCGTTCTCCACCTGTACGGCGATCACCGGGCCGCCGGACGCGGCGAGGTGCGGCAGGAGCGGGGGCAGCAGCAGGCCGAGGTAGCGGTCGAGCGCGTCGGTGAAGCGGGGGTCGCTGGTGCGCAGCCGGATGCCGGGGTCCGTGGTGAGCCAGGACGGCAGGCCGCCGCCGTCCCACTCGGCGCAGATGTACGGGCCGGGGCGCAGCAGGACGTGCAGGCCCTCGGCCGCCGCCAGCCGCAGATAGCGGGGCAGGTCGAGGAAGCCGTCGAGGACCAGCGTGCCGGGCTCGGGCTCGTGGAGGTTCCACGGGACGTACGTCTCGACCGTGTTGAGGCCCATCAGCCGGGCCTTGCGGAGGCGGTCGGCCCACTGGTCGGGGTGGACACGGAAGTAGTGCATGGCACCGGAGATGATCCGGAACGGCTCTCCGTGGAGCAGGAAGCCGTCGGAGGACGTGGTCAGGGCGGACATGAGGATGCTGCTTCCCTTCGGCTCGGAAGTGGGATCGGTGGGGCCTGGTCTGCTGTGGGCGCGGCGAGGCGCGGACGCGCGTGGGCGGCTCGCGTACGTGGACGGCTCCCGCACGTGGGCGGCCCGCGCGCGTGGGCGACGGCGCGGCCGGGCGTCGGCGGCGGCGCTGTGGGACCATGATGTTACCGGTAACTTAGGCGCGTCAAGAAGGCCCGCAGGGGCGATGGGATCGATATCGCGCCGCGCGTCAGGGGGTCGCGCGTCAGGCTGCCGCGCGTCAGGGTGCCGTGTGGCGCAGGGCGGCGTGGAGGGTGGCCGGGTTCGTCCAGTGACGGGTTCTCGTCGGCGGCACCCGCCAGTGCAGACCGGGGGCGTACGTGCGGTGCCTGGGCGGGATCGCCACGTGCGACCCGGGGCCGAGGATCTGGGCCGCGGGGACGTCCCAGGTCGCGGCCGTTCCCGGCGGGATGAGCCAGTAGAGGACGCCTCCGTAGCCGTCCTCGATCACCGCGCCCGTGCGTGGGCCCAGGTCTTCGAGGACGCGCAGGCCCGTGGCCAGTGGGACCCGTACCGCGTCCCACCACTCGCCGGCCGGGAGCGTCCGTACCTCCGGGCCGAGCGGCCGCAGCCACCTCGGTGCGTTGCTGTCCGGCATGGTTCGCTGCCACCGCCTCTCGCCCGGGGTCATGATCTTAAGGTGAACGCGGGGTTCCGGACTGCCGGTAGGCGTGGGGAACTTGACGTCGCGCGTGGGGGTTTGCTGCCGTGACGGGGCCTGTGCGGGTTGTGGGTGGCTGGTCGCGCAGTTCCCCGCACCCCTTCAGGGCGCCTGCCGGTGACGGGGTGGACTGTGTGGGCAGGTCCCCCTCGGCAGCGTTGATCCGCTGCGGGTCGCTCTTGGGTTGCTCGCGCCGTTCCCCGCACCCCTTCAGGGCGCCTGCGCGTGCCGGGGTGGACTGTGCAGGGAGTCAGCTACGGGGCGGAGGCTCACCCTCGTACGCCAGGGGCGCGGGGAACTGCGCGACCGGCCACCCACGACCCGCGGTCGGACAACCGCCCTTTCAGGGGCGCGGGGAACTGCGCGGTCAGCCCCTACGGTCCGCAGCCGGACGAGCGCCCGGGTGGGGTCAGGCCGAGGCTCGTTTTCTTGGGGTCGCCTTCTTCGTTTCGGCCGCGGATTTTTTCGATGCCGTCTTCTTCGATGTCGACGCCGTCTTCGACGCAGCCTTCTTCGCCCCGGCCCCAGAGGTCGTCTTCTTGGCGGCCGCCGTCTTCGCCGGCTTCTTCCCGGAAGGCGGCTTGGGCTCGGCCCGGGACGACTTCCGGGCCGCCCCCTTCCGGAGCGGCTTCACCTCGGCCTCGCCGGAGCCGGAGCCGGAGTCGGAGCCCGAGTCGGAGCCCTCTCCGCGCGCGGCCCGAGCCTGCCGCACGCTGTTCTCCAGTGCCGACATCAGATCGATGACCTTGCCGTCGGACTTCGCGGCGGAGGGCGCGGACGGCGCCTCCTCCCCGGACGCCTTCGCGGCGATCATCTCCTCCACCGCCTCCCGGTAGTCGTCGTGCAGATCGGCGAGGTCGACCTCCCCGAGCGTGTCCATCAACGCGTCGGCCAGGTCGAGTTCCTTGTCCCGGACGGTGACACCCGCGTCCGGGGCCACGCTGTCGGACGCACGGATCTCGTCCGGCCAGAGCAGCCCGTGCATGGCGATGACGTCGTCGACGACCCGCAGCATCCCGAGCCGCTCCCGCCCCCGCAGCGCGAACTTCGCGATGGCGACCTTGTGACTGCGCTTCAGGGCCTCACGCAGCAGGGTGTACGGCTTGGCCGCCGGCACCCCGTTCGCCGAGAGGTAGTACGCCGTGTCCATCTGGAGCGGATCGATCCGGTCCGCCGGCACGAAAGCCACGATCTCGATCGTCCGGGCGGTCGGGATCGGCAGGGAGGCCAGGTCCTCGTCCGTGATCGGGATCATCGTGCCGTCGGCGTCCTCGTACGCCTTGCCGATCTCCGACGCCGCCACCTCGCGCTCCTCCACCTCACACACCTTGCGGTAGCGGATGCGGCCGCCGTCCTCGGTGTGGATCTGCCGGAAGGAGATCGAGTGGTTCTCCGTGGCGTTCATCAGCTTGATCGGGATGCTGACCAGACCGAAGGAGATGGCACCGTTCCAAATGGATCTCACGTTTGACACCCTTCAGGTAGCTTTCACCCGTTTCTTCACCAATACGTGGGATCGTCATCTTATGACGCCGATCACGCAGGTGGAGGGGCGAAGGATCGCCCTGAGCAACCTGGAGAAGGTGCTCCACCCGGAGACGGGCTTCACCAAGGGCGAGCTGCTGCACTACTACGCGACGGCCGCGGAGGCGCTCCTGCCCCATCTCCACGACCGCCCGGTCTCGTTCCTGCGGTATCCGGACGGACCCGACGGCCAGCTCTTCTTCGCCAAGAACGTCCCGCCCGGTACACCCGACTGGGTCGTGACGACGGAGGTTCCCCGTTCGGAGGGCCCGGCGCGCATGGTCCTCGTCCAGGACCTGCCCTCCCTGATGTGGGCGGCGAACCTGGTCACCGAGTTCCACACCCCGCAGTGGCGGGCGGACGCGCCGGACCTCGCCGACCGTCTGGTCCTCGACCTGGACCCCGGGGAGCCGGCCACGATCGTGGAGTGCTGCCGCGTCGCCCTGTGGCTGCGCGAACGCCTCGCGGCGGACGGCCTGACCGCCTACGCGAAGACCTCCGGCTCCAAAGGCCTGCATCTGCTGGCCGCCCTGGAGCCCACCCCGTCCGCCGACGTCACCGCGTACGCGAAGGCCCTCGCCGTGGAGGCCGAGGCCGATCTCCCCGGCCTGGTCATCCACCGCATGACCCGCAGCCTGCGGCCCACCAAGGTCTTCGTCGACTTCAGCCAGAACGCGGCCCGCAAGACCACGGCCGCCCCGTACACGCTCAGGGCCCGCGCCGCGCCCACGGTCTCCGCCCCGGTCACCTGGGAGGAGGTCGAGTCCTGCGCGACCCCGTCCCAGCTGGCCTTCCGGGCCGAGGACATCGTGCCGCGCCTGGAGCGCCACGGGGATCTGCTGGAACCGCTGCTCGACACCGGCCGGGCCGGATCACTGCCCTGACAGCGCCCGGCCCGCTCCTGTCCGGCCCCGACCCCCAGATCCGTGGCCATGACCTCACGGGACCTCGGACCCGTACCCCCTGACCCCATGGGACCTCGGACCCGTACCCCCTGACCCCATGGGACCTCGGACCGTACCCCCTGACCCCACGGACCTCAGACCCGCACCCAGGTCCCCCGGTCGCGGGCCATGGCGTGCAGCGCCTCGACGTCCGCCGGCTTGAGGACGCCTCCCGAGCGGGCCAGCGACGTCACATCGGTGTCCAGCAGGATGCGCACCTCGCGCAGCGGTGCCGTCACCGACACGTCCCTGGGTCCGAAGAAGGCCAGTACGGGGTGCACCTCGGCGGTGAGGGCGTACGAGGCGCGGTCCGCGTCGGCGCGGACCAGCCGCAGCACCGGCCGGGCCTCCCTGCGGCCCACCGTGACCATCGGATCGGCGACCAGGACGCGCTGCCTGTGGGCGTGCACCGTGTGTACGGCGAAGAGCCCGCCGGGGCCGATCACCAGGTGGTGGATGCGGTCCCCGCCGGGCAGCGGCACCGAGTGCAGGGCGTGCCACCCGGCCCCGTCCAGCCGGTCCAGCGCCTCGCCCACCGCCAGTTCCGCCGCGAGCGCCCGGCGCCGGGGATCGGGCCGCAGCCGGCGCTGCGGGCCCGGCTCGTGGTCGAGTGCGGTCTGCAGCGCCTCTCCCGGCCGGTTCGGCGCGAGGTCGTCGTCCGGGTGCAGCGAGAGCCGCGCGAGCTCGGCGGGGGTCGGTACCGGTGGCGGGCCGACGGTGACCGCTCCGGTCAGGAACGGTCCGAGCACGTCGAGCACCTCCTCGCGCCGCTCCTCGCTGAGCAGGTTGACCCGGGCCGCCTCCCTGTCGTACCAGGCGACGTTCCTGCCGTCGGTGCGGCAGACGTAGAGCCGTTCCCGACCGTGCCGCCAGGTCGGCACGACGCGCAGTCCCTTCATGCCCCATCACCCCACGACCATGGGAACAGGCGGGGTGCTCCAGGGGCAAGAAGGCGGCTACCTTTGGGAGCAGTGGAGGGGGAGGCGCCGTTGCGGGCTCGCAGGAAGCAACCCGATGTGCCGGCCCCGGACAGCCCGTGGAGCGAGATCGTGCCCGGCCTCTGGATGGGCGGACACGAGTACGTGGGCCGGTCGGGAGAGCGTGAGTTCGCCGTCGTCCACGACGAGTTCGACCTGGTGCTGACCCTGCTGCGATTACCCAGTCACGGGCCCGACACGGGTGTCGAACACCATGTGTGGCCCATTCCGGACGGGCCGCTGGACGGTACCCAGCTCGCCGGGGTGATACGGCTGGCCCGTACGGCGCGCGAGGCGCTGGACGACGACCGGCGTGTGCTGGTCCGCTGTTACCACGGCTACAACCGCTCGGGACTGGTCGTCGCCCACGCGCTGGCCCTCGCCGGGTACCCCGCCGACGAGGGGATCCGTCTCATCCGGTCCCGGCGTTCCCCGTGGGCCCTGCACAACGAACTCTTCGTGGAGTATCTGGAGACGGGGCTGGCCACGGCCCGCCTTCTGGAGGAGCTGACCGAGTAGCCGCGCCGCGTCCGTCGCCGCCGGCGTCCTGCCTGACGGCGGCCCGGTGGAGGGGAGCGCGCCGGCCGACCGGCGCCCCCGGTCGACGGGGTCGCGGTCCCGTGCGGGTGCGTCGTGGCCGGTCGCGCAGTTCCCCGCGCCCCTGAAAGGCGAGAAGCGAGTAGACCGCGTCCTCGGGGGCCCTCGTGTGGGGCGCGGGGTCGTGGGTGGCATCCCGATGGCTCAGTGTGGCGGGCGGTCGGCGGAGTGGGCTCTTAGCGTGGCGATTAGTCCGCTTGTCACCCCATTTCCGGAGGAGACCGCCATGTCCCTGCGTACCGCTGTCACCCGCCTCTGCATAGCCGCCGCCGGTGGCGCGCTCGTCCTCGGCGCCGCGAGCCCCGCCCTCGCGACCGACGACTGGGGCCACACCGACGGCCACCACCACAAGTACTACAAGGGCCGCGTCAACGCGCCCGGCGGCCTGACCCTGCGCGACAGGCCGACCCGCGGCAGTGCCGCCATCGGCCACGCGGCGCACGGCGAGGTCGTCTCCATCTTCTGCAAGACGCCCGGCGAGAGCGTCAAGGGCAACCCCCTCTGGTACCTCCTCGCGGACGGCACCTGGGCCTGGGGCGCGGCCCGCTACATCGACAACATCGGCCCGTCGCCCCGCTGGTGCTGAGCGTCGACTGAGGAGCGCCGGAACCGCCCGATTGTCGCGACATAACAGGACATCGGGCGACCGGCTTGCTAACTTCCGGACATGCTCTCGCCCGGAACGACCGTGCAGGCGGATCCGCCGGCTCCCGTTGTACGCCTCCCCCGGCGCCGTGGCATCGAGTTCACCCTCATCGTGCTGGCCGTCCTGCTCTCCGTGTACGGCTACTGCGACGTCGGACTCGCCAGGACCGGCTCCGTCCCGCCCGGCGCCGCAGGTCACGGCGCCGGGCTGGGTGCGCTCGCGCTCCTCGCCCACCTCGCGGTGCGTCTGCGCGCCCCCCGCGCCGATCCGCTGCTGCTGCCGATCGCCGTCCTGCTCAACGGCCTGGGCCTGGTCCTGATCCACCGGCTCGACCTGGAGACCCCGGCCGACCGGGCGGCGCCCGCCCAGCTCGTCTGGTCGACGCTGGGCGTGGGCCTGTTCATCGCGGTGGTGGTGCTGCTGCGCGACCACCGGGTGCTCCAGCGCTACACGTACGTGTCCGTCGTCACCGCGCTGGTCCTCCTCGTCCTGCCGATCTTCTTCCCCGCGGTGAACGGCGCCCGCATCTGGATCAGGGTCGCCGGATTCTCCCTCCAGCCGGGTGAGTTCGCGAAGGTCATGCTCGCGCTGTTCTTCGCCGGCTACCTCGCCGCCAACCGCAACGCCCTCGCGTACACCGGCCGGCGCCTGTGGCTGCTCCAACTGCCCACCGGGCGGGTGCTCGGCCCGATCCTCACGGTCTGGCTGCTGAGCGTCGGCGTGCTGGTCCTGGAGCGGGACCTCGGCACGTCCCTGCTCTTCTTCGGCCTCTTCGTGATCCTGCTGTACGTCGCCACGGGCCGCACCGGCTGGATCGCGGTGGGGCTCCTGCTGGCGGCGTGCGGGGCCTGCGCCGTCGGCTGGCTGGAGCCGCACGTGCACAGCAGGGTCGAGGACTGGCTGCACCCGTTCGCGTCGATCGAGGCGGGCCGGGGCCCCAACCAACTCGCCCAGTCCCTCTTCGCGTTCGCCGCCGGCGGCTTCCTCGGCACGGGGCTCGGCCTCGGCCACTCGGTCCTCATCGGCTTCGCCGTCAAGTCGGACTTCATCCTGGCCACGGCGGGCGAGGAACTGGGTCTGGCCGGCCTCTCCGCGCTCTTCATCCTGTACGGGCTGCTGGTCGAGCGCGGCATCCGGGCGGGCCTCGCCGTGCGCGACCCCTTCGGCCGGCTGCTCGCGGTCGGGCTCGCCTCGATCGTCGCGCTCCAGGTCTTCGTGATCGCGGGCGGTGTGACGGGGCTGATCCCGCTGACCGGCAAAGCCATGCCGTTCCTCGCGCAGGGCGGTTCGTCGGTCGTCACCAACTGGATCATCGTGGCCCTGCTGATCCGTCTCAGCGACTCGGCACGCGGCCGGTCCGAGGAGGAGCCGGAACCGACACAGGAACAGACAGGGGCACAGCCAGGAGGAGGTGCCGCGCCATGACGGGCAACGGCCGCCCCATGACCCGGTACATCCGGCACGCCGCCGCCTTCTGCGCGCTCCTCCTGCTCGCCCTCCTGGCGAACGCCGCCCGCGTCCAGATCGTCCAGGCCCGCCAGTACGACGAGAACCCGGCCAACCGCCGTCACACGATCGCCCGTTACGGCCAGCCGCGCGGCGACATCCTCGTCGAGGGAAGGGCGGTCACCGGCTCCAGGGACTCGGGCGAGGAGTTCCGCTACGAACGCAGTTACCGCGACGGCCCGTTGTACGCGCCGGTCACCGGCTTCGCCTCACAGGTGTACGGGACGGCCCTGCTGGAGGAGGCCGCCGACGGTGTGCTGTCGGGCACCGATCCGCGGCTCTCACCGCTCCCGCTGTGGAACGACCTCACCCGGGCCCGTAACCCCGGCGGGCACGTGGTCACGACCCTGGACGCGGCGGCGCAGCGGGCGGCGTACGCCGGGCTCGGCTCCCGGCGCGGCGCGGTGGCCGCGCTCGAACCGGCCACCGGCCGCATCCTGGCGCTCGTCTCCACCCCGTCCTACGACCCCGAGGAGCTCTCGGGGACGGACTCCGGGGTGGCCAGGGCGTGGGCGCGGCTGAACGGTGCGGCGGACCGGCCGATGCTCAACCGGGCGGTGCGGCAGACGTATCCCCCGGGTTCGACCTTCAAGGTGGTCACCGCGGCGGCGGCCCTGGACTCGGGTGTGGTGCGCGATGTGGACGAGCCCACCGGCGCCCCCGACCCGTACCGGCTGCCGGGCAGTTCGACGCGGCTGACGAACGAGGTCGAGGGCTGCGAGAACGCGTCGCTGCGCCATGCCTTCCAGTGGTCGTGCAACACGGTCTTCGCCCGGCTCGGCGTGGAGGTGGGCCGGAGCGCGATGCGAACCGGGGCGGCCGGGTTCGGCTTCAACGACCGGAAGCTGCGAATCCCCTTCCTGGTCTCGCCCAGCACCTTCGACGCCCGGGTGGACGAGGCGCAGCTCGCGCTCTCCTCCATCGGCCAGTACAACACCCGGGCCACGCCCCTGCAGATGGCGATGGTCGCCGCGGCCGTCGCCAACCACGGCTCGGTGCGTACGCCGCATCTGGTGGAGCGGACGACCACGGACGACGGCGACACGGTGTTCGCCACGGGGCAGCGGACCCACCGCCAGGCCATGAACCCCGCCACGGCCGTGCGGTTGCGCGAGCTGATGACGGATGTCGTGGAGAGGGGGACCGGCAAGAACGCCGCCATCCCCGGCGCCACGGTCGGCGGCAAGTCGGGCACGGCCCAGCACGGCATCCACAACTCCGGTACGCCGTACGCCTGGTTCATCTCGTGGGCCCGGGCCGAGGGCTCGATGGAACCGGCGGTGGCCGTCGCGGTCGTCGTCGAGGACGCGGCGGCGGACCGGGGTGACATCAGCGGCGGCGGGGACGCGGCACCGGTCGCCCGGGCCGTGATGGAGGCTGTGCTCGACCGGTGAGACGGGGGTGGTGTGCCCGCCGCCGCCCGACCTGGCGTTCGGTCATGACTCAGCCCGCAACCGCGTACGAAACCGGTCACGAGCCCGCCGACGAGCCCGCGCACGAACCCGCCCACGAACTCGCCCAGGTGAACATCTCACGGTGTGGCGGGACACCGACGCCCTCACCGCCTTCATGTACCGGGGCAGCACCGGGAACTGCTGTCGCGCGGGAACGAGTGGTTCGAGCGGATCCGGCAGGCGATGACAGCCCTGTGGTGGGGGCCGGCCGGGCACCGGCCCACGGTGGCCGAGGCGGAGGAGCGCCTGCTGCATCTGCGGGCGCACGGGGCCACGGCGTACGCGTTCACCCTGCCGACGTCGTTCCCGCCCGGCCCCGGCGAGGCGCTGCCCACGCCGTCTCCGTCGCCGTCCTTGTCGCAGCCCCCGTCGCAGGCCGCCGGGGAGGTCCGGACGCTCCCCGAACTGAGGTGCCGGTCTAGGCGGCGCGGGCTCCAGCGACCTGGGCGGTGCGGGCCCCGGTACCTGGCGGCGCGGGACCTAGGACTCCGCGCCCGCCCGGATCGCCTCGCCGACCTCCGCGACCCGTGCCTCCTCCTCCGCCGCGAAGCGTTCCGCGTCGAGCTTCTCGGCGACTTCCTCGTCCTGGGCCATGAGGAGGTCGAGGTTGGTGTTGCCCATGTCGAAGACGCCCATGTCGACGTACGCCTGCTGGAGGCGTTTGCCCCACAGGCCGATGTCCTTGACGCAGGGGACGATGCGGGAGAACAGCAACTGCCGGAAGATGGCGAGGAACTCGGACCGCTCGCTGTACTCCTCCGCCTCCGCCGTCGGGATGCCGAAGTTCTCCAGGACCTCGACGCCGCGCAGCCGGTCGCGCATCAGGTAGCAGCCCTCGATGACGAAGTCCTCGCGCTCGCGGCGTTCGGCGTCGGAGAGCTGCCTGTAGTAGTCGCGCAGCGCCATGCGGCCGAAGGCCACGTGACGGGCCTCGTCCTGCATGATGTAGGCGAGGATCTGCTTCGGCAGCGGCTTGTCCGTGGTGTCCCTGAGCAGGCCGAACGCGGCGAGGGCCAGCCCTTCGATGAGGACCTGCATACCGAGGTAGGGCATGTCCCAGCGCGAGTCGCGCAGGGTGTCGCCGAGCAGCGCCTGCAGATTGTCGTTGACGGGGTAGAGCATCCCGATCTTCTCGTGCAGGAAGCGCGTGTAGATCTCCGCGTGCCGTGCCTCGTCCATCGTCTGGGTCGCCGAGTACAGCTTGGCGTCCAGGTCGGGCACGGACTCGACGATGCGGGCCGCGCAGACCATGGCGCCCTGCTCGCCGTGGAGGAACTGGCTGAACTGCCACGAGGCGTAGTGCCGGCGCAGTTCGCCCTTCTCGCGGTCGTTCATCTTCGCCCAGTACGGGGTGCCGTAGAGCGAGATGGCCTCGTCGGGCGTACCGAGCGGATCGTAGGGGTCCACCTCCAGGTCCCACGCGATCCGCTTCTGACCGTCCCACTGCTTGTCCTTGCCCTTCTGGTACAGGGCCAGCAGGCGCTCGCGTCCTTCGTCGTACTCCCAGCTGAACCGTGCCGCGCCGGTAGCGGGCACCTGCCAGAGGGGAGCTCCGGGGTCCATGGCGTACAGGTCGTAGGTCGGCATGTCTCGCAGGCTCACACGTGTCGGTCGGAGGGTCAACAAGTTGCGCGGAAGGGATTGACGAGCTTGCTGACAAGCAGTCTCATAAGACGTGACCGGCGGTAACCCCGATCATCCGCCACGCGTTTCCCGACTCATTCCCAACTCATCCCGACTCATTTCCCGATCACTCTCGGTACGACGAGGTACGACAAGGTGGGCACAGCCATGACGACCGTGACGGAGGACAGCGCCATCGAGGGTCTGCGCGACGCGCTCGGCCTGCTCAAGGACCGGGAGCAGGTGGCCGAGCGGCTGCTCGACTCCTCCGCGAAGCACTCCTTCGACCCGGACAAGGAGCTGGACTGGGACGCGCCCTTCGAGGAGGGCAAGTGGTTCTGGCCGCCGGAGCTGGTGTCGCTCTACGACACCCCGCTGTGGAAGCGGATGAGCGAGGAGCAGCGGATCCTGCTCTCCCAGCACGAGGCCGCGGCACTCGCCTCGCTGGGGATCTGGTTCGAGATCATCCTGATGCAGCTGCTGGTACGGCACATCTACGACAAGCCGGCGACCAGCGCGCACGTGCGCTACGCGCTGACCGAGATCGAGGACGAGTGCCGGCACTCGAAGATGTTCGCCCGGCTGATCAGCCGCAGCGGGACGCCCCACTACCCGGTGAGCCGGGCGCACCAGAACCTGGGCCGCTTCTTCAAGACGATCTCCACGACGCCCGGTTCGTTCACCGCCACGCTGCTCGGCGAGGAGGTGCTCGACTGGATGCAGCGGCTGACGTTCCCGGACGAGCGGGTGCAGACCCTGGTCCGGGGTGTGACGCGGATCCACGTGGTGGAGGAGGCACGGCACGTCCGGTACGCGCGGGAGGAACTGCGCCGCCAGATGGTGACCGCGCCGCGCTGGTCGCAGGAGTTCACCCGGATCACCTCCGGTGAGTTCGCCCGCGTCTTCTCGGTCGCCTTCGTCAACCCCGACGTCTACACGAACATCGGCCTCGACCGCCGCGAGGCGCTGGCCCAGGTGAAGGCGAGCGGCCACCGCCGCGAGGTCATGCAGACGGGCTCCAAGCGCCTGACCGACTTCCTGGACGACATAGGCGTCCTGAGGGGCACGGGCCGCCGCCTCTGGAAGTCCTCGGGCCTACTGGCCTGAGCCCCCCACAGCGGCCCCCCGGAAGGACAGGGCGGCGCCCCTCTGGAGGGACAGGGGGCTGCGCCCCTGTCCCTCCAGAGGGGCGCGGGGAACTGCGCGACCAGCCCCCACCGAACCCGCACCCACCCACAGACCCCGGCCAACTCCCACCCCACCCCCACCCCCCCGGGACGGGCTACGCTGCGAGACATGACCTCGCCCGCCCCCACCCGCGCATACCGACGCCTGAGCGTCGAGGAGCGACGCAGTCAGCTCCTCGACGCCGCGCTGTCCCTGTTCGCGGTACGGGCACCGGAGGACATCTCCCTGGACGACGTGGCGGAGGCGGCGGGCGTCTCACGCCCGCTGGTCTACCGCTACTTCCCCGGCGGCAAGCAGCAGTTGTACGAGGCGGCCCTGCGGTCGGCCGCCGAGGAACTGGAGCACTGCTTCGCCGAGCCGCCGGACGGCCCCCTCACCCGCCGGCTCGCCAACGCGCTGGACCGCTATCTCGCCTTCGTGGACCAGCACGACGCGGGTTTCAGCGCGCTGCTCCAGGGCGGCAGCGTGGTGGAGACATCGAGGACCACGGCCATCGTGGACGGCGTACGACGGGCCGCCGCCGAGCACATCCTCAGCCACCTGGACACGGAGGAGCCGGGCCCCCGGCTGCGGATGACCGTCCGGATGTGGATCACGGCCGTCGAGGCGGCCTCGCTGATCTGGCTGGACGAGGAGAAGGAACCCCCGCTGGACGAGTTGCGCGACTGGCTCGTCGAGCAGTTCGTGGCGTGCCTCGTGGCGACCGCCGCCCGCGACGAACAGACCGCGCACGTCGTGCGGGCCGCGGTGACGCTGGAGTCCGCGGACGGTCCGATGGGTTCGCTGGCCCGCCGGGTGCTGCCCGTGGTGAGCGACGCGGCACACCTGCTCTAGCGGCACGCCCGCCCCTCGGCCGGGCGTCGGCCGGGGCGCCGCGGCACTGAGACACTGACGCGGTGAAGAGCGAAGACACCCCTTTCGAGGGCGGCCCGCTGGACGGCCGGGTGCTGCCGGTCCTGCTCGGCCCGACCGGGCACCCGCCGAAGGTGTACCGGGTCCCGGTGCCGGACGCGGCGGGCGGCCCGCCCACGGTTCTCGTCTACCTGCGGGTGCAGGCGGGCACGGGCGGCGGACGGCTCGGCCTGCACCAGGGGTGGAAGTACGCCTACGACCCCACGGGCCGGGCCGGCAGGCTGAGGTGGCCGTGGTCGAAGCCGGACCCCGTACAGGACCCCGTACAGCACCCGGCGCCGGACGGCACGCCAGACGCCACGCCGGACGGCCGGCCGGGAGACACCCACGGGTGACCTCGTTGGGCCGGACCGCCCACGGCCGGCGCGCGCGGCCCGCGAAGGCGTCCGATGCTCGGTGCGCGGGAGCGGACGTGCCGCCCCGCACCGGAGGTGATGACGTGTCAGGAAGGCTCGGGCGACTGGCCTGTACGGCGGCGGTCGCGGTCGGCGCGCTCCTCGTGCCCGCACCCGCACCGGCCGCGGCGGCCCCCGGACCGGGCGAGCGGTCCGTGGCCGAACTGCTGACCGATCTCCAGCGGCTCTACCGTGCGGCCGAGGAGGCCACCGAGACGTACAACGCGACCGAGGAGCGGCTGGAACGGCGGCGGGCCGAGGTCGCGAAGCTCAACCGCCGACTCGCGGCGGCCCGGGTCTCGCTGCGGGACAGCCGCGGCGCGGCGGGACGGCTCGCCCGGCAGCAGTACCAGGGCAGGAGCGAGATCTCCTCGTACGTACGGCTGCTGCTCGCCCGTGATCCGCAGCACGCGCTCGACCAGGGCCATGTGATCCGGCAGGTGTCGAAGGAACGGGCGGGCACGGTGGAGCGGCTGGCGGCCGCCGAACGGCGGACCGGCGGCCTGGCCCGCCGGGCCCGTACCGCCCTGGACGGCCAACTCGCCCTCGCCGAACGGCAGAAGAAGGACCGCGACCTCGTGCGGAAGCGCCTGAAGGACGTCGAGGAACTGCTCGCCTCCCTCACCGAGGAACAGCTCGCCGAGGTGGCCGAGCTGGAGGAGGCCGGGGTGGCCGAGGCACAGGACGAGCTGGTGGCGTCGGGCGCGCTCAGCAGCACGCGCCGCCCCTCCCGGGCAGGGAACGCGGCCCTGCGCTACGCCGTGGACCAGATCGGCAAACCGTACGAGTGGGGCGCCGAGGGCCCGGACGCCTACGACTGCTCGGGGCTCACCTCCCGGGCGTGGGACGCCGCGGGCCGGCCCATCCCCCGCACCAGCCAGGAACAGTGGGCCCGGCTGCCCCGCATCGCCCTGCCCGACCTGCGCCCCGGCGATTTGGTGATCTACTTCCCCAAGGCCACCCATGTGGCGATGTACCTGGGCGACGGCATGGTCGTCCAGGCCCCGCGCCCGGGAGCGAGGATCAAGGTCTCCCCGATCGCGGCCAACCCGATCCTGGGCGCGGTCCGCCCGGACCCGTCCGGGAAACCCCTGCGGCGGTTCACACCGCCGAGGCTCCCCGAGAACGCGACGGACGGCTCGGACGAGGGCTACAGCGCCGACACCCCGTAGGCACCCCGAGGGCGGCGCCCCCGAAGGGGCGCGGGGAACCGCGCGACCGGCCACGACGGCGCAGCGGGTACAGGCGCTCCTCAGCCACCCGCCACGGAGGCCAGGTACGCGTCCGTCTTCTCCGGGTCGTAGAAGAAGTTCTCGAAGTCCGACGGGTCGTTGAAGCCGTTGGCGAAGCGGTCCGCCACCGGCGGGAGCTGGCCTGCCGCGCCGATCAGGTTCAGGACGTGCTCCGGCGGCGGGCCGAGCATCGCGTTCGTCCACTTCGTGACGTGCTGCGCGGTGTCCCAGTAGCGTTCGAAGGTGGCACGCATCCATGCCTCGTCGAACTCCTTGTCACCGTGGCCGAGGATCGAGTCCAGGTACGAGGCCGCGCACTTCGACGCCGAGTTGGAGCCCTGGCCGGTGATCGGGTCGTTCGCCACGACCACGTCGGCGACGCCGAGGACCAGGCCGCCGCCGGGGAGCCGGCCGACGGGGTTGCGGACGGTGGGCGCATAGCGTCCGGCCAGCGTGCCGCCCGCGTCGGTGAGTTCGACCTTGGTCGCCCTGGCGTACTCCCACGGCGTGAACCGCTCCATGAGTTCCAGGGTCAGGGAGAGGTGCTCGGCCGGGTCCTTCACGCCCTGGAAGACGTCCAGCGGGCCGCCGGGTATGCCCTCCCAGAAGAGAATGTCCGCACGGCCGGACAGGGTGAACGTCGGCATGACGAAGAGTTCGCCGACGCCCGGCACGAGGTTGCAGCGGACCGCGTCGAACTCCGGGTGCTCGGGCCGCGGGCCCAGCCCGTGCACGTACGCGACGGCCAGCGCGCGCTGCGGCTCCGCGTACGGGGAGCGCGAGGCGTCGCGGCCGAACATCGACACCAGTTCCCCCTTGCCCGCCGAGACGAGGACCAGGTCGTACGTACGGGCGAAGTAGTCGAGGTCGGACACCGCGGCGCCGTGGATGACGAGCTGGCCGCCCCGCTGCGCGAAGGTCTCCATCCAACCCGCCATCTTCACGCGCTGGTCGACCGACTGCGCGTACCCGTCGAACCTGCCGACCCAGTCGATGGCGCGCTGCGAGGGACCCGGGTCGAAGGAGCCGGGGGCCGCGACCGAGACGCCGAGTCCTTCGATCTTCGGGGCCTGGGACTCCCAGAAGTTCAGCTGGAGATCGCGCTCGTGCTGCAGTGCCGTGTGGAACATGCACTGGGTCGACATGACGCGGCCGGTGCGGATCTCGTCCGCCGTCCGGTTGGACATCAGGGTGACCTCGTACCCGTTCGACTGGAGTCCGAGGGCGAGCTGGAGTCCGGACTGGCCGGCTCCGACGACGAGTATCTTCCGCATGCTGGTCCTCACTGTGCGTGCATTGTGCTCGGGGGCCGGCGCCGGGTGGGTCCGCCTATGCGGGACTGGCGTCGAGCGCGTGGCCCACCAGCGCCAGCAGGCTCTCGATGACGGAGATCCTGCGCCGCGCGTCCATGATCATGACAGGTATGTGCCGGGAGATCGTGAGGGCCTCCCGCACGTCGTCCGGATCGAACCGCTCGCTGCCGTCGAAGTGGTTGACGGCGACGACGTACGGCAGCCCGCAGCTCTCGAAGTAGTCGAGCGCCGGCCAGCAGTCCTTCAGCCTGCGGGTGTCGGCGAGGACCACGGCGCCTATCGCCCCGCGCACCAGGTCGTCCCACATGAACCAGAACCGCTGCTGCCCCGGCGTACCGAACAGGTACAGCACCAGGTCGTCGTCGAGCGTGATGCGGCCGAAGTCCATGGCCACGGTGGTGGTGGTCTTCCCCGGAGTCGCGCTGAGGTCGTCGGTGCCCTCGCTCGCCCGGGTCATCAGCGCCTCCGTCTCAAGGGGCGTGATCTCGGAGACGGCGGTGACGAGGGTGGTCTTGCCCACCCCGAAGCCACCCGCCACCACGATCTTCGTGGCGATCGGCGCGCGCGTCCGATCCTTCTGCCACGCTTTCAACTCCTCGTCGGGCTCCACGACTTCGGGGAAGCCGGACGATCGGGAGACATCCGAGACGCGGGAGACGTCAGAGACGACGGAGTCCACTCAGCACCCTTTCCAGCAGAGCACGGTCCGGCTGTCCCGGGCCGTGACCTGTTCCGTACACACGGATCTTGCCCTGGTCCGCCAGGTCGCTGATGAGCACCCGGACCACACCGAGGGGCATCTTCAGGAGGGCCGCGACCTCGGCCACCGTACGCATCCGGCGGCAGAGTTCGACGATGGCCCTCATCTCCGGCATCACCCGGGTGGAGAGTGAACCATTCTCCAGTTCGCGGCGCTCCTCCGGGGCCTCCAGTGCCGCCACGAACGTCTCGACGAGCAGCACGTGCCCGAAGCGCGTACGGCCGCCGGTGAGCGAGTAGGGGCGCACGCGGGCGGGCTTCCGGTCGCCGCCGCGGACCGGCAGCCTGGGCGTTCCGGGCGTGCCGCTCGCGTCGCTCACTTGGCCGTCTCCATCGTCGTGTCGGCGAGTGACCGGCGCAGCTCGCTGCGGAGTTCGGGAGTCAGCACGTGTCCCGCACGGCCCACGAAGAGCGCCATGTGGTACGCCACGACGCTCATGTCGCAGTCCGGGGAGCCGTGCACGCCGAGCAGCGAACCGTCGCTGATCGACATGACGAAGAGCCCGCCGTCCTCCATCGCGACCATCGTCTGTTTGACGGTGCCGCCGTCCATCAGCTTGGCGGCGCCGATGGCGAGGCTGCCGATGCCGGAGACGATGGTGGCCAGGTCCGCCGCGGAGCCGCGGGGGCCCGTGGGTCTCCCGCCGCTCTGCCGTGCCTCCGCGTTCCTCCCGGGGTCGGAGGAGAGCAGCAACAGGCCGTCTGAGGAGACCACCGCGACCGACAGGAGGCCCGGCACCTCCTCGACGAGGTTCGTCAGCAGCCAGTGCAGATTGCGGGCTTCATGGCTCAGTCCGAAGGTACTGGACGCGGTCAACTGCTTGCCTCCTCGACGGTGTCCCCCTTGGTTTCTACGGCATGTGCGGCGGGCGCCTGCAGCTCCGACGTCTGTTCGGCGATCTCCGCCTCGACATCGCGGCGGCCTTCGCTGGCCCCCCGGTGGAATCCGCCGAGGCGGCGGCGCAGCGCCTCGGCGTCGACGGACGTCCTGCGCGGGCCGGCGGCCGGCGCGGGGGCGGAGATCCTCGGGGTGCGCTTGGGCAGCCCCTTGTCGGTGACCCGCTCCGACGGCTCGGACAGCTCGGGCAGCTCCGAGGAGGCAGATGCCCCCTGCGGCCCGTCGGGAACCCGCTCGTGGGCGTCGGGACCTATGGCGTACGGGTCGGTGCCGCGGTGGTCCGTGGTGCGGTGCTCGGTGCCGCGCTGGTCCGGGGTGGCCTGGGCGGGGAGCCGGATCGCCGGGGTGTCCGACGGGGCGGCGGCTGCGGCCTCGCGGGCCGCGGCTCCGCTCTCGGCCCCGCCCTCGGCCGGCTGGTCCTCCGGCGGCACCGGCGCCATCAGGACCATGGTGGTCTCGGGACCGGCGGACCGGACCGGGGCGGACTCGGACGGTTCCGAGGATTCGGACTGTTGCGCGGACTCGGACGGTTCCGCGGGCTCCGCGTCGTCAGCGGGCTCGGCGGCAGCCGTCTCGGCGTCGCCGGCCTCCCGCAGGGTGTCCTCCGCCGCCTCGATCAGCGGGTCGCGGCCCTGGCGGCCGTACAGGACGTTGGAGTTGACCTCGGCGTCCGCACCCGGGAGGGACACCGGGGCGGCGGCCCCGGCCGTGGTGCGGGCGGTGGTCGTCTGGGGGACCGCCACGGCGGGCGCGGCGGCGAGCAGGGCCTTGGGCAGGACCACGACGGCCGTGACACCGCCCTGCTTCTGCTCGCGCAACTGCACCCGAACGCCGTGCCGGTGGGCGAGCCGGGCCACCACGTACAGGCCGAGCCCGAGTCCCTCGCCGCTCTCCTCGTCGTACGGGTCCTCCGGATCGAAGGCCGACAGACGCGTGTTGAGCCGGTCGAGCCGCCCGCTGGTCATGCCGATGCCCTCGTCCTGGACGGAGAGCATGACCTCGCCGCTCTCCAGGAGCCAGCCGGACACCTCGACGGGGATGTCGGGCGGCGAGAACGACGAGGCGTTCTCCAGGAGTTCGGCCACCAGGTGGCTGACGTCGTCCGCCGCGAACCCGACGAGGTGCGCGTGCGGCGGCAGCGCGGAGATACGGACCCGCTCGTACCGTTCGACCTCGCTGACGGCGGCCCGGACGACGTCGACCAGCGGGACGGGCCCGGGGTGCTGGTGGCCGTGCTCGGCGCCCGCGAGGACCAGCAGGTTCTCGCTGTGGCGGCGCATGACGGTGGCGAAGTGGTCGAGCCGGAAGAGGGTCGCGAGGCGCTCGGGGTCCTGCTCGCGCTCCTCCAGGCCCTCGATGACACCGAGCTGCCGCTCGACCAGGCCCAGGGTGCGCAGGGCCAGGCTGACGAAGGTGCCGTGGATGCTCTGCCGCACCTGCTCCAGGTGGGCGGCCGCCTCGGCGAGTTCGGTACGGAACCGGTCGCGCTCGTCGGCCATCTTCTGGCGCTGGCCGATGAGGTGCTTGCGGTCGCCCTCCAGGGTGGCGAGACGTTCGGTGAGGGCGACGGCGTGCGCGTGGAGCGTGTTGACGGAGCGCACGACCTGCGCGAACTCGTCGTTGCGGCCGGTGAACTTGACGGGGTCCCCGGTGCCGGGTTCGGCGGCGAGGCGCGCGGAGCCGCGGCGCAGGACGGACAGCGGGCGCGTGAGCGACCGGGCCATCCCCGTGGAGACACCGACGGCGAGCAGCATCAGCGCGCCGAGGACCGCGACGCGGATCTCCAGCGCGGTGACGTCGTCGTCGCGCAGCGCGGCCAGGTCCTTGACGCGCTTCGTGTTGAGGGACGCCTCGACTCCGCGCATCAGCTCGACGCGGGCGGAGAGCGCCGCGTCCAGTTTCTTGGTGCCGGTGGTCAGTTCGGAGTCGGAGAGGGTCGGCTGGTCGGCCAGGGCGGCGAGGTACTTCTCGGCGGCCGTGACGTCGGGCCCGGTGACCGTGGAGTCGTACGAGGCGCGGTCCGCCTTCGGTGCCGTGCCGCCGAAGTCGGCCAGGGCGGCCTGCTCGCGGACGTTGGCCTGCTGGGCCGCGGCGGTGAGCGCGTCGCGCTGCTTGGTCGCGGCCGCCGACGACGTGGTGGTCGTCGTGGGCAGGCCCGTGATCGGGTCGGTGGTGGTCTGCGTGCTGGTGGGCACGTTCAGTGCCGCGAGGAGCAGGCCGCGGGTCGCGGCGGCCTGCTGGACGGCGGTGTCGAGGTCGGCGAGGGCGTGCGCGCCGGAGCCCGCGCGGGGCGGGAGGTCCTCGGCCAGTTCCTCGGCGAGTGCGTGCAGTTCGGTGAGGGCGGTCGAGTACGCCCGATGCGCTTCGAGAGCACTGCTCTCTCCGGTGAGCGCCGACCTGCGGACGGCGGCGATGCCGTCGAGCGTCTCCAGGAAGGCCGCCGGGGCGTCCGTCTCCACCGCGTCGACGCGCAGCTCGTCCACCTGGCGGTCCACGCGGGCGCTGCGGCGCTCCGAGGGGCCTTCGCCCTTGGGCCGGCCGGCCGCGAGGTAGGAGGTCACCTCGTCGCGTTCGTCGGCCAGCGAGTGGGCGAGGGCCAGCGCGTCCCGGGTCCGCTCGGCGGACGTCACCAGGTTCTGGGAGTCGTTCAGCTCCCCGGAGGCGGTGATCACGGACGGAGCGCCCGCTCCGGCGATCGCGGCTGCCACGACGGCGACGGCGACGATCAGCCGGCTGCGCACGTGCGCGGGACGGCCGCGTCCAGCGGGGTCCGGAGTGTTCTGCGGTGCGGGTGAGTTCGGCGGGTGCCCGGAGGCTTCACCCGAGGCCGACTGCCTGCCTTTGCGCCGAGGCCGCATTTTCTGCACCGGTGCTCACATTCTTGACTCGTGTCCCCATGGGCCCGGGTGACGAACCGTCAACTCGCGTGTCGTCCCGGTACGGCTCCCGACCCTCCCAGTGCCGGTGGGCAGTGGTCGCGCATCGCCTGACCCGCCACACGAAGGAGTGAACATCGCCGGGGAGCGGACCGGCAAGTTCCCCTGGCGCATGCGACACCCCTGCGCGGCAGGCCGGTTGGACGTCCACCGCGACCGATGGCAAGATGCGCCGCCACGCTTCACAGGAGTCGGGGATTCATCGCAAAACAGGCGTCTGACCTGCTGGTCCCGGTCAATTGCACGACAGTTGCCCGCCTTTGGCGAAGCTTGTGAAGGGCTCGTGCAGACTGGCCGGATGCGCTCGGAACTGATCTCGGTACCCGGTGACCCCGCCCGCCCCGACGAGGACTACGCGTCAGTAGGACTTCCGGCTTCCGGACAAGGCGGTTCGATCGTCGTCCTGGACGGCGTGACGCCTCCCGCGACCGACCACGGCTGTCTGCATTCCGTCCCCTGGTTCACCGCACGGCTCGGCGGCGCACTGGGTGAACTGTCCGTTTCACGGCGAGATCTGACGCTCACGGAGGTCCTGGCGCAGGCGATCACGCGTACCGCGGACGCACATCGGACGACCTGTGACCTTTCTCACCCGCGTACGCCTCAGGCCACCGTGGTGCTGGCCCGCTGGTCGCCGGAGTGCGTGGAGTACCTGGTCCTCTCGGACTCGGTGCTCCTCGTCGAGTCCCCCGCCGGCACGGTCACCGCCGTCCTCGACGACCGCCTCTCCCTGGTCCCGCGCGCCACGCTGACCTCGCACGCCGCGACCGACGCGACCCTGCGCAACAAGGAGGGCGGCTTCTTCACGGCCGCGGCGGACCCCGCGGTCGCGCTCCGCGCCGTCACGGGCACCCTCCCCCGCCCCGAGGTCCGCACCCTCACCGCCCTCACGGACGGCGCGACCCGCTGGGTGGAGAAGTTCGCCCAGGGCACCTGGACGGACCTCTTCACCCTGATCCACAAGAAGGGAGCCGAACACCTGATCAACCAGGTGAGAACCCTGGAACTGGCAGCCAAGACCAAAACCCCCCACCCCACCTCCAAAACCCACGACGACGCAACGGTCGTACACGTACACCTTTGACAGAGACAAAGCTGCTTCAAGGGGGCGCGGGGGAACGGCGCAGTCTTTAAGGGGCGCGGGGAACGGCGCAGTCGTTCCGGGGGCGCGGGGAACGGCGCAATCTTTTTAGGGGCGCGGGGAACTGCGCAACCTTTGGGGGCGCGGGGAACTGCGCAGTCATTTCAGGGGCGCGGGGAACGGCGCAATCTCTTGAGGGGCGCGGGGAACTGCGCGACCAGCCACAACGAACCCGCACCCGACGAACAACCCACCCCGGGCGGCAGCCCGTTTCAGCCCCCCACCCCCCGATTCAACCGCTGCAACAACCGCGCAAGCTCAGCCACTTCCCCCCGATCCCAGCTGGCAAGCTCACTCACATACCGCGCCCGCCGAGCATCCCGCACAGTCCGGAACCGCTCCCGCCCCACCTCCGTGAGATGAACGAGCCAGGCCCGCCCATCCGCGGGATCCGGCTCCCGGGCGACGAGCCCGAGCTCCTCGAGCGCCCGCAACTGCCGGGACATCGTCGCCTTGCCCACCCCGATGTACGCGGCGAGCTCGGTCGCCCGCTGCCGCCCCCGCTCCTCGAGCCGCACGAGAAGCCCGTACGCGGAGGACTCCAGGTCGGGATGGACCGCACGCACCATCTCCCCGGAGGAGGCCCGGGCCCGCCGCAGGAGGACGGTCAACTCCCGCTCCAGCGCCAGGAACTCCTGATCCACGGCGCCCTGGTCCACACCATTTCCCGGGCCGCCGGTTCGCGTCCGGCCCCCGTCATCGTTACCGCCCTCGTGCACGTCAGCACCCATGACCCGGTTTCCCGATCCTGAAAGTTTCCGTCAAAGACCGCCATTGCCGCAGCTCGGCCAGTATTTCGCAGGAATAGACCAACGGCAGCTTCCGGCCCCCCTTCCCCGCCCGTCGTCCCGGTGCGTAGCGTCTTCAACCAGTACCTCATGGCATGCCCACGCCAACCCCGCCCCCACGGGCACCACCGAGTATGCGGAGGCACGCACATGTCCGTGCACAGATCCGGAACGTCCCACCCCCCGCACGCGGCCGCCCCCCACCGGACGCGCCTCCCCAGGACGCGCCCCTGCGCGGTGTGCGTCCTGCTCCTCGCCTTCTCCCTGCTCCTCGCCCATCCCGTCCGCGCGGCCGACGTCCCGCCCCGCGGCTCCGCCCACATGGGCATGGGCGTCATCCCGCACGACGGCCAGGGCGGTCTGCCGACCCCCGGTGACGCCGCGCAGACGGAGGGCGTGGACGTCAGCAGCCACCAGGGCAACGTCGCCTGGTCGACCCTGTGGAGCAGCGGGGTCAGATGGGCCTACGTGAAGGCCACCGAGGGGACGTACTACACGAACCCCTATTTCGCGCAGCAGTACAACGGCTCGTACAACGTCGGCATGGTCCGCGGCGCGTACCACTTCGCGACCCCCGACACGACGGGCGGTGCCGCGCAGGCCAACTACTTCGTGGACCACGGCGGCGGCTGGTCGCGGGACGGCAGGACGCTGCCGGGCGCGCTCGACATCGAGTGGAACCCGTACGGGGCGGCCTGCTACGGCAAGACGCAGAGCGCGATGGTCACCTGGATCCGGGACTTCCTGAACCAGTACAGGGCCCGTACCGGCCGGGACGCCGTCATCTACACGGCCACCAGCTGGTGGACCCAGTGCACCGGCGACTACGCCGGTTTCGCCGCCGCCAACCCCCTGTGGATCGCCCGCTACGCCTCGGCGGTGGGCACTCTGCCGGCGGGCTGGAGCTACTACACGATGTGGCAGTACACCTCCTCCGGCCCGACGGTCGGCGACCACAACAGGTTCAACGGCGCCCTCGACCGCGTGGTGGCCCTGGCCAACGGCTGATCTGCACGCTCCGCAGGTACGCCGAAGGCCCGGGCCCCTCACGAAGAGGACCCCGGGCCTTCCCTGACCGGTGGCGTCCGTCACGCCGCCACCGGAACCTCCGTCACCGCGCCGCTGGTCGCCGGTGCGAGCGCCAGTTCCAGGACCTGGCGGACGTCGGTCACCGCGTGGACGTCGAGCTTCTCCAGGACCTCGGCCGGGACGTCGTCCAGGTCGGCCTCGTTGCGCTTCGGGATGATCACCGTGGTGACTCCCGCCCGGTGCGCGGCGAGCAGCTTCTGCTTGACGCCGCCGATCGGGAGCACCCGGCCGGTGAGCGACACCTCGCCCGTCATGGCCACATCCGTACGGACCAGGCGGCCGGACAGCAGCGAGGCCAGTGCCGTCGTCATCGTGACACCCGCGCTCGGGCCGTCCTTCGGGACCGCGCCCGCCGGGAAGTGGATGTGCACGCCCCGGTCCTTCAGGTCGGCGACCGGCAGTTCCAGTTCGGCGCCGTGCGAGCGGAGGAAGGACAGCGCGATCTGCGCGGACTCCTTCATCACGTCGCCGAGCTGACCGGTCAGGGTCAGCCCCGCCGCGCCCGTCTCCGGGTCGGCCAGCGACGCCTCGACGAAGAGGACGTCACCGCCGGCGCCGGTGACGGCGAGGCCGGTCGCCACCCCGGGCACCGCCGTGCGGCGCTCGGCCGGGTCCTGGGCGGACTCGGGCACGTGGTGCGGCCTGCCGATCAGCGCGCGCAGATCGTCGGCGCCGACCGTGAACGGCAGCTCGCGGTCGCCCAGTTCGTGCTGCGCCGCGATCTTGCGGAGCAGCCGTGCGACGGACCGCTCCAGGTTGCGCACGCCCGCCTCACGGGTGTACTCGCCGGCCAGCTTCCGCAGCGCGCTCTCGTCGAGGGTGACCTCGGCCTTCTCCAGACCGGCCCGCTCCAGCTGGCGCGGGAGCAGGTGGTCGCGCGCGATGACGACCTTCTCGTCCTCGGTGTACCCGTCGAGCCGCACCAGTTCCATGCGGTCGAGCAGCGCCTCCGGGATGGCCTCCAGCACGTTGGCGGTGGCCAGGAAGACGACGTCGCTCAGGTCTAGCTCGACCTCCAGGTAGTGGTCCCGGAAGGTGTGGTTCTGGGCCGGGTCGAGGACTTCGAGGAGGGCCGCCGCCGGGTCGCCCCGGAAGTCGGAGCCGACCTTGTCGATCTCGTCGAGCAGGACCACCGGGTTCATGGACCCGGCCTCCTTGATCGCCCGTACGATCCGGCCGGGCAGCGCGCCGACGTACGTACGCCGGTGGCCGCGGATCTCCGCCTCGTCCCGTACGCCGCCGAGGGCGACGCGGACGAACTTGCGGCCCATGGCGTGCGCGACGGACTCGCCGAGCGAGGTCTTGCCGACGCCGGGCGGCCCGACGAGCGCGAGCACGGCGCCGCCGCGCCGGCCGCCCACGACCCCGAGACCGCGGTCGTTACGGCGCTTGCGGACCGCCAGGTACTCGGTGATCCGCTCCTTCACGTCCTCCAGACCGGCGTGTTCGGCGTCCAGGACCGACTTGGCGCCCTGGATGTCGTACGCGTCCTGGGTGCGCTCGTTCCACGGCAGTTCGAGCACGGTGTCGAGCCACGTGCGGATCCACGAGCCCTCGGGCGACTGGTCGCTGGAGCGCTCCAGCTTCTCGACCTCCTTGAGGGCGGCCTCGCGGACCTTCTCGGGGAGGTCGGCGGCCTCGACGCGGGCCCGGTAGTCGTCCGACTCCTCACCCTCCGCCTCGCCGTTCAGCTCGCGCAGCTCCTTGCGCACGGCCTCCAGCTGGCGCCGCAGCAGGAACTCGCGCTGCTGCTTGTCCACGCCTTCCTGCACGTCCTTGGCGATGGACTCGGCGACGTCCTGCTCGGCGAGGTGCTCGCGCAGCTGCTCGGTGGCGAGCTTCAGCCGGGCCACCGGGTCGGTGGTCTCCAGGAGCTCGACCTTCTGGGCGGTCGTCAGGAACGGCGAGTAGCCGGAGTTGTCGGCGAGCGTGGCCACGTCGTCGATCTGCTGGACGCGGTCCACGACCTGCCAGGCGGCGCGCTTCTTCAGCCAGTTGGTGGCCAGCGCCTTGTACTCCTTGACCAGCTCGGTCACGGCGCCGGGCAGCGGGTCCGGCACGGTCTCCTCGACCTGGACCCCCTCCACCCACAGAGCCGCGCCCGGTCCGGTCGTACCGGCACCGACACGCACCCGGCCCCGGCCGCGGATGAGAGCGCCCGGGTCACCGTCGGCGAGGCGTCCCACCTGCTCGACCGTGCCGAGCACACCCGTGTTCGCGTACGTGCCGTCGATCCGAGGAACAAGGAGCACCCTCGGCTTGCTGGACCCACTGGCGCCGCCGGCCCGCGCGGCGGCCTGGGCGGCCTCCACCGCGGCCCGTACATCGGCGTCGTTCAGGTCGAGGGGCACCACCATGCCGGGCAGCACGACCTCGTCGTCGAGCGGCAGCACGGGCAGAGTGAGCGGTTCGGACGTCAAAGCCATGATCTCCCCTTCGGCATTCAAGTTGAGCTATGCCGACTCAATGCACGTGAGCCCTCGAATGTTCCCCCACTGCTGTTCGCTGTGAGCGATCACTTCTGTCGGGCCCGGTCACGCTCGGCGTATCGTCTCGACGAGTAATAGCCATTCGGCCTTTTGGGCTATTACTCAGCTCCATCGACACCGGTGGCACGTCCGGTGACATCCGGGGGAAGGCGGGGGCGGTCGTGGGGAACGAGGTCGTGCGGTCCTGGGTGGACGGGTGGGTCGTCTCGCGCGGGGCGGCACCCCCGGTGGTCGAGCCCTGGGGGTACACGGTGGACGTGGGTCTGGCCCAGCACGTCACCCGGCACGTGCTGGGCGCGACGGAGGACCGGGTCGAGGAGGCCACCGTCCGGAAGGTGGCGGAGTCGGTGACCGGGGCCGGGGTGTGGCTCAAGGTCTTCGCGGAGCCCGCCCGCGTCGCTCCCTGGCTGGGAGAGGGCTGGTGGGTCGACCCCGAGCCCGGGTACCTGATGTCGACGCCCTTCACCGCGGAGCCCGCGCCGCCCGCGCCACCCGTGCCGGACGGCTACCGGCTGCGCACCTGGTCCCGCGGCGGGGTCACCCGCGTCCTGCTCGCCGCCCCGGACGGTTCCTGCGCCGCACGCGGGCAGATCGCCCCGACCGGGGCCACGGCGGTCGCCGACCAGATCGAGACGGCACCGGCACACCGGCGCAGGGGTCTGGGCCGCTTCGTCATGCGCGCCCTCGCGCACGCGGCGGTCGCCCGGGGCGCCGGGACGGGCGTCCTCGCGGCCACGCCGGAGGGACGGGGCCTGTACGAGTCACTGGGGTGGAGCGTGGTGGCGAGGCTGACGAGCGCGCGGTGCACAGGCCGTGGACACGGGGAGTTCCCGGCCGGGCGCTGAACGTCCCAGCAAGCCCCCGCGTCTGAGGTACGCCGTCGGAAGACAGCTTCCGACGGCGTCGTCGGACCCTTCCCTTCGTCTGCCCCGGGGGCATCATGCGGACCACCGAACTGTCACGGCTCCTCCTCGCGCTGGGCCTGTTCACCGGCGCCGCGGCGTGCGGCGACGAGAGCGCCGGGACCGGCCCGGCACACGATCCGGAGCGGACCGGGGTACGCGCCCGCCAGGTCTCCGACGCCTGGGAGGGCTCGAAGGCCGCACAGACCTGGCGCGAGGGGTACTTCCCGCTGGACGACGCGGTCCAGCTGCCCGAGGGAGCCTTCCGCAACGAGGCCGACAAGCACGCGTACGAGACCCAGAACTTCGAACTGCGCGCGCCGCTCTCCGCGGATCCGCCGGCGAAGGGGAAGGTCCGCTGGCGCGGCGGCGGCTCGCTCACCGTTCCCGTCTCCTCCGCGCGGGCCGCCTACGAGAAGCTCGCCCGGGGCCTCAACCCCGGCCCCTCCCTCGTCGTGACCGGGGCGCGGCTCGGCACGATGACCCTCTCCACCAGCCGTGGCCCCGCCACCGTGCCCGCCTGGCACTTCACCGTCGCGGGGTACGACACACCGCTCCGGCGCGTCGCGGCCGGACCCTCGAAACTGCCGCCGCCGCCGATCAAGCCCGTCGCGCGGACGTCGGACGCCCTGCATCCGCTCGCCGGGCTCACCTCCGTGTCGGCCGACGGCCGGACCGTCGTCCTGCGGGCCCACCACGGTTCCTGTGACGAGGGGCCGGCGGTGGACGTGCTGGAGACCGGGGACAACGTGGTGTTCTCCGCCTGGATCCGCGGCCGCTCCGACGGCCCGTGCACGGACGACCTGCGGTCCAGGGAGGTGACGGTGGAACTGGACCGCCCGGCCGGCGACCGCCTGCTCCTCGACGCGTTCACGGGCAGGCCCGTGCCCTACGACTCCCCTACGGGTTCCCCGGCGCCGTCCTGGGACTGATCCGCCCGAGTCCGTGTCCCGCCCGGCGCGGAGCGGGACGTGTTCCTGTCGGCGTGGTGCGGGACGCGTTCCCGCCGGCGTGCTGCGGGACGCGTTCCCGCCGGCCGAAAACGGCTGCCCCGGCCGGGTGGGCTTTGCCAGGATGAGGTCATGACCGCCTCGTACGACACCGCTCACGACATCCCGGAAGTCATCGACCGCCGCGAGGGGCCGTACGGCGAGGTCGTGCTGCGCCGCCACGGCGGACTGCTGCAGATCATCGCCAACGGCTGCTTCCTCATGGACACCTCCGACGGCCGCTCCGAGAGACGGCTCGTCGATGCCGCGCTGGACGCGCTCGTCGGGCCGGACGGGCCGGACGGGCCGGACGGGTTGGACGGGTTGGACTCGCCGGACGGACGCACCGCGCCGGAGGTCCTGATCGGCGGTCTCGGCGTCGGCTTCTCCCTCGCCCACGCCGCGGCCGACCCCCGCTGGGGCCGGATCACCGTCGTCGAGCGAGAACGGGCCGTCATCGACTGGCACCGGTCCGGGCCGCTCGCCGAGTTGTCCGCCGACGCGCTCGCGGACCCGCGCACCGAGATCGTCGAAGTGGATCTCGTCGCGCACGTCCATGAGACATCCGACACGTACGACGCGCTGTGCCTCGACATCGACAACGGCCCCGGGTGGACCGTCACAGAGGGCAACGAGAGCCTCTACTCGCGGGCCGGACTCGCCGCGTGCGCAAGGGTGTTGCGGCCCGGCGGAGTACTGGCCGTCTGGTCGGCCGCACCTGCGCCTGATTTCGCAAGAAGCTTGCAGAATGCCGGGTTCCAGCGGGTGCGTACCGAAGAGATCCCGGTTGCCCGAGGCGTTCCGGACGCGGTGCATCTCGCGGTAAGACCTGGATAGCCGAGCGACGGTCACTGCCCGTACCCTGCTGCTCTGACGCCGATCATTCAAGCGTCAAGCGCAGTCATGGAATCACCCCACTGATTCCGGAAAGCACACGTAGGGGCGGGCGATGGAGCAGACACACACCTCGCACAACGGCACGGCGGCCACGCCGGGCGCGCAGCGCCGGGTGCTGGTGGTCGAGGACGATCCGACGATCGTGGACGCCATCGCCGCCCGGCTGCGCGCCGAAGGGTTCCTCGTGCAAACAGCGGGTGACGGTCCGGCCGCCGTGGACACGGCCGAGGCATGGCAGCCCGACCTGCTGATCCTGGACATCATGCTGCCCGGTTTCGACGGCCTGGAGGTCTGCCGCCGGGTGCAGGCGGCCCGTCCGGTGCCGGTCATGATGCTCACCGCGCGCGACGACGAGACGGACATGCTGGTCGGGCTCGGCGTGGGCGCCGACGACTACATGACGAAGCCGTTCTCCATGCGGGAGCTGGCCGCGCGCGTGCACGTTCTGTTGCGACGGGTCGAGCGGGCCGCGCTGGCCGCGTCCACGCCGCGTTCCGGCATCCTGCGCCTCGGCGAGCTGGAGATCGACCACGCGCAGCGCCGGGTGCGGGTGCGCTCCGAGGACGTGCACCTCACGCCGACCGAGTTCGACCTGCTGGTCTGCCTGGCCAACACACCGCGCGCGGTGCTCTCCAGGGAGCAGCTGCTGGCCGAGGTGTGGGACTGGGCGGACGCGTCCGGCACCCGGACCGTGGACAGCCACATCAAGGCGCTGCGCCGGAAGATCGGCGCCGAGCGGATCCGTACGGTGCACGGCGTGGGCTACGCGCTGGAGACCCCGACACCCTAGAGTCGGGCACCCTGATCGAGGGGGCTGGTGTGATGAGGGGTCGCGGCGTACTGCGCAGGGGCGTCAAGGCGGTCACGGGGCCGGTCACCGGCGCGCGTTCCGGTCCGGCACGTTTCGGTCCGGCGGGTTCCGGCGTCACGGGTTCCCGTGCCGCGGGTTCCGGTGCGGGCGCGGCTTCGGACGCGGGCGGGGGCGCGCCTTCCGGCGCAGGTGAGGCGTCGGCCGCCGGCCCGGGCACCGCTTCCGGATCGGACGCGGGAGCGGCACCCGACGCCACTCCACCGCCCTCTCTCCCGCCGGCTCCGGCTTCGCCACCGGTGACCGGCACGACGGCCGACATGACGGCCGGTACGACGTCAGGCGTGACGGCGGCGGGATTCGGCGCCGGTTCGAGTTCCTGGGGTGATGTGCGCCCCTTCTCCATCAAGACGAAACTCGGCACGCTGGTCGTCGTCTCGGTCTTCATCACCACGGGCCTGCTGATGATCGCGGTGCGCACCGAGACGGAGCTGCGCTTCATCACGGTCTTCTCGATGATCGCGACGCTGCTGATCACCCAGTTCGTGGCGCACTCGATCACCGCCCCGCTGGACGAGATGAGCACGGTCGCGCGGGGCATCTCGCACGGCGACTACACGCGCCGCGTCAGGGGCGCCGACCGCCGCGACGAACTGGGCGACCTGGCCCAGACGATCAACCGCATGGCCGACGACCTGGAGGCCCAGGAGCGCCAGCGCAAGGAGCTCGTGGCGAACGTCTCGCACGAGCTGCGCACCCCCATCGCCGGCCTGCGCGCGGTCCTGGAGAACGTGGTGGACGGTGTCTCCGCCGCCGACCCCGAGACGATGCGCACGGCGCTGAAGCAGACCGAGCGGCTGGGGCGCCTGGTGGAGACGCTCCTCGACCTCTCCCGCCTGGACAACGGCGTCGTCCCGCTGCGCAAACGCCGCTTCGAGGTGTGGCCGTACCTGTCCGGCGTACTGAAGGAGGCCAACATGGTGGCGTCCGCGCGCGCGGGGATCGCCTCCGGTTCCGGCAGCCACACGCGCACCGACGTCCATCTGCACCTCGATGTGTCACCCCCCGAACTGACCGCGCACGTGGACCCGGAGCGGATCCACCAGGTCGTCGCCAACCTCATCGACAACGCGGTCAAGCACAGCCCGCCGCACGGCCGGGTCACGGTGAGGGCCCGGCGCGGCGACGGCCCCGAGTCCCTGAACCTGGAGGTCCTGGACGAGGGCCCCGGCATCCCGCGCTCGGAGTGGCACCGGGTCTTCGAGCGGTTCAACCGCGGCGGGGTCGTCGCGCCGCACGGTCCGGGCAGCGACGGCGGTACGGGTCTGGGGCTCGCGATCGCCCGCTGGGCGGTCGATCTGCACGGTGGCCGGATCGGCGTGGCCGAATCCGAACGCGGCTGCAGAATCCAGGTCACTCTTCCGGGAGTGCCCTAGCTGGACAGGTTGACGTAGGGTTCGAGGCAAGAGCCCAAGATCCACGTGATCGGGCAGCAGGACACGTGTCATCGTGCGTTCGTCGCACGGGAACTCGGCCTTCCGGGGCTGCGGTCCTGAGCAGACGCGTCCGTTCGACATCGGAACCTCGCTTGTTTCCCGCCATTTCCACCGCCGAAACACGCTTTCTGATGTGACTTACGCGACGATGACCAGGCCCGGACTGACCTACACGGTCCGGGGGGCGTAGCCTTTATTCCCGCTGTCCATCACCTTGTGAAGCGGAAGAGGGCGGTTGCCGCCGTGTCGCCACAGTCCCCCAGTAACTCGAGCATCTCGACCGACGACCAAGCCGGGAAGAACCCCGCTGCGGCGTTCGGTCCCAACGAGTGGCTCGTCGATGAGATCTATCAGCAGTACCTCCAGGACCCGAATTCGGTAGACCGAGCCTGGTGGGACTTCTTCGCCGACTACAAGCCGGGCGGCGCGACCGCCTCGCCGCAGGCGGGCACCACGGCCGCGGGGGCCGCGGGGACCAACGCCGCCCCGGCGCCACAGAAGGCCGCTCCGGCGGCCGAGGCCGCTCCGGCCGCGCCCGCGGCACAGGCTCAGGCCACCCCTGCCAAGGCTGCTGCTCCTGCCCAGGCCGCGCCGGCCGCCGCGAAGCCCGCGGCTGCCGCACCGGCCAAGGCGCAGACTCCGGCACAGGCATCGGCGCCGGCCGCCGCCCCGGCGAAGCCCGCAGCGGCCAAGCCGGCCGCGGCCAAGGCCGCACCCGCCGCGGAGTCCGCCGAAGGCCCCGAGTACGTGACGCTGCGCGGTCCGAGCGCCGCGGTCGCGAAGAACATGAACGCCTCCATCGAGGTCCCCACGGCCACGTCCGTGCGCGCGGTCCCGGTGAAGCTGCTCTTCGACAACCGCATCGTCATCAACAACCACCTGAAGCGTGCCCGGGGCGGGAAGATCTCCTTCACCCACCTCATCGGCTACGCGATGGTGCAGGCCATCAAGGCCATGCCGTCGATGAACTACTCCTTCGTGGAGAAGGACGGCAAGCCGACCCTGGTCAAGCCGGAGCACGTCAACTTCGGCCTCGCCATCGACCTGGTGAAGCCCAACGGCGACCGCCAGCTGGTCGTCGCGGGCATCAAGAAGGCCGAGACGCTGAACTTCTTCGAGTTCTGGCAGGCATACGAGGACATCGTCCGCCGGGCCCGTGACGGCAAGCTGACGATGGACGACTTCTCGGGTGTCACGGTCTCCCTGACCAACCCGGGCGGCCTCGGCACCGTCCACTCGGTCCCCCGCCTGATGCCCGGCCAGTCGGTCATCATGGGCGTCGGCTCGATGGACTACCCGGCGGAGTTCCAGGGCACCTCCCAGGACACCCTGAACAAGCTCGGCATCTCGAAGGTCATGACGCTCACGTCGACCTACGACCACCGGGTCATCCAGGGCGCCGCGTCCGGCGAGTTCCTGCGCGTCGTCGCGAACTACCTGCTCGGCGAGAACGGCTTCTACGACGAGATCTTCGAGGCCCTGCGGATCCCGTACGAGCCGGTCCGCTGGCTCAAGGACATCGACGTCTCGCACGACGACGACGTCACCAAGGCCGCCCGGGTCTTCGAGCTGATCCACTCCTACCGGGTGCGCGGCCACGTCATGGCCGACACCGACCCGCTGGAGTACAAGCAGCGCAAGCACCCCGACCTGGACATCACCGAGCACGGGCTCACCCTGTGGGACCTGGAGCGCGAGTTCGCGGTCGGCGGTTTCGCGGGCAAGTCCCTGATGAAGCTGCGCGACATCCTCGGCGTGCTGCGCGACTCGTACTGCCGCACCACCGGCGTCGAGTTCATGCACATCCAGGACCCGAAGCAGCGCAGGTGGATCCAGGACCGCATCGAGCGCCCGCACAGCAAGCCGGAGCGTGAGGAGCAGCTGCGCATCCTGCGCCGGCTGAACGCGGCGGAAGCGTTCGAGACCTTCCTGCAGACGAAGTACGTCGGCCAGAAGCGCTTCTCCCTGGAGGGCGGCGAGTCCGTCATCCCGCTGCTCGACGCGGTGATCGACTCCGCCGCCGAGTCGCGCCTGGACGAGGTCGTCATCGGTATGGCCCACCGCGGCCGCCTGAACGTCCTCGCGAACATCGTCGGCAAGTCGTACGCGCAGATCTTCCGGGAGTTCGAGGGCAACCTCGACCCGAAGTCGATGCACGGCTCCGGCGACGTCAAGTACCACCTGGGCGCCGAGGGCACCTTCACCGGCCTGGACGGCGAGCAGATCAAGGTCTCGCTGGCCGCCAACCCCTCGCACCTGGAGGCGGTCGACCCGATCCTGGAGGGCATCGCCCGCGCCAAGCAGGACATCATCAACAAGGGCGGTACGGACTTCACCGTCCTGCCGGTCGCCCTGCACGGTGACGCGGCTTTCGCGGGCCAGGGTGTCGTGGCCGAGACCCTGAACATGTCACAGCTGCGGGGCTACCGCACCGGCGGCACGGTCCACGTGGTCATCAACAACCAGGTCGGCTTCACCGCGGCCCCGGAGTCCTCGCGCTCCTCCATGTACGCCACGGACGTGGCCCGCATGATCGAGGCGCCGATCTTCCACGTGAACGGCGACGACCCCGAGGCCGTCGTCCGCGTCGCGCGGCTGGCCTTCGAGTTCCGTCAGGCGTTCAACAAGGACGTCGTGATCGACCTCATCTGCTACCGCCGCCGCGGTCACAACGAGTCCGACAACCCGGCGTTCACCCAGCCGCTGATGTACGACCTGATCGACAAGAAGCGCTCGGTGCGCAAGCTCTACACCGAGTCGCTGATCGGCCGGGGCGACATCACGCTGGAGGAGGCCGAGCAGGCGCTGCAGGACTACCAGGGCCAGCTGGAGAAGGTCTTCACGGAGGTCCGCGAGGCGGCGTCGGCGCCGGGCGAGTCCCACGCCCCGGACGTGAAGCCGGAGTTCCCGGTGGCGGTCACCACAGCGGTCTCCCAGGAGGTCGTCAAGCGGATCGCCGAGTCCCAGGTCAACATCCCCGAGCGCGTCACCGTCCACCCGCGTCTGCTGCCCCAGCTGCAGCGCCGCGCGTCGATGGTCGAGGACGGCACGATCGACTGGGGCATGGGCGAGACGCTCGCGATCGGCTCCCTGCTCCTGGAGGGCACCCCGGTGCGCCTCTCGGGCCAGGACTCCCGTCGCGGCACGTTCGGCCAGCGCCACGCGGTGCTGATCGACCGGGAGACCGGCGAGGACTTCACGCCGCTCCAGTACCTCTCCGAGGAGCAGGCCCGCTACAACTGCTACGACTCGCTGCTGTCCGAGTACGCGGCGATGGGCTTCGAGTACGGCTACTCGCTGGCGCGTCCCGAGTCCCTCGTGCTGTGGGAGGCGCAGTTCGGCGACTTCGTCAACGGCGCCCAGACGGTGGTGGACGAGTTCATCTCGTCGGCGGAGCAGAAGTGGGGCCAGACCTCCGGCGTCACCCTCCTCCTCCCGCACGGCTACGAGGGCCAGGGCCCGGACCACTCGTCCGCCCGCCCGGAGCGCTTCCTCCAGATGTGCGCCCAGAACAACATGACGGTCGCCATGCCGACGCTGCCGTCGAACTACTTCCACCTCCTGCGGTGGCAGGTGCACAACCCGCACCACAAGCCGCTGGTGGTCTTCACCCCGAAGTCGATGCTCCGCCTGAAGGCTGCCGCGTCGAAGGCGGAGGAGTTCACCACGGGCGGCTTCCGCCCGGTCATCGGCGACGACTCCGTGGACCCGGCGGCCGTCAAGAAGGTCGTCTTCACGGCGGGCAAGGTCTACTACGACCTCGACGGTGAGCGGAAGAAGCGCGGCATCACGGACACGGCCGTCATCCGCATCGAGCGCCTCTACCCCCTCCCGGGTGCGGAGCTCCAGGCGGAGATCGCCAAGTACCCGAACGCCGAGAAATACCTGTGGGCACAGGAGGAGCCGGCGAACCAGGGCGCGTGGCCGTTCATCGCCCTGAACCTCATCGACCACCTGGACCTGGCGGTCGGCGCGGACGTCCCCCACGGGGAGCGCCTGCGCCGCATCTCCCGCCCGGCGAGCTCGTCCCCGGCGGTGGGCTCGGCCAAGCGGCACCAGGCGGAGCAGGAACAGCTCGTGCGCGAGGTGTTCGACGCCTGACCCGCACCGGTACGACGGGAGGGCCCGGTTCGCGACGACTGTCGCGGACCGGGCCCTCCGGCGTTCCCGCCCCCCACGTCCCCCACGTCCGGGTTTCGTAGGCTGTGCGGAGCAGCAGAACCACCGGGTACGCACGCAGGAGAGCAACCACCATGTACTTCACCGACCGCGGCATCGAGGAACTTGAGAAGCGACGCGGCCAGGAAGAGGTCACTTTCGAGTGGCTGGCCGAACAACTGCGAACATTCGTGGACCTCAACCCGGACTTCGAGATCCCGGTAGAACGCCTGGCAACCTGGCTGGCCCGCCTGGACGACGAGGAGGAGGGGGAGGAGTAGGGGGTTCCCTTCCGGGGGGCCGCTGGGTGGGGAGGCAGGGTGCGCTTCCGGGGGCCAGGGCGGGAGCCGGGTTGGCTTCCGAGGACCCGGGGTCCGGGGTCCGGGGTCCGGGGCCGCGAGTTTCGGCGTCCGGTACCGGCCACGCTGAGGTCTCCCCTCGGGGGCGCCGGTTCCGGGGAGGGCGATTCGGTGAGTGCGCTGGGTCCCTGGTGCCGAGGGCGCCCATTCCTGGGCGAGGCGGGCGCCCCTTTGAGCCGGTCCGGCAGACGAGGTCGAGCAGCGGACGAGCCCGTCCGACGGCACTCCAGCCCGCCCGGCGACTGAGGACGAGCCCGTCCCACCACACTCCAGCCCGCCCGGCGACTGAGGACGAGCCCGTCCCACCACACTCCAGCCCGTCCGGCGTCTGAGGACGAGCCCGTCCCACCACACTCCAGCCCGTCCGGCGTCTGAGGACGAGCGCGGAGCGCGACAGGGGGGTCTGGGGGCGCAGCCCCCAGGGACGGGAAGGGAAGGGGCGGCGGGGGCGACAACCGCCTTTCCCGACACGACGGACAGACGTCGGGCGGACAAGAACGCTCAGCTCATGGACCGACAGGGCCCCAGCCATGCCCTTTTCGACCCCGCACACATCACCCGGATCACCAGAACGAGTGCCTTGACTTCCCAGATCCGCGATATATCGTGTCCAGAGGAAGACGCGATATGGCGTGTCGTGTCCCACCCCTGCCGAGGAGGTCCGCACCATGTCCGAGTGGTCCGTCGCAGAGCCGAAGAAGCTCACGTTCGACGAACCGGTCAAGACTCTCCACGTGCGCATCGCCAACGGAACGGTGAACGTCGTGGGCGTCGACGAGGGTTCCGCCCGTCTCGAAGTGACCTCGATAGAGGGACCGCCCCTGATGGTGACCCAGGAGGACGGCGTCCTCACGGTCGCCTACGAGGACCTGCCCTGGAAGGGCTTCCTCAAGTGGCTCGACCGCAAGGGCTGGCTCCGCAGCGCGGAGGTCTCCCTGGCCGTACCGGCACGCACCCGCGTCGAGGTGGGCGTGGTAGGCGCCACCGCCATGGTCTCCGGCGTCGAAGGGCGGGCGGTCGTCAGGGGCGTCTCGGGCGACACCACGCTGGTGGGGCTCTCAGGCCCGGTCCGCGCGGACACCGTGTCGGGGAACGTGGAGGCCCAGGCCCTCACCGGCGACCTCCGGCTCAACTCCGTCTCCGGCGACCTGACCGTCATCGAGGGCTCCAGCCCCTCCGTGCGGGTGGAGTCGGTCAGCGGCTCGGTGATCGTCGACCTCGATCCGGCGGGCCGGGCCGGTGACATCAGCTTGACCAGCATCTCGGGGGAGATCGCCGTCCGCCTGCCGCATCCGGCCGACGCGGAGGTCGAGGTCGACTCGGCGAGCGGCACCGTCTCCAGTGCCTTCGAGGACCTGCGGGTGAGTGGCCAATGGGGTGCCAAGAAGATCACCGGCAGGCTCGGCGCGGGGAACGGCCGCTTGAGGGCGACCACCGTCTCCGGTTCGATCGCGCTGCTGCGAAGGCCCCCGGCGGAGGACGAACCCTGGGACGGGGAGGCGGATTTCGAGAAGGAGACGGACGTCGGAGAGGAGGGACCGAGGGACACGGTTCCTGACACATCGGGGACCGGCTTCGAGTCCGAGCCGACGCCCGAGCCCAGGCCCGCAGACGACATCAGCGCGACTCCTGAGGACGCGGTTCCTGAGGACGCGGTGCCGAAGACCACGCTACCGAAGGACACGGTGCCGAAGGACACGCTGCCAGACGGTGCCGCTGGCGCCGAATCCCCCCTCCCCACGCAGCACCCCGCGCCCGACGCGACCGACGGATCACCCGACGGCCCGACCCACCAGAAGGGGCTCTGACATGGCTCCCGTCTTTGCCCATGGCCGCCTGCGGCTCTACCTGCTGAAGCTTCTCGACGAAGCACCACGCCACGGTTACGAGGTGATACGGCTTTTGGAGGAGCGCTTCCAGGGGCTGTACGCGCCGTCCGCAGGCACCGTCTACCCCCGGCTGGCCAAGCTGGAGGCCGAGGGCCTGGTCACCCACACCACCGAGGGCGGCCGGAAGGTGTACGCGATCACGGACGCAGGCCGCGCCGAGCTGGCCGACCGCAGCGGCGAACTCGCCGACCTGGAGCTGGAGATCCGCGAGTCGGTCGCCGAGCTCGCCGCGGAGATCCGTGCCGATGTGCGAGGTGCCGCGGGCGACCTGCGCCGTGAGATGCGGGCGGCGGCGAGCGAGGCGCAGCGTGGTTCGGCCGGGGCCGGCGCCAGGGGACACGGTGGCAGCGAGAGCGGCCACGGAGATTCCACGGACCATCTCGGCGGTGACAAAGAGGCGTGGCGCCTCGCCAAGGAGGAGATGCGCCGCGTCAAGCAGGAGTGGAAGGAGCAGGCCCGGCGTGCCAAGGACGAGAGCCGACGGGCCCGCGAGGAGGCCCAGCGGGCCCGGCACCAGGCCAAGGAGGCGCAGGAGCGGGTCCGGGTTCAGGCGCAGGAAGAGCTGCAGCGGATCGCCAAGCGTGTCCAGGACCAGGTGCAGGACCACTTCACCCGGGGCGACTGGCCGACGGGCGTCCGGGAGGGCCTGACGGAACTCGCCAAGGAGTTCGGCGATTTCGGCAAGGACTTCGGAAAGGACTTCGGCTTCGGCCGCCCCGGAACGGGATCCGGACCCGAACCCGCACCCGGAACGGCAGCCGGCAGCAATGCGGGAGCCGCCACCGGCCAGTGGACGAAGGGGCCCGACCACTCGGACACCCCTGAGGACTTCCCGGCCGACTACGAGCCGTCCTGGGCCCATGAGGACTCCACGGGCGCTCCCGCCCGGGACCTCGACCGCCTGCTGGACCGCTTCCGCGACGACATCCGCGACGCGGCCCGCGACCACGGGGTGACGGAGGACCAGCTGCGCGAGGCCCGCCGCCACCTGTCGTCGGCGGCCGCACACATAGGGGCGGTGCTGCGAACACCCAAGGGCTGAGCGGCACCCGGCCGGCCACCGGGCGGGTGCCACCGCTCGGCGGTCCCGACGCCCCCACAAGGCGGCCCGAGGGCCCCGGGCGGCCGGAGCCGGTACGGCAACCGTTCCGCCTACGGCCGCCCGATCGGCGGGACGCCGGGACGCCCGGACGGCGAGTCGGCGGGTCGCCCTGTCGGCGGCCCCGGCAGCCGACGGCCCGGCAGGCGGCGGCCCGGCAGGCGGCGGCCCGGCAGGCGGCGGCCCGGCAGGCGACCCCCCTCAGCCCGCCTTCGCTTCTCCCCCGCCGTACAGCACGCGCCGCAGGGACGCGTAGGTCACCCCGTGGTCGGCCAGGACCTCCGCAGGAACGCCAGGGCGGGCGGTGAGGGCGAGAAGGAGATGCTCGTCGCCGATGTGCCGGTCCTGATGGGCGAGGGCGATGCGCAGCGACTCCGTGAGGAGATCCTTGGCCCCTTGGGCGAAGGGACGGTGCCCGCCGACGAACGCGGCCCACCACCCGCGCCCCCGTCCACCACTCTTGCCGTGCTCCTTGCCGTTCCCCTTGCCGACGCTTCCGTCGTCGCCGCTGCCGTCGCCCTCTCCCTTTCCTGCGCTCCCGCTCCGGCTCCCGCCCCCGCCCTTGGCGGCCTCCAGGGCACCCTCGCCGTGGGCCTCTTCGACGCGCGAGACGATGGCCGCGACGTCGATGCCCAGCCCCGAGAGCGCGTCGGTGTCGGCGCGGGAGAGGCCGCCGCGACGGCGCGCCTCGGCGAGGGCCCGTTCGACGGAGGCCCGGCGTCCGCCGAGCCCCAGCGACGTCAGGGCGAACGACCCGCGGCTCGCCTCACGGTCGAGGAGGGCCAGCAGGACGTGCTGTTCCTCGACCGTCTGCGCGTCCAGCCGCTCGGCGTGGCCGACCGCGCCGAGGACCACGGCGCGGGCGTCCTTGGTGAACCGTTCGAACATCACTGCCTCCCGTACTTCTTGTGCACGGCCTGCCTGCTGACACCCAGTTCCGCGGCGATCTCCTGCCACGACCAACCCTGATTGCGCGCACTGCGCACCTGCACCGCTTCGAGCTGCTCCAGCAGCCGCCGCAAAGCGGTGACGGCCCGCAGCCCGATCCGCGGATCGCGGTCGCCCGCGCGCTCGGCGAGATCCGTTGCTTCGGTCATGATGTCAACGTAGATTGACACACTCCGGCATGTCAACCGCAGTTGACACGCCGGGGTGTGCGAGGCACTTGAAGGGCGGCTCAGGGACGGCCAGGAGCAGCCGGTTCGAGGCGATCAGGGAGCGGTCAGAACGACCTTGCCGAAGAGTTCGCCGGACTCCATCCGTGCGAAGCCCTCGGGGGCCCGGTCCAGCGGGAGAACCTCGTCGATGACGGGGCGGACGCCGGTGGCGGCGCAGAAGGACAGCAGGTCCTCGAGTTCGTCCTTGGTGCCCATGGTGGAGCCGACGACCTTGAGTTCGAGGAAGAAGATGCGGGTCAGCTCGGCGTGCGAGGGGCGGTCGCCGCTGGTGGCACCCGAGATCACCAGGGTGCCACCCGGCTTGAGGGACCTGACCGAGTGGGACCAGGTGGCGGCGCCGACCGTCTCGATGACCGCGTCCACGCGCTGGGGCAGCCGGGCCCCGGCCTCCAGGGCTTCGACGGCACCCAGTTCGAGGGCACGTTTGCGTTTCGCCTCGTCCCGGCTGGTGGCGAAGACCCGTAGCCCCGCGGCCTTGCCGAGCGCGATCGCGGCGGTGGCGACACCGCCACCGGCGCCCTGGACGAGAACCGAGTCACCAGGACGCACACCGGCGTTGGTGAAGAGCATGCGGTACGCCGTCAGCCAGGCGGTGGGCAGGCAGGCGGCCTCTTCGAAGGAGAGGTCGGCGGGTTTGGGCAGGACGTTCCACGTCGGCACGGAGACCTGCTCGGCGAAGGTTCCCTGGTACCGCTCGGTGAGGATGGAACGCGGCTCCTTCGGTCCGACGCCGTGTCCGGTCTGCCCGATGACGGAGTGCAGGACGACCTCGTTGCCGTCCTCGTCGATGCCGGCCGCGTCGCAGCCGAGGATCATCGGCAGCTTGTCCTCGGCGAGGCCGACGCCGCGCAGCGACCAGAGGTCGTGGTGGTTCAGGGAGGCGGCTCTGACGTTCACGGTCGTCCAGCCGGGGCGGGACTCGGGGGCGGGGCGCTCACCCAACTCGATACCGTTCAAGGGCTGGTCACGGTCGATACGTGCGGCATAGGCAGCGAACATGCCCCGACCCTAGGCGGCACCCACCCCCAACGGAACCACCCCCCGCTGTGACACAAGTCCCCCACGCTCCCCCACCTCAGGGGCGCGAGGAACTGCGCGATCGACCACGACACACCCGCACCACACCACCAACACCACGCCCCACCCACCCAGGGGCGCGAGGAACTGCGCGCCCAACCCCGACACACCCGCACCTCACCACCAACACCACGCCCCACCCACCCAGGGGCGCGGGGAACTGCGCGATCAGCCACGACGCACCCGCACCAAACGCCCAACACAACCCCCCACCCACCTGGCCGAACCCCTCACCAACAGGTTCGGGCCCCGCCCACCAGGACGGGACCCGAACCACACACCGCAAAGCCACAGCCCAGCCGCGGCGGCGGCAGCCGCGAGGGCTACCGCCGAGCAACCCCCTCAGCCCGAGCCGCCGCAGCAACCGCCGCGGTCACCGCGGGAGCAACCCGCTCGTCGAACGGCGACGGAATCACATAGTCCGCGGCAAGGTCGTCCCCGACGACAGAAGCCAACGCCTCAGCCGCCGCGATCTTCATCCCCTCGGTGATCCGGGAGGCCCGCACCTGCAGCGCCCCCGCGAAGATCCCGGGGAACGCCAGCACGTTGTTGATCTGGTTCGGATAGTCCGACCGCCCCGTGGCGACGACCGCCGCGTACTTGTGCGCGACATCCGGGTGCACCTCGGGATCGGGGTTCGCCATGGCGAACACGAACGCACCCTCGGCCATGGAAGCCACGGCCGGCTCCGGCACCGTACCGCCGGACACGCCGATGAAGACGTCCGCCCCGGCGAGCGCGGACTCCAGTGAGCCGGACAGCCCCGCCTTGTTGGTCATGACGGCGAGTTCCCGCTTGACCGGGGTCAGGTCGTCCCGGTCGACCGACACGATCCCCTTGCGGTCCGCGACGGCGACATCCCCGAGCCCCGCCTCCAGCAAGAACTTGGCGATGGCCACCCCGGCCGCGCCCGCGCCCGAGATGACGGCCCGCAGCTGCCCGAGCGAGCGCCCGGTGAGCCGCGCGGCGTTCCGCAGGGCCGCAAGGGTGACGACGGCCGTCCCGTGCTGGTCGTCGTGGAAGACGGGAATGTCCAGCCGCTCCTGCAACTGACGTTCGATCTCGAAGCACCGCGGCGCCGAGATGTCCTCCAGGTTCACGCCGCCGAAGGACGGCGCGAGCCGCACGACGGTCTCGACGATCTCGTCGACACCCGTGCAGCCCAGCGCGAGCGGCACGGCGTCGACCCCGCCGAACTGCTTGAACAGGATCGCCTTGCCCTCCATGACGGGGAGCGACGCCTCGGGCCCGATGTCACCGAGCCCGAGCACGGCGGTCCCGTCCGTCACGACGGCGACCACGGACGACTTCCACGTGTAGTCGTGGACGAGTTCCGGCTGCTCCGCGATGGCCGTGCAGACCTTCGCGACGCCGGGCGTGTACGCCAGGGACAGGTCGTCCTTGTCACGGACGGGCACGGTGGCCTGCACGGCCATCTTGCCGCCACGGTGCAGCGCGAACGCCGGGTCGAAGGAATCGAGGGGCTCGGCCCCGCCGTCCTGATCCGTACTGCTGTCGCTGCGAGGATTGACGATCTCCGCTGCCACTTTGTTTTACCCCTTAAGTCTTTAATGGTTGAGGGTCCACTCCGGGTGAGGAGCGGGCGGGCACCGCGCGCATCCCTGACGACTGTTGTGTCCTGATGACCGCTGAGGACGGAACACGCGCGACGGGCACGCCGCACACGCGCCCTGAGCCCCGGATGAGGGGTGTAAGGAACCTTCTTACCGGACGGACCGCACCGCAGACGAGTCGATGGAGCGAAGCTCACACGCGGGCAGCCGGAGTTCACGCACCGGTGGGCCCCAGGTCGTATTCCGGAGTGCGTAGGTCACATACCGGTGACATGACTCATGGTCGAATGGGTCGAAAAAGTGCGCTCAGCCACTTATGGGCCCCTAAGCAGCGATCCACCCCAAATGCCCGAAAGCGCTCGCTTGAATCGCGGCGTTCACCGTAGATCTTCCGGCTCTTCCGGAGGATTTCCGCACAAGGTCCGTTCGGGTCGGACCGTCCGGGTCCGGTTCGGGGGTCACCCGTTATCCGATTTTGACATGGCGGGCACCCTGAAGGGCCGAGTCCGAATGGCAAGATGCCCTAATCACACGAGGTCGCGACACCCGAAGGTGTGTGTTCTCGTCGACCCATCGGCTACTGCCGGCCCATCGGCAACTCCACCCACCCGCCGGAGGAACCCACCATGACCGCACGCTCCACCCGTCGTACGACCCCCGCGCAGTCCCGGATAGCCGCGGTCGGTGCGATCGCGGTCGCAGGCGCCCTGCTGCTCACCGGCTGCGGTGACCAGACCAAGGACAAGGGCAGCGACAGCGGCAGCTCGGACAGCGCGGACTCCAGCGCCGCGCCGCTGGCCGACAAGCTGCCCAAGGCCGTCCGCGACAAGGGCGTCATCAAGGTCGGCTCGGACATCGCGTACGCGCCGGTCGAGTTCAAGGACGACTCCGGCAAGACGGTCGGCATCGACCCCGACCTCGCGGACGCGATGGGCAAGCAGCTCGGCGTGAAGTTCGAGTTCGAGAACGGCACGTTCGACACCCTGCTGACCGGCCTGCGCTCCAAGCGGTACGACATCGCGATGTCGGCGATGACGGACACCAAGGACCGCCAGGAGGGCGTCGACGCCGACACCGGCAAGAAGGTCGGCGAGGGCGTCGACTTCATCGACTACTTCACCGCGGGCGTCTCGATCTACACGAAGCAGGGCGCCGACCAGGGCATCAAGACCTGGGACGACCTCTGCGGCAAGAAGGTCGTGGTGCAGCGCAACACGGTCTCCAACGACCTGGCCAAGGCGCAGGCGAAGAAGTGTCCGGCGGGCAAGAAGCTCTCCATCGAGGCGTTCGACAACGACCAGCAGGCCCAGACCCGGCTGCGCGCCGGCGGCGCCGACGCCGGTTCCTCGGACTTCCCGGTCGCGGCGTACGCGGCGAAGACCTCCGGCGGCGGCAAGGACTTCGAGGTCGTCGGCGAGCAGGTCGAGGCCGCCCCGTACGGCATCGCGGTCGCCAAGTCGAACACCGAGCTGCGGGACGCCCTGCAGGCCGCGCTCGACGCGATCATCGAGAACGGCGAGTACGACAAGATCATCGCGAAGTGGGGCGTCGAGGCCGGCGCCGTCAAGGAAGCCACCATCAACGGCGGCAAGTGACCGCGCAGCAGCGGCACTGAAAGGCAACATCCGTGACTGTTGACATCGACAAGACGGCCGGCCCCGAGAGCACTCCCCCGGGCGGACCGGAGGCCATCAAGGCCATCCCGGTCCGTCACTACGGGCGGTACGTCTCGGCCGTCGTAGCGATCGCGATCTTCGTATCGATCATCTACGCGTTCGCCCAGGGCAAGATCAACTGGGGTGCCGTACCGGACTACTTCTTCGACGACCGGATCCTCAAGGGCGTCGGCCAGACGATGCTCCTCACCGTCCTGTCGATGGTGATCGGCATCGCGGGCGGCATCCTCCTCGCGGTGATGCGCCTGTCCCGCAACCCGGTGACCTCGTCGATCGCGTGGTTCTACATCTGGTTCTTCCGGGGCACCCCGGTGCTGGTGCAGCTCGTCGTCTGGTTCAACCTGGGCCTGGTCTTCGAGTACATCAACCTCGGTCCGATCTACAAGGACTACTGGTCGAGCTTCATGACGCCGTTGCTGACGGCGCTCCTCGGGCTCGGTCTGAACGAGGCCGCGTACATGGCGGAGATCTGCCGCGCGGGCCTGCTGTCGGTCGACGAGGGCCAGACCGAGGCTTCGCACGCCCTGGGCATGAGCCACGGCAAGACCCTGCGGCGGATCGTGATCCCCCAGGCGATGCGTGTGATCGTGCCCCCCACGGGCAACGAGGTCATCAACATGCTCAAGACGACCTCACTGGTGTCGGTGGTGCAGTTCGCCGAACTGTTCCGGTACGCGCAGGACATCGGGCAGTCCTCGGGCGCACCGGTGGAGATGTACTTCCTGGCCGCCGCCTGGTACCTGGTCCTGACCTCGGTGCTAAGCGTCGGGCAGTACTACATCGAGCGGTACTACGCCCGGGGTTCGAGCCGCGCGCTGCCGGCCACCCCGTTCCAGAAGATCAGGGCGAACCTGCTGTCCCTGTCGAACCGCAAGGGCGGAGGAGCGACCGCATGACCGCCAACGTGACGAAGGTGGACTCCGGTACGCCGAGGGACTCGGGTACGCCGATGGTCAGGGCCGAGGGCGTCCACAAGTCGTTCGGCCCGGTCGAGGTCCTCAAGGGCATCGACCTGGAGGTGAAGCCGAGTGAGGTCTTCTGTCTGATCGGCCCGTCCGGCTCCGGCAAGTCGACTTTCCTGCGGTGCATCAACCACCTGGAGAAGGTCAACGCCGGGCGGCTGTACGTGGACGGGGAGCTGGTCGGCTACCGCCAGAAGGGCGACAAGCTGTACGAGCTCAAGGACAGCGAGGTCGCGCTGAAGCGGCGGGACATCGGCATGGTGTTCCAGCGCTTCAACCTGTTCCCGCACATGACGGCGCTGGAGAACGTCATGGAGGCGCCGGTGCAGGTCAAGGGTGTGAGCAGGTCCCAGGCGCGCGAGCGGGCCGGGCAGCTTCTCGACCGGGTGGGTCTCGCCGACAAGGCGGGCAACTATCCGTCGCAGCTGTCCGGCGGGCAGCAGCAGCGGGTCGCCATCGCGCGGGCGCTGGCGATGGAGCCGAAGCTGATGCTGTTCGACGAGCCGACGTCCGCGCTCGACCCCGAGCTGGTCGGTGACGTCCTGGACGTCATGCGGGACCTCGCCGAGTCGGGCATGACGATGGTCGTCGTCACCCACGAGATGGGCTTCGCCCGGGAGGTCGGCGATTCGCTGGTCTTCATGGACGAGGGTGTGGTGGTCGAGTCCGGCCACCCTCGTGACGTGCTGACGAACCCGCAGCACGAGCGGACGCAGTCGTTCCTGTCAAAGGTGCTCTAGCCTCCGGCGATGGCCGGGTCGTTCCCCGCGCCCCTAGAGGTACCTAGGGGCGCGGGGAACTGCGCAACGGGGGTCCGGGGGCGCAGCCCCCGGGGCCGGGACGGGAAGGGGCGGCGGGGGCGAGGAACTGGCCGTTACTTGAGGGCCAGGACCAGCGCGTCGGACGGCGAGCGCCAGACCGGCCGGGCCTCGGCGAACCCGGCCTCCCGAAGGGTGCGCGCATGCCACTCGGCGGGCGGAGTGTCCCCGTCCGCGTGCTCCCCGTAGATCTCGAACCGCCGCGCCGTCGGCTCCGCGAGCACCGGATCGGCCGCCGCGAGCTGCCACCACTCGGCCCAGTCCAGCGCGCCCGCGGCCTTCGCCTCGTCCAAACGGGCGTGCCGCCGCACCCGGTCCGCCGCGTTGATCCGCGGAGTCGCCTCGTCGACCATGTGGTCCGCGTTCATGAACACCCCGCCGTCCCGGACGAGTCCGGCGACCTGGCCGTAGAGGACCGTCAGGGGTTCGCGGTGCAGCCAGTGGAGCGCGGTCGCGGTGAGGACGGCGTCGTAGGAGTCGTACGGCAGCAGGGCGGGCCAGTCGGGGTCCTTGAGGTCGGCGGTGACGAACGCGACCCGTTCGTCACCGGCGAACGTGCCCTCGGCGATGGTCAGCAGCGCCGGATCCAGATCGACACCGGTACTGACCGCCTTCGGGAACCTTTCGAGGAGCCGGGCCGTGATACTTCCCGTACCGCACGCGAGGTCCAGGACGCGCGGTTCGGGGCCCACCAGTGCCTCGACCATGTCGAGCATGACCCGGAAGCGCTCCTCACGGTCGGGGAGGTAGCACTCCTGCTGCCGGTCCCAGCTCTCCTGCCACGCGTGCCAGTCGGACCCGAGAGTGGTCGTCATGAGAACCCCTTTTCCTCCATCGTGCGACACCCGTCATGTAATACCCTGGAAGCACCATTAGCCATTACACGTCCACACCACGACCATAGAGCGCCCTCGTAAGGACTACAAGTGGAACTGGCCTATTACTCGGATTACGCCGTCCGTCTCGTCAACAGCGAGGAGCCGGCCCGGGGCAAGGACGCGCTCACCTCGGTCGAGGCCATCCGTGACCTCTTCGCGGGCAACGCGTCGGCGGCCCGCCGCGCGAACGACTCGGACGTGACCCGCTTCCGCGGCGTACGGGCCCGGCTGCGCGCGGTCTTCGAGGCCGCGGACGGCGGCGACGAGACGCTCGCCGTGGACCTGCTGAACTCCCTGTTGCTGGAGTTCCCGGTCAGCCCGCAGATCTCGGGCCACGACTTCCGGGACGACAACGGGCTCCCGCTGTGGCACATGCACCTGGCGGACCACCCCTCGAACGCGACCGCCGGGTACGCCGCGATCGCCGCGATGGGCCTGGCCTTCCACCTCACCGAGTACGGGGTGGACCGTCTCGGCCTGTGCGAGGCCGCGCCGTGCCGCAACGCCTACCTCGACACCTCGACCAACCGCTCCCGGCGCTACTGCTCGGACCGCTGCGCGACCCGGGCGAACGTCGCCGCCTACCGCGCCCGGAAACGCCTGGAGGCCGACCGGTCGGACAGCACCGGCCGGGCGGCGGACAGCACCCAGCGGGCGAACGCGAACGGCGAGCGCTGACCCTTCACCGGCGGCCGGTACCGGAACCGCACCTTCCCCAGGACGAGTTCCTCGGGCACGGTTCCGTAGTCGGTGCTGTCCCCGCCGGCGTACGCGTTGTCGCCGAGCACCCACCAGCCGCCCTCGCGCCGCTCCGCCGCCCGCTTGACGACCAGCAGGTCCTGCTGGAACGGATGGCGCAGGACGACGACGTCACCGGGCCTGACCCTGGCCCCGTACTGCACGACGAGGCGATCCCCGTGCCGCAGCGTGGGCACCATGGAAGGCCCCGTCACCTCGGCGGTTCCGAAGGGCAGGACGCCCCTCTCGTGCTCGGTCTCCTGCGACAGCTCCGGCATCCCCGGCACCTCCCCGGTCCTATCCTCCACGAGTCTCAGTCTGACCCCGGACTTTTGTCCTAAGCCCATGGGGGCACTCGCGAAAACCCGTCCCTCACGGAGTAATGTCCCACCTGAGAAGACGATCACGAGGAAGGACAGCTCCATGCTTTCCCGCCTGTTTGCCCCCAAGGTGAAGGTCAGCGCTCACTGTGACCTGCCCTGCGGTGTGTACGACCCTGCCCAGGCCCGCATCGAGGCGGAGTCGGTGAAGGCCGTCCAGGAGAAGATGGCCGCCAACGACGACGCGCACTTCCAGGCCCGCGCCACCGTCATCAAGGAGCAGCGCGCCGAGCTCGCCAAGCACCACGTCTCGGTGCTGTGGAGCGACTACTTCAAGCCCCCGCACTTCGAGAAGTACCCGGAGCTGCACCAGTTGGTCAACGACGCCCTCAAGGCCCTCTCGGCCGCGAAGGCTTCGACCGACCCGGCCACGGGCCAGAAGGCTCTGGACTACATCGCCCAGATCGACAAGATCTTCTGGGAGACGAAGAAGGCCTGACCTCGCGTCACGGTTTTCTGTCTGCGATCTCTTGCTTCTTCCGCGGTCGCAGCGCCTCTTCGACCGCACCCGGTCCGCGGGCCGCCGAATCCGGCGTCCCGAGCGGTCCGGGTGCGGTCGTTCCCATGTCCGGCGCTGCGAGGGGCCGGAGGAGCCGCCCGCACGGCAGGGTGGCGAGCACCGCGGCCGGTGGCCGTCATGACGCCGACGGTGCCGGCCGGACCGACGAACGCCCCGGCGAGTTGTTCTTCTCGGGTCATGACCGCTCACCGGTTCCTTCGTCTCCGGACCGACCGCGGCCCTTCGGCCGATCGTCGTCCGCGGGCCGCAGACGCAGCGTGCGGGGGACGACCTCCCGCGCCACCTCCGTGACCGTGCGCCCCCGCGAGAACGCGTGCGCCCGCAACCGGTCCAGAGCCTGCTCGGGACCGGTCCCGAGGCCGACTCGTGCTCCGCACGTGTGTGCGCCACGGGCGCGGCCGGAAGATACCACCGACCTCGACTCACGGTAGTGGCGCCATGGCGCTTTGTGCTTGGCTGTCAGGTGGAACGGACACCGGCCCGGGACCGAACCGCCGGGCAACCGGGGCCGTCGTTCCGGCTCGGCCTCCACCCAGCCCGTCAGGACACACGTGATGAACAGCGAACCGCTCGACCCCTCCAGGGCGCAGGAAGTGGCTGCGAACCTCCTCGTCCTTGTCGACGCACCGGCCCACGGCGAGGACGAGGAACGTCTGCTGCGCCGGCTCACACGGGTCGCGGCCCTCGTGCCCGGCGTGGAGGCGGCCGCCTGCAGCCTCCACGATCCGGCCGGAGTCCCCTGCCACATGGCCGCCTCCGACGACCGGACCCGGCGCCTGGAGGACCTCCAGGCCGAGTTACGGGAGGGGCCCTGCCTGGACAGCGCGCGCGGCAGGAAGTCCCTGGCCGACGTCCCGCTGACCCACCCGCACAGCCGGACCCGCTGGCCCCGTTTCACCGGCCGCGCCCTGGGCGAGGGTTTCACAGCCGTCACGGCGCTGCCCCTGATCCACCAGGGCCGGGCGCTGGGCGCGCTGGACCTGTATCACCAGCGGGGCGGGCTGGCGGCGTCGGACCTGCGGTGGGCCCGGCTGCTGGCCGACGCCACGGCCGTCGGGCTGGCTCACCGCGACATGCTGCGCGCGGCGCTGGTGCGGGGCGAACAGCTGCAGAACGCCTTGAACAGCCGCATCATCATTGAGCAGGCGAAGGGCATCCTGGTCGAACGCTTCGACTGCGACCTCCAGGAGGCGTTCCACCGCCTGCGCTGCCATGCCCGTACGCACCGTATGAAGCTCGCCGACCTGGCGGCCCTGATCGTCGCCAGGCCCGCCGACAGTCCGCCGTTCCCCCGTCCGCGCCCGGCCCGCTGACCTCCGACGCGCTGACCTCCGACGCGCTGACCTCCGGCCCGCCGGCGTCGGGCCGGCCGACGGACCCGAGGGCGTTGTCAGTGGGCCGTGGGATGCTGAGGGCATGACCACGGAGGACTTGGTCCGACTGCGCAGGGCACGCGACCGGATGGACCGTGAGTACGCCGAGCCGCTGGACGTGCCCATGCTCGCGCGCACCGCGCTGATGTCCCCCGGCCACTTCCAGCGCAGCTTCCGGGCGGCCTTCGGCGAGACTCCGTACGGCTATCTGATGACGCGCCGCATCGAGCGCGCGAAGGCCCTCCTCAGGCGCGGCGACCTGAGCGTCACGGAGGTCTGCTTCGCGGTGGGATGCACGTCGCTCGGTTCGTTCAGCTCCCGCTTCACGGAGCTGGTCGGAGAGACCCCGAGCGCGTACCGGGGGCGGTCGCACGAGCCGGGGGCGGCGATCCCGGCGTGCGTGGCGAAGCTGTACACGCGACCGGTGCGCCGTGCCGCGGTGAAGCCTCTAGCGTGAAGCCATGGACCTGAAAATCGCGCAGTGCTTCATCTCGGTCGACGACCACGACCGGGCGCTCGCCTTCTACCGTGACGTGCTCGGCCTGGAGGTCCGTAAAGACGTCGGTTTCGAGGGCATGCGCTGGGTCACCGTCGGGCCGCCGCTCCAGCCGGACGTGGAGATCGTCCTGGAGCCGCCCCTCGCGGATCCGAACGCCGCGGCGGCGGACCGGCAGGCCGTGGCCGAACTGCTGGCCAAGGGGCTGCTCCGGGGCGTCATCTTCACCACGGAGGACTGCGACGCGACCTACGAGCGGCTGCTCGCCGCGGAGGCCGACATCCTCCAGGAACCGATGGACCAGCCGTACGGAGTCCGCGACTGCGCGGTCCGCGACCCTGCGGGCAACCTGCTGCGCTTCACCCAGCGCAAGGCGTGAGACCGAGGTCCGGGCCCGGGCCCGGCATGGCTCGCGTACCAGACGCTTTTTCTGGATCAACCCGGGCGCCGCGGATCAGGGCTGACCCATAGGAGACGGCCTAGGACGACCGCAGGCGGGCGGCGCGGGCCCGGAGGTAGTGCTGTTCCGGGAGGCTGAGGGTCCTGCCGGCCGCCGACTCGTAGGCGGCGCGCGCGGCTTCGGTGTCACCGGCGCGTTCCAGCAGGTGGGCGCGGACCGCGTCGAGGCGGTGGCCCGTCGCCAGGTCGGGCTCCAGGGGGGCCAGTTCGGCGAGTCCCGCCCCCGGACCGTGCACCATCGCGACGGCCACCGCGCGATTGAGCCGCTCGACCGGACCGGGCACGAGCCGCACCAGCATGTCGTAGAGGCCGAGGATCTGCCGCCAGTCGGTGTCGTCGGGCGAGGCGGCCTCGTCATGGACGGCGGCGATCGCGGCCCTCAGCTGGTAGGGGCCGGGCCCCGTGAACGGGCCCACCCGTCGTCGGGTCAGGGCATGCGTCACCAACGCCACGCCCTCCTCGATCGCCGCCTTGTCCCACAGCGTCCGGTCCTGTTCGTCGAGGGGTATCAGCTCGCCGCGCGGACCGGTCCGTGCGGCCCGCCGGGCGTCGGTGAGCAGCATCAGCGCGAGCAGACCGGTCACCTCCTGGGTGTGGGGCAGCAGTCGATGCGCCCTGCGGGTCAACCGGATGGCCTCGCCCGCCAGTTCGGCCCGCTGGAGCGCCGCCCCTGACGTGGCCGTGTACCCCTCGTTGAAGATCAGGTACAGGACGTGCAGGACCGCCGGCAACCGTGCCTCCCAGTTCTCGGGACGCCCGAAGCTCACACCCGCGACCTTCTGCTTGGCCCGGCTGATCCGCTGCGCCATCGTCGCCTCGGGGACCAGGTGCGCGCGGGCGATCTCGGCGGTGGTCAGACCGCCCACCGCGCGGAGTGTGAGGGCGATCCGCGCGGGCGGGCTGAGGTCGGGGTGGCAGCAGAGGAAGAGCAGCGTGAGCGTGTCGTCCTCGGACGGGGCGCGGTCGAGCCCCGGCGGCGGTGCCGTGAACGCGTCCCGCGGGGCGAGTGCCACCACCCGTTCCTCTCTCAGCCGCCGGGCCTCCTCGCTGCGCAGCACGTCCGTGAGCCGCCGCGAGGCGACCTTGATCAGCCAGCCGCGCGGGTTGTCCGGCACGCCGCTCCCGGGCCACTGGTCGGCGGCGGCGAGCAGCGCCTCCTGTACGGCGTCCTCGGCGGAGTCGAAGTGCCCGTACCGCCGTACGAGCGCGCCGAGGACCTGCGGCGCGTGCCGGCGCAGCAGGCCCTCGATCTCGTGCGTACGCCCCGGCGGGCGGCCGGGCGTACGGCTCACACGTCGCCGCCGCCGTCGAGGATGGGCCGGATGACCACCGGGAACTGCTTCGTGCCCTCCGGGCCGGGGCACTGCAGGATCCGCGCGGCGATCTCCGTGACCCGCTCCACGTTGGCGCAGTCCAGGACCCAGTAGCCGGCGAGCACCTCCTTGGTCTCGCCGTAGGGCCCGTCGGTGATCACGGGCTTTCCGTCCGCGCCCAGCTCGACGTGCCGGGCCTTGGCCGGCTCCGCCAGGCCGTTGCCGTCGACGATCTCACCGGTCTCGGCGAGGTCGTCGTTGATCGCGCTCATGTGCGCGTACATGGCCTGGATGTCCTGCTCGCTCCAGGCGGGCGCGTCGGCGGAGCCCTTGCCGCCCTGCGCCTCGTAGTCCGCCTGGGTGCCCTGGATCATCACGAGGTACTTCATGGGTCCGCTCCTTCGGTTCGGACCGCCCGTGCCGGGCGGCTCTCACAGGGGACGTCGGAGCGGGGCCGCGGTTCTCTACACACGCGGCGGATTTTCTTTCCGGGGGAATCCCCGGGACCGGGAGCCCGGGTTCAGATGTCCCGCTCCGTACGCGCCCGGGGTTCGTCCGGCGGCCCCGGCTCGGTCAGGAGCACGGGCTCCGCCTCGGCGGCCGTGAGGGCCGGTTCGGCCTCGGGCCTCTCCGGTTCCTCCCCGGCCTCGTAGCTCGCGCACCGGGAGTTTCGGCAGGGGCCGGGGCCCCACACGGGCACGAAGACACCCAGGGTCTTGTGCCGACGCACGACCGTGTCGACGGACTGCTTGCAGACCGGACAGAGGGACTCATAGCTGGTCATGAGCCCAGGATATTGCGGGACGAGCCGGGCCGACAGGCGAGCGGCGGCCTCGGAATCAGCGCTTCCTGGTGTACGTCCGCACGACCGCCCCGTTCTTGAACGTGCGCACCTCGCCGAGCGTGAACTCGGTGACCGCGAACCCGGAGCCGAACATCGGCATGCCGCTGCCCAGCACGATGGGGTACGTCTTGATGACGAGTTCGTCGACCTCGTCGATCAGCTCTCCGGCGATCTGCGCACCGCCGCACAGGTAGACACCGAGGTCGCCGTCCTCCGCCTTGAGTTCACGGACCTTGCCGACCAGGTCGTCGGCGACGATCTCGACGTTCGGGTCCGGCGACTCCTTCAGCGTGCGCGAGGCGACGTACTCACGCAGGTGGGCGTACGGGCTGGTGACGCCCGCGTCCAGCGCCAGGTCGTAGCTGGCGCGGCCCTGGACGATCGTGTCGTACTTCTGGTTCTCCAGGTCGTCGAAGCCCATGGCGCTGCGGCCGTGGGTGGGCATCGTCTCCGGATACTCGGTCTTGAGGAACTCGAGGAACTCCTCGTCCACGAACCGGACCATCGCCGCCGCGTCGCCGTCCGGACCGCCGATGAAGCCGTCGATCGAGCAGGCGATGAAATAGGTGAGCTTTCGCAAGCCGGTCTCTTTCCGTAGGCTGGGTGAACCACTCCATTCATAGTGCTTCAGTTGTAGTGGTTGCAAGGTGATTGCCGGAGATCTTCGGTACGGGCTTCAAGTGGGAGAGAGGTTTCCGGATGGCGAGCAACCCGCGGCGCCGGGCCGCCCTGGTCGACGCCGGCGTGGAGGTACTGGCCCGCGAGGGGGCCCGCGGGCTGACCTTCCGCGCGGTGGACGGTGCCGCCGGGGTGCCGGTGGGCACCGCCTCTAACTACTTCACCGGCCGCGACGACCTGCTCCGGCAGATCGACGCGCGCCTGCACGAACGGCTCGCCCCCGACCCGGAGGTCATGGCCGAGCTCCTGAAAGCCCCGAGGGACCGCCGCCTCATCACGGCCTTCATGCACGACCTCATGGCCCGCGCCCAACGGGACCGCACGGGCTACCTCGCCCTCTTCGAGATGCGCCTGGAGGCCACCCGCCGCCCCGAACTGCGGGCCTCGTACACAAAAACCATCCGTGCCGACCTCGAACAGGGCATGGAGTTCCACCGCAGCGCGGGCCTCCCCGGCGGCGACGAGACCGTGACGATCCTCTACGTGGCCATGCTGGGCCTGATCCTCGAACACCTGACCCTGCCGGGCGTACTCGACGGCGTCCTACCGAACGTGACGGTACCGACCGACCTGGTGGAACGCATCGTCACAACCATCGTGCCACCCCCCAAACCCTGAGCCAGGGGCCGCGCCTCAGGCGCCCCATAAGGGGCGCGGGGAACTGCGCGACAAGCCCCCACCCTCCCGCGCCCACCCCCAGCCCGCCGCCCCCACCTCGCGCCCCACAGGCCCCGGCCTCGCCCCCCCTCACGTACTGCGGCGCGTCACGAACTCCGCCAGTGACAGCAGACCCCCCGCCGCCTCCGGATCGGGCACCGCACGGCACAGGTGGTCCAGCGCCCGCGCCATCCGGTCCGCGGCCTGGAGCTGTGCCCAGTCCCGGCCGCCCGCCCGCTCGACGGCGAGGACCGTGCGCTCCAGGTCACCGTCCCGGTAGGGAACCCGGTACAACTCGGCGAGCTCGGCCCCGGCCGGCGTGCCGGAGGCGAGCGCGGCCACCACGGGCAGGGACTTCTTGCGGGCCATGAGATCCGCCCCGGCCGGTTTGCCGGTGCACCGCGGATCCCCCCAGATGCCGATGACGTCGTCGATGAACTGGAAGGCGAGCCCCGCCTCGCGTCCGAACGCGTCGAGCGCCTCGACGTCCGTGATGTCGGCGCCCGCGTACAGCGCCCCCAGTGCGCACGCGCACCCCAGCAGCGCGCCCGTCTTGGCCTCGGCCATGGCGAGCACCTCGTCGAGCGTGATGTCGTCGGGACCACGGCGTTCCATCTCGGTGTCCGTGTGCTGCCCCGCGCAGAGCTCGACGACACAGTCCGCCAGCCGCGCGGCCGCCGCGGAGGAGGCCGGATGCGGATCGTCGGCGAGCAGCCGGTGGGCCAGGGCCTGCAGGGAGTCCCCCGCGAGGACCGCGTCGGCGTCCCCGAACACGGTCCACGCGGTGGGCCGGTGTCTGCGGGTGGTGTCCCGGTCCATCACGTCGTCGTGCAGCAATGTGAAGTTGTGCACCAGCTCCACCGCGGCGGCGGCCCGCACGGCCGTCGTCCGCTGCCCGCCGAGTGCCTCGGCCGCGGTCAGTACGAGCGCGGGCCGGATGGCCTTGCCCGCGTTCCCCGCCGCCGGGGTGCCGTCCGCGTGCTCCCACCCGAAGTGGTAGCGGACGACCCGCCGCATCGAGTCGGGCAGCGATGCGACGGCCCGGCGCAGTTCGGGATCGACCGAGATCCGGGCCTCTTCGAGGATCACGGCCGCTTCCTGCCCGTCGGGCGGGCCCTCCTGCCCGACGGGTGCCGGCCCCTGGTGCGGGGGCTCTTCGACCGCCGGCGACGGGTTCTGCTGCGTCTCGGTCATGAACTCACCCATGGGTCCGTCTCGAAGGGTGCGCGGACGGTGGCGGTTCCGCTGACGCTGGGCGCGTACCCCGGTGAACCACCCGTCCCGGCCGGCGGGAACACGGCACGCCGCGCACCGGAGGTCACCGCCAGCGGCCGATCTCGACGTTCTCCAGGACGCCGAGCGCGTCCGGCACCAGGACGGCAGCCGAGTAGTACGTCGTCACCAGGTACGACATGATCGCCTGCTCGCTGATGCCCATGAACCGCACGGACAGGCTCGGTTCGATCTCGTCCGGGATGCCTGCCTGCTGGAGCCCGATCACTCCCTGTTCGGCCTCACCCGTACGCATGGCGATGATCGAGGTCGTCCTGGCCTCGGTGACCGGGATCTTGTTGCACGGGAAGATCGGCACTCCGCGCCAGGTGGGAATGCGGTTGCCCGCCACGTCCAGGGTCTCCGGGACGAGTCCGCGCTTGTTGAGTTCGCGGCCGAACGCGGCGATGGCCCGCGGGTGGGCGAGGAGCAGCTTGGTGCCGCGCCGCCTGGTGAGCAGTTCGTCCAGGTCGTCCGGGCCCGGTACGCCGTCGTGCGGCTGGATCCGCTGGTCGTACTCGCAGTTGTTGAGCAGCCCGAACTCGCGGTTGTTGATGAGTTCGTGCTCCTGGCGCTCCTTCAGTGCCTCCACGGTGAGCCGCAACTGCTGCTCGGTCTGGTTCATGGGCTGGTTGTAGAGGTCGGCCACGCGTGTATGGATGCGCAGCACGGTCTGCGCGACGCTGAGTTCGTACTCCCGCGGCGCGGCGTCGTAGTCGACGTAGGTTCCCGGGATGGCCGGCTCTCCGGTGTGGCCGGACGCTAGGTCGATCTCCTTCTCGCCGTAGTGGTTGGCGCGCTGCGCCGGGATCGAGCGCAGCCGCGTCAGGTGTCCGCGCAGCGAGTCGGAGCGCTCCGCGATCTGTTCGAGGTCCGCGCGGGGCAGTGCGAGGACCGTGCAGGCGGTGACGGCGCGGGCCGTGTACTCCCAGATGGCGTCCGGGTCGGTGATCGCCTGGTCGCCGAAGTAGGCGCCGTCGGCGAGGACTCCGAGGTCCGTGTCGTCCCCGTACGGTCCGGTGCCGGTCTTCTCGACCCTGCCGTGCGCAAGCAGGAACACCTCGTCGGCCGGGCTGCCGAAGGAGGCGATCACGTCGCCCGGCGCGAACTCGCGCTGCTCGCAGCGCTGGGCCAGCTCGCCCAGCACCTCCGGGTCGTCGTAGCTGCGCAGCGCCGGCAGTTCGCCGAGCTCCGCCGGGATGACCTGGACGCGGTCACCGGTCTTCAGGAACGTGATGCGGCCGTCTCCCACGGAGTAGCTGAGCCTGCGGTTCACGCGGTACGTGCCGCCCTGCACGTTCACCCACGGCAGCATGCGCAGCAGCCATCGTGAGCTGATCTCCTGCATCTGTGGTGCGGACTTGGTGGTGGTGGCCAGGTTCCGCGCCGCGGATGTGCCGAGACTCTTCTGCGGCTGGTCCTGGTCCGCGCGGATCTCTTCGCCTACCGACATGAAATGTCCTCCCCATCGTGCACTGAGCTGCGGCGACAACACTTCCATCACGGACCGTGCTGGTGCTATTACACGAAAGAGGGGGAATGGATCTTCGGGAAACGGGGCACGACGTGTGTGCGCACGAGCCTGCGCCGCCCGGCCTGGACCGCGAGGTTCCGGGATCTTCCCCGCCGGGAACTCCAAGATCGGGCCGCCCGTTGGACGGGCAACACGGACGACGACGGAGGAGACGGTCATGTCAGGCTTTCTGGACCGCGCCAGGGAACAGGCGCAGCGCGGCCTCACGCAGGGCAAGCAGAAGATCGACGAAGTGCAGGCGCAGCGGGCGGGCGGCGATCTGCTGAAGAATCTCGGCGCGGCGTACCTGGCGGAGCAGCGCGGCAGCGGTTCGCCGGCGGCCACCCAGCAGGCGCTCCAGGCCGTGGAGAGCCACATCGCGACACACGGGGACGGTTTCCTTCGCTCCACCTGAGGCGGCCCGGCCGCGCCGCTGGCCGCACCGGCTCACACGCTGTGCGGAGAAAGGGTCCCCGCAGGCCGGTTCCGGGTACAACCAGCGGTACGAGGCGGTCACGAAAGGTGACCGTCGCGCCCTGTGAGGAGGCGGTCGTGGCCCCACCCATGTCCGCGGCAAGTTTCCTGAGCCGGTTGCAGGCGGAGGGAATCACCGTCGTCGAGGTCGGCGACTGGGAGCAGCACAACCGTAACCACAAGGGCCCGTGGGGCCCGGTCCACGGCGTGATGATCCACCACACGGTGACATCGGGCAGCGCGCGGACGGTCGAGCTCTGCCGTGACGGCTACAGCGGGTTACCGGGCCCGTTGTGCCAGGGCGTCATCACCAAGGACGGCCGCGTCCACATCGTCGGCTACGGCCGCGCCAACCACGCGGGCCTCGGCGACGACGACGTCCTGCGCGCGGTCATCGCCGAGAGCGCCCTGCCGCCGGACAACGAGGCGAACACCGACGGCAACCGCCACTTCTACGGATTCGAGTGCGAGAACCTCGGCGACGGCGAGGATCCCTGGCCCGAGGCCCAGCTGGACGCCATCGAGCGGGCCGCGGCGGCGGTCTGCCGCCACCACGGCTGGACGGAGCGCTCGGTGATCGGCCACCTGGAGTGGCAGCCGGGGAAGATCGACCCCCGCGGTTTCACGATGGCCGCCCTGCGGGCCCGCGTCCGCGACCGCCTGGCGGGAGACGCCACGACGACGGCGCAGCCCCGCGTGCCGCTCGGACGCATGTCCGACAATGGGCGGTGTGAGCAGCTCCGACACCCCTGAAGCCGTCACCCCCGGCGTCCTGCGGCCACGCCTGCCGTCGCCGCTGCGGGAGGCCGTGGACGAGCGCTTCGCGCGACGCGGTGTGCGGCTGCTGCTGAAGCGGGACGATCTGATCCACCCGGAGCTGATCGGCAACAAGTGGCGCAAGCTGGCGCCGAACCTCCTGGCGGCGGGCGGCCGCACGGTCCTCACCTTCGGTGGCGCGTACTCGAACCATCTGCGGGCCACCGCCGCGGCCGGCCGTCTCCTGGGGCTGCCCACCGTCGGCGTGGTCCGCGGCCACGAGCTCGCCGAGCGCCCCCTCAACCCGGTCCTCGCCCGGTGCGCGGCCGACGGCATGCGGCTGCACTTCGTCGACCGGCCGACGTACCGCCGCAAGAGCGAGCCGGGGACACTGGCCGCCCTGCTCCGCGCGACCGCGTGCGAGGGGGCGTACGTGATCCCGGAGGGCGGCAGCAATTCCCTGGCCGTCCAGGGCTGCACGGCTCTGGGCGAGGAGCTGCGAGGCCACGCCGACCTGGTCGCGCTGGCCTGCGGCACGGGCGGCACCCTGGCCGGCCTGGCCGGGGGCCTCTCCCCCGGCCAGCGGGCGCTGGGCATCCCGGTGCTCAAGGGCGGCTTCCTCGGCGCGGAGATACGTGCCCTCCAGGAGGAGGCGTTCGGCGGTCCGCGCGGTGACTGGTCCCTGGACGACCGGTTCCACTTCGGCGGCTACGCCCGTACCCCTCCCGAACTCGACGCCTTCGCGGGGGACTTCGAGAGGCGCCACGACCTGCCCGTCGAACGTCTCTATGTCGCCAAGACGCTGTACGCCCTGGTGACCCTCGCCGAGGAGGGCGCGTTCACGCGCGGGACGACGGTCGCGGCCGTGATCACGGGCGCCCCGGACGGTGTCTAGGCCGCCTCCCGGAACGCGGCGGCCTCCTCCAGGTCCAGCCGTCGCAGCAGGGTGCGCAGCATCTCGTCGTCGATGTGGCGGGCGTCCCTCAGTCTCACGAACACCTCGCGTTCGGCACTGATCATCTCCCGGGACAGCCGCCGATAGGTGTCGTCCACGGTCTCGCCGGTGACGGTGTTGACCTGGCCGAGGCGTTCCCAGACGGCGTTGCGACGGCGCTCCAGCACCGTGCGCAGCCGGTCGGCGAGGGGCGGCGGAAGGGTGTTGCGCTCGTCGGCGAGAAGTTCCTCCAGGCGTCTCTCGGCGGCCCGGGACGCCTGCGCCTGCGCGTTCGCCTCGGCGAGCGTCTCGGCCTGCTCGTCCCGCCCGGGGAGTTTCAGCATGCGGATGAGCGGCGGCAGCGTCAGCCCCTGTACGACGAGCGTCCCGATGACCGTGGTGAAGGTCAGGAAGAGGATCATGTTGCGGCCGGGGAAGTCCTCGCCGTCGTGCACGGTGAGCGGGATCGAGAAGGCGATGGCGAGCGAGACCACGCCTCTCATGCCGGCCCAGCTGATGACGAAGGACCCCTTCCAGGTGGGGTTCTCCTCCCGCTCCCGGATCCGCGCGGACAGCAGGCGCGGCAGGAAGGTCGCGGGGTACACCCAGGCGAAGCGGGTCGCGACGACGATCACGAAGAGGACCACGGCGTACCAGGCGGCGTTCACCCCCTCGTACTCGCCGAGGCCCTTGAGGATCACCGGCAGCTGCAGGCCGATGAGGGCGAAGACCGCCGACTCCAGGATGAACGCGACCATCTTCCAGACCGCCTCCTCCTGGAGCCGGGTGGCGAAGTCGACCTCCCAGTTGCGGTGGCCCAGATAGAGCGCCACGACGACCACGGCGAGCACTCCGGAGGCGTGCACCTGCTCGGCGACCGCGTACGCGAAGAAGGGGGTGAGCAGCGACAGCGAGTTCTGCAGCAGCGCCTCCTTGAGGTGGGTGCGCATCCAGTGGATCGGCACCATCAGGACGAGTCCGACGCCGATGCCGCCCAGCGCCGCGAGCAGGAACTCGCCGATGCCGCCCGCCCAGGTCGCGCCTTCGCCGACGGCGGCCGCGAGGGCCACCTTGTAGGCGGTGATCGCGGTGGCGTCGTTCACCAGGGACTCGCCCTGCAGGATCGTGGTGACCCGCGACGGCAGCCCGACGCGCCGTGCCACCGCCGTGGCCGCCACCGCGTCCGGCGGCGCCACGACCGCGCCGAGCACCAGCGCCGCGGTGAGCGAGAGGTCCGGCACGAGCACGTACGCAGCCCATCCGACGGCGAACGTCGCGAAGAGCACGTATCCGACCGACAGCAGCGCCACCGGCCGGACCTGCGCCCTCAGGTCCAGGTACGAGCTGTCCGTGGCCGCCGTGTAGAGCAGCGGGGGCAGCAGCAGCGGCAGGACCACATGGGGGTCGAGGGTGTACTCGGGCACCCCGGGCACGTACGAGACGATCAGGCCCGCGGCGACGAGGAGCAGGGGTGCGGGCACCGGAGTGCGGCGCGCGGCGCCCGCCACGGCGGCACTGCCCGCGATCAGCAGCAGCAGGGGCATCACATGCATCGGTATCGACCCGTTTTCGTTTCCGCGCGGATTCCCGCACACCCGACGTAATCTGGCAATCATGAAACAGTGCACGCACGCCGACGCGCTGCCGCATCCGGCACCGGCGCCGCAGAGCGACACCTGCCTCGAATGCCTGGCGGCGGGCACGCACCCGGTGCAGCTGCGCCTGTGCCTCGACTGCGGTCACGTGGGCTGCTGCGACTCGTCGCCGATGCGGCACGCGACAGAGCACCACAAGGAGTCGGGACATCCGATCATGCGGACCTTCGAGCCGGGCGAGGACTGGCGCTGGTGCTTCGTCGATCACGTACTGGTGTGACGTAGGGTCCGGACGGTTCGACCGTCTGACGTCTGGGTACGTCAATCCGGCGCGCGCTCTTCCCAATTGGGCCCGCAGACCCCTAGCCACTGTGCGTATACATAGGTTTACTATGAGTGACAGCAAGGGGTTGGGGTCCCGGGGACAGGACACCTGAGAGCGCGATAGCGTCACCGCTGAACCATGATGCGCGTTACCCCGGGGGGCGACCCTCGGCCCCCGAAAGAGCATGTACCACCTTGGAGGTGAGGGTGTCCCAGATCGCAGGCGAGCCCGCGACCCAGGACTTCGTCGAAGTCCGGCTGCCGGCTGCGGGTGCCTACCTGTCGGTGCTGCGCACGGCCACGGCCGGCCTCGCGGCGCGTTTGGACTTCACCCTCGACGAGATCGAGGACTTGCGCATCGCCGTGGACGAGGCGTGCGCGATCCTGCTGCAACAGGCGGTGCCGGGCTCCGTGCTCAGCTGTGTCTTCCGCCTGATCGACGACTCGCTCGAGGTGACCGTCTCGGCCCCGACCACCGACGGCCACGCCCCGGCACGGGACACCTTTGCCTGGACCGTGCTGTCAGCTCTCGCGGGCAAGGTCTCCTCCTCGGTGGCCGACGACAAAACCGTTTCGATCAGCCTCTACAAACAGCGCGGCGCGGGACCCGGGCCGGCGTGAGGAACGGGGACGGGCCGGTGCGGGACGAAGAGCGCGGCACACGGGAACTCCCCGCCGAGGGCGAAGAGGGCCCCGGCGGGACCCGGCGCCTGGCGGAAGGCGTCGACGGCATCCCCGAACAGCAGGCCCGGCCGCACCCGGAGGACAGCGGTTCACCGGTGGCCGGGACGTCGCGGGGTGAGCCGATCGACGAGGACGAGCGCGAGGCGCATTCCGGCAGTGACGGGCGACACGATCCAGACGTTGCCGCGCAGCGGGGGTCCCCCCGGACGGAGTCTGGGGGGACGTCCTTGGAAGGGCGGCGGCGGGTGACGGGCGGGATCATGAGCGAGCAGCACGAGCACGAACGAAACGCCGACGACGGCGCGGCGGGAGCACAGCACGACCCCCACAACCGGAGCGGGGCGCGGGCCAAGTTCATCAAGCTGCGCGAGCTGGACAGCAGCGGCCCGGAGTACGCGGAGCTGCGCAACCAGCTGGTCCGCATGCATCTGCCGCTCGTGGAGCACCTCGCGCGCCGTTTCCGCAATCGCGGCGAGCCGCTGGACGACCTCACGCAGGTCGCGACCATCGGCCTGATCAAGTCGGTCGACCGCTTCGACCCGGAGCGCGGCGTCGAGTTCTCGACGTACGCGACCCCGACGGTCGTCGGCGAGATCAAGCGGCACTTCCGGGACAAGGGCTGGGCCGTGCGCGTACCGCGCCGGCTGCAGGAACTGCGGCTCGCGCTGACCACGGCGACCGCGGAACTGTCCCAGCAGCACGGACGTTCCCCCACCGTGCACGAGCTGGCCGAGAAGCTGGCCATCTCGGAGGAGGAGGTCCTGGAGGGCCTGGAGTCGGCCAACGCGTACTCCACGCTGTCCCTGGACGTCCCCGACACGGACGACGAGTCGCCGGCCGTCGCGGACACGCTGGGCTCCGAGGACGAGGCACTGGAGGGCGTCGAGTACCGCGAGTCCCTCAAGCCGCTCCTGGAGGACCTTCCGCCGCGCGAGAAGCGCATCCTGCTGTTGCGCTTCTTCGCGAACATGACCCAGTCGCAGATCGCCCAGGAGGTCGGCATCTCGCAGATGCACGTCTCCCGGCTGCTGGCCCGGACGCTGGCTCAGCTCCGCGAGAAGTTGCTGGTGGAGGAGTAGCACGTCACCCGGCTCGCGCCCCGCCAGGGGCGCGGGGAACCGCGGTCGCTACTCGGGTCCGCGCACTCCGCCCGGCCCGGTGATCCCCAGCGCCCGGGTCGTCTCGGGGTTCAGGATCAGCACCAGCGTCGCGACGGCCACCACCGCGAGAGCGATCCCGCCGGGAATGGCAAGGCTGTCGGCCTGCAGCAGGTTGTACGCGACGGGCAGCGCCATGATCTGCGTGATGATCGCCGGGCCCCGGCTCCAGCCGCGCCGCAGCAACAGCCCCCGCGCGGCCAGCAGAGGCAGCAGGGCGAGCACGATCAGCGTCACCCCGCCGGTGACCGCCTGGCCCCGGTCGTCCGGATGGCCCGTGAGGCCCTCCACGAGCAGGTAGACGCCCCCGACGACGAGGGCGGCCCCCTCCAGCGCGGCGAGCGCGGCCGCCGCGGTCAGCCGCCCGGGGCGGGGCTCGGCGTCGGTGGTCTCCGGGGTGGATTTCTGCTCAGGGCTCACTCCTGAAGGGTAGCCCGCGCCCCCTGTCCGCCCTCGGCCCCGGTGCACGGTCCGGGCGCCGGCCGCGCTCCGGCGGCTTTCGGCGGGCCGTCCCGCTCCCACCCGTTCCTCACCTCGGTATGGGTCGAGTACCACGCGGTAGGTACGCTGCATCGCATGCGTGCACTTCTTGTGGTCAATCCGGCAGCAACCACCACCAGCGCACGCACGCGTGACGTCTTGATCCACGCACTGGCGAGCGAGATGAAACTCGAGGCGGTCACCACCGAGTACCGCGGGCACGCCAGGGACCTCGGCCGGCAGGCCGCGGAGAGCAAGGACATAGAACTGGTCGTGGCCCTCGGCGGCGACGGCACGGTCAACGAGGTCGCGAACGGTCTGCTGCACAACGGCCCGGACCCCGATCGGCTGCCCGGCCTGGCCGTCGTCCCCGGCGGCTCCACCAACGTCTTCGCCCGCGCCCTGGGCCTGCCCAACGACGCCGTCGAGGCGACGGGCGCCCTTCTGGACGCCCTGCGCGAGGGCCGGCAGCGCACGGTGGGCCTGGGTCTCGCCGCGGGCACCCCGGGCAGCGAGGACGAGGCGGTACCCGCCCGCTGGTTCACCTTCAACGCGGGGCTCGGTTTCGACGCAGGCGTGGTCGGCCGGGTCGAACAGCACCGGGAGCGCGGCAAACGCTCCACGCACTCCCTCTACCTCCGCCAGGCGATGCGCCAGTTCTTCGGGGAGACCCACCGCCGCGGGGGCACGATCACGCTGGAGCGCCCGGGGGCCGACCCGGTGACCGATCTGGTGCTGTCCATAGTCTGCAACACCTCTCCGTGGACCTATCTGGGCAATCGCCCGGTGTACGCGTCACCTAAGGCTTCGTTCGATACCGGCCTCGACGTACTCGGTCTCAGCCGCATGTCGACGGGCGCGGTTGCCCGGTATGGCACGCAGTTGCTCACTTCGTCCCCCGAGCGCGGACCCCGTGGCAAGCATGCGGTGTCCCTGCATGATCTGACCGACTTCACCTTGCATTCGAAGGTCCCGCTGCCCCTGCAGATGGACGGCGACCACCTCGGACTGCGTACGAGCGTCGCGTTCACAGGCGTTCGCCGTGCACTGCGTGTGATTGTGTGAGCGGAACGGGCTAAAGTCCTTCCACTCGAACGTTTAGGCCAGGATCCACCCCATGGAAGTACGGCTGTGACCTAGTCGACACCGAGGAATCAAAAAAAACTTTTCGGTAGGGGTTGTATCCGCCGCTGAGGTTTGCGAGTCTCTACGTGGCGCTCGGGACGGGCCGCAACATCGCCCCCACAGAGCGCCGGAACCCCTCCTCGCTTCAAGGACCACGCCAGTCCGTCTGGTAGTCGGCCCTTCACTTGTTGAGGGATTCGTGAAAGCGTTCACATTCACAAGCGACATGCATGTAATACCAAGGAGAGGTAGCAGCCATGGACTGGCGTCACAACGCCGTTTGCCGCGAGGAAGACCCCGAGCTCTTCTTCCCCATCGGCAACACCGGTCCTGCGCTGCTGCAGATCGAGGAAGCCAAGGCCGTCTGCCGTCGCTGCCCCGTCATGGAGCAGTGCCTGCAGTGGGCGCTCGAGTCCGGCCAGGACTCCGGCGTCTGGGGTGGTCTCAGCGAGGACGAGCGCCGCGCAATGAAGCGCCGCGCCGCCCGCAACAGGGCCCGTCAGGCTTCCGCCTGACAACCCGCCCCACAACAGCCTGAGCCCGGCGGCGCGTACAGCGAGTACGCATCTCCCGCCCCCGAGCCGCAGCGCGCAGAACCCCCGGATGCGCAGAACCGAATGACACGGTGAGCCCCGGACCATCCAGTGGTCCGGGGCTCATTGCTGTTTGCTCGCTGTTTGCGATCGCGGGGTGACCGGCTGCCACGTACCCTTCCGGCGGCCGGGTTCGCGGGTGGAGTTCACGCAGCGTGTTCGTGAAGTAATGGTGCGGGACGGTCACAAGGGGCGGGTGGGACGCGACGCCGTCTGGATCGCTCAGGCCCCCGCGGTGACGCCGGCTGTCCGCGTCACTCGAACGGCCCAAGGCGGCGGGACCGATCGGGTCGCTCGGCCTACTTGGGAGTGCGTACCGGGATGTCCAGTACGACCTGGGTGCCGCGCTCCGGGGCGGGGAGCATGTCGAAGGTGCCGCCCAACTCGCCTTCCACCAGGGTCCGTACGATCTGCAGGCCGAGGTTGCCCGAGCGGTGCGGGTCGAAGCCCTCGGGCAGGCCCACCCCGTCGTCCTGGACCGTGACCAGGAGACGGTTCTCCTTCGACGTGCCGCCGCGCACCGCGGACACCTCGACCGTGCCGCGCTCGCCCTCGCGGAATCCGTGCTCCAGAGCGTTCTGCAGGATCTCGGTGAGGACCATGGAGAGCGGGGTCGCGACCTCGGCGTCGAGTATCCCGAAGCGGCCCGTGCGCCGGCCCGTGACCTTGCCCGGCGAGATCTCGGCGACCATGGCGAGCACCCGGTCGGCGATCTCGTCGAACTCCACGCGTTCGTCGAGATTCTGGGAGAGGGTCTCGTGCACGATGGCGATCGAGCCGACCCGGCGCACCGCCTCCTCCAGGGCCTCGCGGCCCCGGTCGGACTCGATGCGGCGGGCCTGGAGACGCAACAGGGCGGCGACCGTCTGGAGGTTGTTCTTCACCCGGTGGTGGATCTCCCGGATGGTCGCGTCCTTGGTGATCAACTCGCGCTCGCGACGGCGCAGTTCGGTCACGTCCCGCAGGAGGACCAGGGAACCGACGCGTGTGCCCTTGGGTTTGAGCGGGATCGCACGGAGCTGGATCACGCCGTCGTTGCTCTCGATCTCGAACTCGCGGGGTGCCCAGCCGCTGGCGACCTTGGCGAGCGCCTCGTCCACCGGGCCGCGCGACGGGGCGAGTTCGGCGGTGGTCTGCCCGAGGTGATGCCCGACCAGGTCGGCGGCGAGGCCGAGGCGGTGGTACGCCGACAGCGCGTTCGGAGACGCGTACTGGACGACGCCGTCCGCGTCCACCCGGATCAGACCGTCACCCACACGGGGTGAGGCGTCCATGTCGACCTGCTGGTCGGGGAACGGGAAGGAACCCGCCGCGATCATCTGGGCCAGGTCGGAGGCGCTCTGCAGGTAGGTCAGCTCGAGCCGCGAGGGCGTGCGCACGGAGAGCAGGTTGGTGTTGCGGGCGATGACGCCCAGGACGCGGCCCTCTCTGCGTACGGGGATGGACTCGACCCGTACGGGAACCTCCTCGCGCCACTCCGGGTCGCCCTCCCGCACGATCCGGCCCTCGTCCAGGGCGGCGTCCAGCATGGGACGGCGGCCGCGGGGGACGAGGTGGCCGACCATGTCGTCCTGGTACGAGGTGGGTCCGGTGTTGGGCCTCATCTGGGCGACCGAGACGTAGCGGGTGCCGTCGCGGGTGGGAACCCACAGGACGAGGTCCGCGAAGGAGAGGTCGGAGAGCAGTTGCCACTCCGAGACCAGCAGATGCAGCCACTCGAGGTCGGAGGCACCGAGGGCGGTGTGCTGGCGTACGAGGTCGTTCATGGAGGGCACGGTGCGAGCGTACCCGCCGCGTGGGACGGAGCCCGAAGTGAGCCGCTCCTGGGGCCCCGGAGACACCCGCGGGCCGCGGCGCCTGAGAGGGACCCTCAACCCTCCCGGCACCGCAGCCCGGAGCAACATCGGCCGTGGGGTGTGCGGTCCCGGTCGGCCGAAGGATGAGGATCCGGTGCAGTCAGGGCAGAGAGCGCCGGCTCCTCGATCCGCCTTCCTGTGCGGGGAAGGCGGAGGCTCGGTCGTGCAGTGGCTCGGTCGTACGAAGGCTTGATCCTGCGGTGCACCGATCAACCGGACGGCTTGACCGCACGGATGCTCGATCAGGCGACTACTCGACCGGGCGGCCTGCCCGATCAGATGGATGCTCGGTCGGGCAGATGCTGGATCAGGCGGATGCTTGATCATTCGGTTGCGTTCTCAAGCTTCGCCTCCGATTCTGGACTAGACCACTACGGCTGTCCATGTGTTGTCGCGTGTTTGTTGTTGTCACTCGATCCCACAACACGCGTCTTACATCCACCACGCAGCCTAACCCCGGGCGGTTCACGGGCGGGGCCAGATGCGCGCGGCGAGTTCGGCGACCGCCTCCAGCTCCTCCTTGGTGGCTCCGTCCCGGGCCTGCTGGGACATTCCCTGGATCATGGCGCCGGTGTGCCGGGCCAGCGCGGCGGCGTCGGTGTCGGCGGGCAGCTCACCTGCGGCGACACCGGCTCTTATACGGCTCTCGATGGCGGCGATGTTGGCGTTGCGCCGCGCACGCAGGGACTCCTCCACCTCGGGGGTGGTGCAGTTGGTGGCGGCATGGACGACCAGGCAGCCGGGCGGACGGCCTGGTTCGGTGTACTCCGCGGCGGCTTCCCGCAGCATCCGCTCCACCGCGGCACGGACCGTCGGCTCCTCGGCGAGCGCGCGGTCGCCGAACGAGCCGTACCGCGCGCCGTACGCGGTGACGACCTCCTCGAAGAGGGAACGCTTGTCGCCGAAGGCCGCGTAGAGGCTGGGGGCTCCGATGCCCATGACCTCGGTGAGGTCGGAGACGGAGGTCCCCTCGTAGCCGTGCTCCCAGAACGCGAGGATCGCCTTCTCGAGCGCGGTCTCACGGTCGAAGGAACGGGGGCGGCCACGGCCACGGCCGCGTGGCCCGGTCGCGGATGCCGGCTCCGCCGGCCGGTCCGCCGCCTGTCTGTTCACCATGGAGTGGATTTTATAGCGAGTGCTAGAGAAATGGCGGTGGCTTGGGATACGGTTTTTTCTGTAGCGACCGCTAGAGAAATATGGAGGGGGCCGACATGGGCGTGCTCGCAGGCAGGACGGCGTTGGTGACGGGCGGCGGCAGGGGGATCGGGCGGGGTATCGCCGAGCGCCTCGGGCGGGACGGGGCGCGGGTGGCCGTGCACTACGGCAGCAATGAGGGGGCGGCGAAGGACACGGTGGAGGCGATCCGGGCCGCGGGCGGTTCCGCCTTCGCACTGCGGGCGGAGCTGGGGGTGCCGGGGGACGCGGACGAGCTGTGGCGGGAGTTCGACCGGCACGCGGACGGCCTGGACATCCTGGTGAACAACGCCGGGATCGGTACGTCACGCCCGTTCGACGAGATCGACGAGGCCGAGTACGACCGGGTCTTCGCGGTGAACGTGAAGGCGCCGCACTTCATCACCAGGCTCGGCGTGACCCGCCTGCGGGACGGCGGGCGGATCATCAACATCTCGTCCGGTCTCGCACGCACCGCCGTGATGCCGGACAAGATGGCGTACGCGATGACGAAGGGGGCCCTGGACATCTTCACGCGGGACCTGTCCAAGGTGCTGGGCCCCCGTGGCATCACGGTGAACACGGTGGCGCCGGGCGTCATCGACACGGACAACACCTCCGGCTGGCTGCGAGCGAGCGACGAGGCGTGGGCGCGGGCCGCGGCGATATCGGCACTCGGACGGGTGGGCACCCCGGCGGACGTCGCCGACGTGGTGGCGTTCCTCTCCTCGGACGAGGGACGGTGGGTGACGGGGCACTGGATGGACGCGACGGGAGGTTCGCTGACCTGAGCGGTCGCGAAGCGCCCGCGAGCTCTGCGCCGGGGCGGGCAACAGCGTCCGGGAACACGCGACTGGAGAGGCACACTCTGCTAGATTGGTCTATACCACATATGCAGGTGAGGTCCCCTTCAGAACGGCAGGCCCAGCGTGGAAGTTGTCATCGTTTCGGACGCCAAGGCGGGTGGCGAGCTCATTGCCGGGGCCATGGCGGAGCTGCTCCGGCACAAGCCCGACGCCCTGCTCGGGGTGGCCACCGGTTCGACACCGCTGCCCGTCTACGAGGCACTGGCGGCGAAGGTGGAGTCCGGGGCCGTGGACGTCTCGCGGGCCCGGGTCGCACAGCTCGACGAGTACGTGGGGCTGCCGGCCGAGCACCCCGAGTCGTACCGGTCGGTGCTGCGGCGCGAGGTGCTGGAGCCGCTGGGGCTCGGCATGGACGCCTTCATGGGGCCGGACGGCACCGCGGAGGACATCCGGGCGGCGTGCGAGGCGTATGACAGGGCGCTCGCGGAGGCCGGCGGGGTCGACCTCCAACTGCTCGGCATCGGGACCGACGGTCACATCGGGTTCAACGAGCCGTGCTCCTCGCTGGCCTCCCGCACGCGGATCAAGACGCTGACCGAGCAGACACGGATCGACAACGCGCGCTTCTTCGAGGGCGACATCGAGCAGGTGCCGCACCACGTGATCACCCAGGGCATCGGGACGATCCTGGAGGCACGCCACCTGGTGCTGCTCGCCACGGGTGAGGGCAAGGCGGACGCGGTGGCGGCGACCGTCGAGGGACCGGTCGCCGCGGTGTGCCCGGCGTCCGCGCTCCAGCTGCACCCGCACGCCACGGTGGTGGTGGACGAGGCAGCCGCCTCCAAGCTGAAACTGGCGGACTACTTCCGCCACACCTACGCCGACAAGCCGTCCTGGCAGGGCATCTAACCGAGAGCCAGCCCCGGCAGGCGGCACCCACACACCCACCCCCACCACACCCCACCAGGGGCGCGGGGAACTGCGCGACCAGCCACAACGAACCCGCAGCCGACAGCAATACCCCGGCGGTCGGCGGCCGAGGGCCGGCGACGCACACGGCTAGGGGCCGGGCCCGTGGGGAACCCGGCCCCGTCGTCCAGACGGTGGCGGAAGCCGACAGCGGGGCGGGCTCACGCCCCGGTGATGGCCTCCGCCGCCGCCAGCCCGCACACCCGCGCAGCGCCATGCGTGGCGACATGGAGGGCGCCGCAAGGCGGAGCCTGCGGTACACCCATCTCGACCACGACCGTGTCGGGCCGGGCGGCGATCAGCGTGTCCAGGGCCGCCGCCATCCAGGCGTGGCGGTGGACGTCACGTACGACGGCCACCACACGGCGCGGCCCGGCGGCGGCGAGCGCCTCGGCGCCGGCCCCCTCCCCCGTGAAGCTCCCGGTCTCCGTGCCCGGCAGCGTGCGGCACAGTTCGGCGGCGACGCCCCAGGGGGTCTCGTCCCCGACGGCGATGTTGGCGACGGGGGTGAAGGCCGCGACGTACGGCGCCTCGGTGACCGGCGCGTAATGCTGTCCGCGGGTGACGGTCAGCGCGCGCCGGGCCGCCACCAGGCCGATCTCGGGACCGTCGGCGGCCGGTGCCGAGGCCGTGCCCGGCGCCGTACCGTGGGTCTCGGCGGTCCAGGAGGCGAGGGCGCGTACCCGGGCCGCCGCGTCCGCGAGGCGTTCCTCGGGGAGTTCGCCCGAGCGGACCGCCGTGACGAGCGCGTCCCGCAGGCGCAGGACCGTCGCCTCGTCGGCCAGTCCCCCGCCCACACAGATGGCGTCGGCGCCGGCGGCGATCGCGAGGACGCTGCCGCGTTCGATGCCGTAGGTCGCGGAGATGGCCTGCATCTCCATGCCGTCGGTGACGATCAGCCCGTCGAAGCCGAGTTCCTCGCGCAGCAGCCCGGTGAGGACACGGCGGGAGAGGGTCGCGGGGTGGGCCGGGTCGAGGGCCGGGACCAGGATGTGCGCACTCATCACGGCCCGGGTGCCGGCCGCGACGGCGGCGCGGAAGGGGGCCAGCTCGCGGGAGTGCAGGACCGGCAGTTCGGCGTCGATGCGCGGCAGCGCGTGGTGGGAGTCGACCGCCGTGTCGCCGTGGCCCGGGAAGTGCTTGGTGCAGGCGGCGACTCCGGCGGACTGGAGTCCGGTGACGTAGGCGGCGGTGTGCCGGGCGACCAGGGCGGTGTCGGCGCCGAAGGACCGTACGCCGATGACGGGGTTGCCCGGGTTGGAGTTGATGTCGGCGGACGGCGCCCAGTTGAGGTTCACGCCGCAGGCGGCCAGCCGGCGGCCCAGTTCGTGGGCGACGGCCTCGGTCAGCGCCACGTCGTCGACCGCGCCGAGCGCGTGGTTGCCGGGGAACGAGGACCCCGTACGCACCTCGAGGCGGGTGACGTCACCGCCTTCCTCGTCGATGGCGACCAGGACGTCGTCGCGTTCCGCGCGCAGTTGGGCGGTGAGGGCGGCGAGTTGGTCGGGAGAGGAGATGTTGCGGCCGAAGAGGCCGACGGAGGTGAGGCCCTCACCGAGCCGCCGGAGCAGCCAGGACGGAGCGGAGGTCCCGGTGAAGCCGGGCTGCAGGACGGCAAGGGCGTCACGGGTGAGCGTGTCGGTGCCGGAGGCGATGGTGGTCATCTGGTGGCGTTATCCCTTCACCGCGCCGGAGGTGAGTCCGCTGACGGCCTTGCGCTGGAGGAAGACGAAGAGGACCAGGATCGGGACGGCGAAGAGGGAGGCGGCGGCCATGGTGGCGCCCCAGTCGTCGCCGAACGTCGTCTCGAAGCTGGAGAGCCACAGCGGGAGCGTCTGCTTCTCGGCGTCCTTGTTGAGGATCAGGACCAGCGGGAACTCGTTCCACGCCGTGATGAAGCCGAAGAGCGAGGTCGCCATGAGCCCCGGGGCGAGCAGCGGGAAGATGACCTTCACGAAGGCTTGCCCGCGGGTGCACCCGTCCACCATCGCCGACTCCTCCAGTTCCTTCGGCACGGCGGCGACGTACCCGCGCAGCGTCAGGATCGTGAAGGGCAGCACCATGATCATGTAGAAGGCGGTGAGCGGTATCAGGCTGTTGAGGAGGTCCGCGTCGCGCACGATCATGTAGATCGCGATGACCATGACCTCCCAGGGGGCCATCTGCGCGATCATGAAGGTCAGGAGGAATCCGCGGCGGCCCTTGAACCGCATACGGGCCAGTGCGAAGGACGCGAACAGCGCGATGACGAGGGAGAAGACCACCGCGAGGACGGTCACCGTCAGGGAGTTGCCGACGAGCGTCCAGAAGTGGTCGGCGTCGAGCGCCTTGTGGAAGTGGTCGAAGGTGATGTCGGTCGGTACGAAGACCGGGGTGTCCGCGATGATGTCGCCGGTCGGCTTCAGCGAGGTCGCGAACATCCAGTAGACGGGGAACGCAAAGACGACGAAGAGGACGAGGGCCGTCGCGTTGGGCCACAGCCGGCCCATCAGGGAGCGCTTCACAGCTCGTCCTCCTCTTGCTTGAGAACGGTACGGAGGTAGTAGGCGGTCAGGCCGAGCAGGATGAGGATCGTCAGGAACGAGATCGCCGCGCCCATGCCGTAGTGCTGGTTGCCGGGGCCCTCGACGAACGCGTAGATCGGCAGGGTCTCGGTGAGCCGGTCGGGTCCGCCCTTGTTGATGGCGAAGATCTGCGGGAACGCCTTGAACACCCAGATGACCTCGAGGAAGGTCGTCGCCCACAGGAACGGCCGCAGGAAGGGGAAGGTCACGTGGGTGAAGCTCTTCCACGTTCCGGCCCCGTCGATGGAGGCGGCCTCGTACAGCTCTTTGGGGATGGTGGTCGTGGCGGCGTACAGGTTGATCGCCACGAACGGGATCGACTGCCAGACGATCAGCAGGGTGATCACGGAGAAGGTGGAGAGCTGGGTGCCGAACCAGTTGTAGTCGGCCATCGACGTCCAGCCCGCCTTGGCGAGCAGCCAGTTGACGACGCCGAAGCGCTGGGCGAACAGCCACTGGTAGACGGTGGTCGCGGCGATCACCGGCATCGCCCAGGCCAGCACCAGACCGAGCAGCAGCACCAGCCGCATGCGCTTGCCGAGCCGGGCGAGGAGCAGGCCGACGAGGGTGCCGAGCACCATGATGAGGACGACGTTCACCGCGGTGAAGACGACCGTGCGCTGGACGACCTTCCAGAAGTCCGCGCTGCTCAGGACGTCGGTGTAGTTGTCGATCCCCCGCCATTCGGTGAGGTGCAGGATCAGCTGGCGCGGGTTGAGGTTCTGGAACGACAGCATGCCGTTCTTGATGAGCGGCCAGCCGAGCAGGATCACCGTGGCGAGCAGGGCGGGCAGCAGGAGCAGGTACGGGGCGGACGCGCCGCCGCGCTTTCCGGCCGGGCCCGTGCCTGTGCCTGTGTCGTCGGGCGGGGGTACGTCGGTCTTACGGACACCGGGCGCCGCGGCCTTGCCTGTGTCCGTGCGTTCGGTCTGCACTGACATGCTCGCCATCTCTTCCACCGTCGGGATTCGCAGTCGGATGCGCCGGCGTGCCGGGGACGGAAGGGGCCGTCCCCGGCACGTAGGTGATCAGCTGCTCTGCGCGAGCCGCTTGTTGATCTCCGCCTCGACCTGCTTGGCGGCGGCGGCGGGCGACTTGCCCTTCAGAACCGCGGTCATGTACGCCTTGATCGGGTTCGGCTCGTTCTCCACGGCGGCCCACTCGGGGATCAGCGGGGTGGTGCCACCGCCGGACGCGGCGGGAGCGGCGGCCTCGGCCGCGGCGTTGCCGACGAGGTTGGTCTGCAGCGCCTCCTTGTTGGGGATGACGCCGTTCTCCTTGGCGAGCGCGCCCTCGAACTTGTCGGACAGGGCGATCTTCAGGAACTCCTTGGCGAGCTCCTGCTTCTTGCTGCCCGCGGCGACCGCGAAGTTGGAACCGCCGAGGAAGACGCCCTCGGGCTCGTCGGCCGTCTCACCGGGGATGGTGAAGTAGCCGATGTCCTTCTCGATCTTCTTGTTGGCGGCGATGGCCGTGCCGGCCTCCCAGCCCATGCCGACGAAGGCGCCGACGTTGCCCTTGGCGAAGACCTCGGCCTGCTGCGGGGTCGCCTCGTCCTTGTCCTTGGGGGCCTTGGAGTACGACTGGTACTGCTTGTAGATCTCCATGGCCTTGCCGACCTTCGGGTCCGCGAGGTTGGAGACGTACTTGTCGCCTTCCTTCTTCACCAGGTCGGCGCCCTGGCCGATGGTCAGGCCGTCGAAGAAGTACCAGTTCTGGCCGGGCAGGTAGAGCGGCTCGGCGTCGGTCTTCTTGTCGATGGCCTTGAGGGCGTCGAAGAACTCGGCCCGCGTCTTCGGGGTGTCCTTGATGCCGGCGTCGGCCCAGACCTTCTTGTTGTAGACGACGACGCGGTTGGCGAAGTACCAGGGGGCCGCGTACTGCTTGCCGTCGAAGACCGAGGACTCGTTGAGGGCCTTCGTCCAGTCGGCGCCGATCTCCTCCTTGAGGTCCGTCAGGTCGGCGAGACCTCCGGTGGCCGCGTAGGCGGGGGTCTGGGTGTTGCCGACCTCGATGACGTCCGGCGGGTTCTCCTCGGAGAGCGAGGTGGTGATCTTCTGCTGGATGCCGTTCCACTGCTGTGTCTCGAACTTCAGCTTGGCCTTCGTCTTCGCCTCGAAGGCAGCCGTGACGTCCTTGGTCCAGCCGGGCGGCGTGGAGCCGTCCATGGCCCAGACGGTCAGGGTCTCGCCCTTGTAACCGTCGGCCCCCGTCTTGTCGCCACTGTCACCGTCGTCGCCGCCACAGGCAGCGACCGACATCAACATGCCCGCGACACCGACGGCCGCGATGAGCTTGCGATTCACGTCATCCTCCTCAGGGATGCCAGCAACCCCCCTGCCCACCGCGTGACTTACGACGAGTACTGCCCGTGGGGCTGGGACCTGGTCCTCAATGGTTTAGACCAGTACGGGGAGCTTGGCCTAGACCTAGAGGGGTGTCAAGGGTCGGAAAGCCGCTCCCGACGGTCCGTTACGGGACCTACATATGCAGGGACCTTTCACTACACGGGCGACAGAACGGGCGGCTCCGCGCGCAGGTCGCGACGCTGTCGCCGGCCGCCGCCGACGGTGCTGTGGACTAGACCAAAAGGGACCCCGACGGTATATAGAGGGGATCACGCAGCGTGCGGGAGGACACTCGCACGGTGAGGCGTGCCACGATGTGAGCCGTGGCCGACGCGTAGGTCGTGCCGCATCGGCACCCGGAGCCGGGAAGGCAGAGTATGAGCACCGACGTCAGCAGTGCGGAGAACGAGGGTGGGGCCCCCATCCGTACCGCGCGCGTGCCCAAGTACTACCGCCTGAAGAAGCACCTGCTCGACATGACGGACACGCTGCCGCCGGGGACGCCGGTACCGCCCGAGCGCACGCTCGCCGCCGAGTTCGACACCTCACGCACGACCGTGCGCCAGGCGCTCCAGGAGCTGGTCGTCGAAGGGCGGCTCGAACGCATCCAGGGCAAGGGCACGTTCGTGGCCAAGCCGAAGGTGTCGCAGGCGCTGCAACTCACCTCGTACACCGAGGACATGCGGGCGCAGGGGCTCGAACCCACCTCGCAGTTGCTGGACGTCGGTTACATCACCGCCGACGACACGCTCGCCGAACTGCTCGACATCACCGCCGGGGGGCGGGTGCTGCGGATCGAGCGGTTGCGGCTCGCGAGCGGGGAGCCGATGGCGATCGAGACCACGCATCTGTCCGCGAAGCGGTTTCCCGCGTTGCGGCGGTCGCTGGTGAAGTACACGTCCCTGTACACGGCGTTGGCGGAGGTGTACGACGTGCGTCTCGCCGAGGCGGAGGAGACGATCGAGACGTCGCTGGCGACTCCTCGGGAGGCGGGGTTGCTCGGGACGGATGTGGGGTTGCCGATGCTGATGTTGTCGCGGCATTCGGTGGATCTGGATGCGCAGCCGGTGGAGTGGGTGCGGTCGGTGTACCGGGGGGATCGGTACAAGTTCGTCGCGCGGCTGAAGAGGCCCACGGACTGAGGTTCGCCGGGGTTGGGTCGGCTCGGCTGGGGGTGGCTGGGCCTCGTTGTCGGGTGCGGCGCCGTCGTGGCTGGTCGCGCAGTTCCCCGCGCCCCTGAAAGAGCGGCGGTTGCAGTCGGTCGCGCCACGCGCCCTTGCAAGATCGGCAGTTGCAGCTCGTCGCGCCATGCGCCCCTGAAAGAGCGGCGGTTGCAGCTCGTCGCGTTACGCGTCCCTGAAAAGCGGGGCCCGTTGGGTTTGGTGTACCACCTGGTGTGGGTGGTATAGCGCCGGGTGGGTTCCTGGTCTACCGTCCTCCCGTCAGCCATGGACGGGAGGACGGCCCGTGCGCACCGACAGCCCCCTCAAGGCAAGTCCCCGCAGCATCGTCATCTGGACCCTCGTCGCGCTGGTGAGTGCGGCCGGCTGGTCCGTGCTCGCGCTCTCACGGGGCGAGGAGGTCTCGGCCGCCTGGATGGTGGCGGCAGCCCTCGGCTCGTACGCCATCGCCTATCGCTTCTACGCGAAGTTCATCGCCTACAAGGTCCTGAAGGTCGACAAGACCCGGGCCACCCCGGCCGAACGGCTCAACAACGGCATCGACTTCCACCCCACCGACCGGCGCGTGCTGCTCGGTCACCACTTCGCGGCGATCGCGGGCGCGGGACCCCTGGTGGGGCCCGTGCTGGCCGCGCAGATGGGGTATCTGCCCGGCACCATCTGGATCATCGTCGGCGTGATCTTCGCGGGCGCGGTCCAGGACATGGTCGTCCTCTTCTTCTCCACCCGCCGGGACGGCCGCTCGCTGGGGCAGATGGCGCGCGAGGAGATCGGCCCGTTCGGCGGCGCGGCCGCCCTGCTCGCCGCCTTCGCCATCATGATCATCCTGCTCGGGGTGCTCGCGCTGGTCATCGTCAACGCGCTCGCCCAGTCGCCGTGGGGCACCTTCTCCATCGCGATGACGGTGCCGATCGCCCTCCTGATGGGCTTCTATCTGCGAGTGCTGCGGCCCGGCCGGGTCGCCGAGGTCTCGCTGATCGGCGTGACGCTGCTGCTGTTCGCGCTGGTCTCCGGGCGCTGGGTCGCCGAGTCGTCCTGGGCCGACACCTTCACGCTCGCGCCCTCGACCCTGGTCATCTGGCTGGTGGCGTACGGCTTCATCGCGTCGATCCTGCCCGTGTGGATGCTGCTGGCGCCCCGCGACTACCTCTCCACGTTCATGAAGATCGGCACGATCGTGCTGCTGGCGCTCGGGGTCGTCATCGCGCTGCCGACCCTGAAGATGGACGCGGTCACGGACTTCGCCTCGCAGGGCGACGGGCCGGTCTTCGCGGGCTCGCTCTTCCCGTTCGTCTTCATCACCATCGCCTGCGGCGCGCTCTCCGGTTTCCACTCGCTGATCTCCTCCGGCACGACGCCGAAGATGATCCAGAAGGAGACGCAGGTCCGGATGATCGGGTACGGCTCCATGCTCATGGAGTCGTCCGTGGCGGTCATGGCGCTGGTCGCGGCGTCCGTCATCGACCCGGGCCTGTACTTCGCGATGAACGCGCCGGCCGGCGTGATCGGCGACTCGGTCCAGAGCGCCTCGCAGGTGGTGGGCAGTTGGGGCTACCAGATCTCACCCGAGGACCTGGCCGCCGCGGCGAAGAACGTCGAGGAGTCGTCCCTGCTGTCGCGGACCGGCGGTGCGCCCACGCTCGCGGTCGGTGTCTCGGAGATCTTCTCCGAGGTCACCGGGGGCGGCCTGCGCGCGTTCTGGTACCACTTCGCGATCATGTTCGAGGCGCTGTTCATCCTGACCGCGCTCGACGCGGGCACCCGAGTGGGCCGCTTCATGCTCCAGGACACGCTGGGCAACCTCTACAAACCCTTCAAGGATGTGAGCTGGAAGCCGGGGCTCGTCATCACGAGCGGCATAGTCTGCGGCCTGTGGGGCTACTTCCTGTGGGTCGGCGTCCATGAACCGCTGGGCGGGATCAACCAGCTCTTCCCGATCTTCGGCATCTCCAACCAGCTGCTCGCCGCGGTCGCCCTGGCCGTCTGCACGACCCTGCTGGTGAAGTCCGGACGCCTCAAGTGGGCGTGGATCACCGGCGTCCCGCTCATCTGGGACGCCACGGTCACGCTGACCGCGAGCTGGCAGAAGGTCTTCTCCAGCGACCCGCGCGTCGGCTTCTTCAAGCAGCGTTCGGTCTACCAGAACGGCATCGACCGGGGCGAGCTCATCGCGCCCGCGAAGACCATGGACGACATGCACACGATCGTCACCAACTCCACGGTCGACGGCGTCCTCTCGGCGGTCCTCGCCCTGCTCATCGTGATCGTGATCGCGGACGCCACGAGGGTGTGCATCCGGCACGTACGCCGTCCCGCGCTCTCCTCGCTCAGCGAGGCGCCGTACGTCGAGTCGCGGATCGTCGCTCCGGCGGGGCTGATCCCGACCAAGGAGGAGAAGGAGGAGGTGCGCGATGCGGTCGGCGCTGAACCGCGCGGTTAGAGGCGTGCGCTGGTACGTGCGGGAGCTCACCGACGAGTCCGCTTACGACCGGTATGTCGCGTATCTGCGCGCGGACCGGCCCGATGCGGAGGTGCCCACCCGGCGGGAGTTCGAGCGGATGCGCACGGCTCGTCAGGAGGAGGACCCGCGGCGGGGTTTCCGCTGCTGCTGACCCGGCGGCGGGGCGGGCCGCCGCCGTCGGGCACCACGGCACATCCGTTATACGGACGGGGGTTCCATAAAGCGGAACCGTCCCTTAGATTTCCTGCGCGTTGCACAGGTGATCAGTGAGGGGACGGAGCCGCCGTATGTCGGAAACACCGGATGTGCCAAGAGCGTCCGAAGGGAAACCGCCGGTGGTGACACCGGTCCGCGTGGTGATCACCCTCTGTCTGGCCGCCCCGTTCGTGGCGATGCTCTGGGTGGGCTCGTACGCGAAGGTCGACCCGACCTTCATCGGCATCCCCTTCTTCTACTGGTACCAGATGCTGTGGGTGCTCATCTCGACGGCGCTCACGATGACCGCGTTCACGCTGTGGAACCGTGACCAGCGCGCCCGCAAGTCCCAGAACGGGGGCGCGTCGGCATGAAGGACGGCGTGAACGGCGTCGCACTCGCCGTCTTCATCTTCTTCTTCCTGGCCGTCACGGTCATGGGTTTCCTGGCCTCGCGCTGGCGCCGGGCCGCCGACGACCAGAGCCTCGACGAATGGGGCCTGGGCGGACGGTCGTTCGGCACCTGGGTCACGTGGTTCCTGCTCGGCGGCGACCTCTACACGGCTTACACGTTCGTGGCGGTCCCGGCGGCGATCTACGCGGCGGGCGCGGCCGGCTTCTTCGCCGTCCCGTACACGATCCTGGTCTATCCGCTGATCTTCACCTTCCTGCCCCGTCTCTGGTCGGTGTCGCACAAGCACGGGTACGTGACGACGTCGGACTTCGTGCGCGGGCGCTTCGGCTCGAAGGGGCTGTCGCTCGCGGTCGCCGTCACCGGCATCCTGGCGACGATGCCGTACATCGCGCTGCAGCTGGTCGGCATCCAGGCCGTCCTCGACGTGATGGGCGTCGGCGGCGGTGAGGACACCAACTGGTTCATCAAGGACCTGCCGCTGCTCATCGCCTTCGGTGTGCTGGCCGCGTACACGTACTCGTCCGGGCTGCGCGCGCCGGCGCTGATCGCGTTCGTCAAGGACACGCTGATCTACATCGTCATCGCGGTCGCGATCATCTACATCCCGATCAAGCTGGGCGGCTTCGACGAGATCTTCGCCAAGGCGGGCGAGGCGTACAGCCAGACCAACCCGGCGACCGGCGCGCCACGCGGCTCCCTGGTACCGGGCGAGGCGGGCCAGTGGACGTACGCGACCCTGGCGCTGGGCTCGGCCCTCGCGCTGTTCATGTACCCGCACTCGATCACCGCGACGCTGTCCTCGCGCAGCCGTGAGGTGATCCGGCGCAACACCACGATCCTGCCGCTGTACTCGCTGATGCTGGGCCTGCTGGCACTGCTCGGGTTCATGGCGATCGCGGCCGGCATCAAGGTCGAGAACGGGCAGCTGGCGATCCCGCAGCTCTTCGAGACCATGTTCCCCGACTGGTTCGCGGGCGTGGCCTTCGCGGCGATCGGGATCGGCGCGCTCGTGCCGGCGGCCATCATGTCCATCGCGGCGGCGAACCTGTTCACCCGCAACATCTACAAGGACTTCATCAAGCCCGACGCGACGCCCGCCCAGGAGACCAAGGTCTCCAAGCTGGTCTCCCTCCTGGTGAAGGTGGGCGCGCTGGCCTTCGTCCTGACCATGGACAAGACGGTCGCCATCAACTTCCAGCTGCTCGGCGGGATCTGGATCCTGCAGACCTTCCCGGCGCTGGTCGGCGGCCTGTTCACGCGCTGGTTCCACCGGTGGGCGCTGCTCGCGGGCTGGGCGGTGGGCATGCTGTACGGCACGGTCGCGGCCTACGGGGTGGCTTCGCCGACGCAGAAGCACTTCGGCGGGTCGTCGAAGGAGATTCCCGGGATCGGGGAGATCGGGTACATCGGTCTCACGGCGATCGTGCTGAACGTGATCGTGACCGTGGTGCTGACGTTCGTCCTGCGGGCCGTGAAGGCTCCCGACGGGGTCGACGAGACCTCTGCCGAGGACTACACGGCGGACGCGGGCGACGCCGGCGTCCAGGTGGAGCTGCCGCCGGCGACGGCGGGCGCCGGGCACTAGGGACTCGCCCCGCCGCCCCTTCCCGGCTCTGCCTGGGGGGTTCCGCCCTCGAACCCCCGGGTCCGCGCGTCGGACGGGCCGACCATGTCGGCCCGTCCGGCGATCGCGGGGTCGGGTCCGGGGGCGGATAGCCTGGAGCGGTGACCGTTCGTTCGCCCATCGTCCTCGACAGCGACCCCGGTATCGACGACGCCGTAGCCCTGCAGTACCTGCTCGGTACCGGGCTGTGGGACCTGAAGGCGTACACCTCCGTGGGCGGCAACCTCCCCGCCGCGCAGACCTACCTCAACGCCCGCGCCCTGGCGCGAGCGATGCGCATCGACGCCGACGTCCCCGTCCACCGGGGCGCGGGCCGCCCCCTGACGCGCCTCCCGTACCGCGTCGCCGACGACTTCCACGGCCCGGCGGGCCTCGGCCACGAGACCCTGCCGGACTCGACCGCGGCACACCCGGCCGAGTCCTCCGCGCAGGCACTGCTCCGGCTCTCCCGGGAGTACGAGGGTGAACTGACGGTGTGCGCCACGGGCCCCCTCACCAACGTGGCGATCGCGCTCCTGGAGGACCCCGCCTTCGTCCGGCGCGTGCGCAGGTTCGTGTTCATGGGCGGTGCCGCGCGGGTGCCCGGGAACATCACCCCCGTCGCCGAGTTCAATATGTGGGCCGATCCGGACGCCGCCGAACTGGTCCTGTCCTCCGGCATCCCGTTCACCATGGTCGACCTGGACGCCTCGCACGGCTGGCTGTTCGGACCGGCCGACCTCGCGGTGCTGGAGGCGGCGGGTCCGGGCACCGCACTCGCCGCCCGGCTGCTGCGGGTCTACATGGACGCGTACCGCCGCGGCGGCGGGGACGGCACCTGCCCGCTGCACGACCCGCTCGCCGTCGGGGTGTGCGCGGACGAGTCGTACGTGACGCTCACCGAGGGTGCGGTCGTCGTCGAGTCCGCCGCCGAACTGACCCGCGGCCAGACGGTGTTCATCCCCTCGGCCGCCGGGCGGATCTACTACCCCGAGTCGCCCGCCCTGACCGCACGGGCCCGCCTCACCGGCCGCGTGGCACTCGGACCCGGCTCCCGCGACTTCACGCAGGACTTCGTCGCCGCCCTGCAGCGGTGGCCGGGTACCGACGCCTGAGATCCGCCCCCCCCACGGCCGGTTCCGCGCAGCACGGCCGCGCGGGCACCGTGCTGTCCGACGTGCTCCGCCGCGCCGCCCGGAGTCGACATCGACACAACATATGGGGGTGGTTCCGGGGCCCGGCACTAGATGTATGCTCATGCTCGCTGTCGCCGCAGGGGAATCCGGTGCGAATCCGGAACTGTCCCGCAACGGTGTACTTGTACGCGTATGCCCGCATGCCCAGATGTCCGCATGCCCGCCTGCCGTCGTACAGGAGTCAGTCCGAGGACCTGTCGACAGCGCGCCCGAGCCGTCCGGCCCGGGTGCATGACGTCCGGGCCTCGTGGAGTGGGCCGGTGGCGCGGAGTACCGCTGAGCGGAGCGGGTACCCCCGTGTGCCCCGCACCCCCTCCCCGCAGGCCCCGTGCCGAGCGAGGGAGTGCCCCACGTGACCATCGCGCCAGCCGATCCGGTCTCCGCCACAGCGACAGCCGCGGCGACAGTGACCCGGGACCAGCAGGACAGGGCCGAGGCCGACGCGCCGGGAACCGCGTTGCTGCGGCTCCTGACCGACCTCACCGCCGACCTCCCCGGCGCCGACCCCGGCCGGGTCGCCGCCGCCGCGCTGCGCGGCCGGTCCGCCGCCGCGGACGCGGCGGAACTGCGCGAGCTGGCCACGGAGTCGGCCGCGGGTCTCATCTCCGAGGACCCGGTGTACTCGAAGCTGGCCGCGCGCCTGCTCACGGCCGGCATCGCCGCGGAGGCCGCCTCGCAGGGCGTGCGCTCGTTCTCCGAATCCGTCGCCGTCGGCCACCGCGAGGGCCTCATCGCCGACCGCACGGCCGAGTTCGTACGTGTCCACGCGGCCCGTCTCGACGCGCTGGTGGACGCCTCCTGCGCGGAGGGCGCCGACGACCGCTTCGGCTACTTCGGCCTGCGCACCCTGCACAGCCGGTACCTGCTGCGGCACCCGATCACGAGGTCCGTCATCGAGACGCCCCAGTTCTTCATGCTGCGGGTGGCGAGCGGCCTCGCCGAGGACACTGGGCCCGACTCGGCGGCGGGGGACCGCTCGGTCGACGAAGTGGCGTCCCTGTACCGGCTGATGAGCCGCCTCGACTACCTGCCCTCCTCCCCCACCCTCTTCAACTCCGGTACGCGCCACCCCCAGATGTCGTCCTGCTACCTCCTCGACTCCCCGCTGGACGAACTGGACTCCCTCTACGACCGCTATCACCAGGTGGCCCGCCTCTCGAAGCACGCGGGCGGCATCGGCCTCCCGTTCTCCCGGATCCGCTCGCGCGGTTCGCTGATCCGCGGCACGAACGGGCACTCGAACGGCATCGTCCCGTTCCTGAAGACCCTCGACGCCTCGGTCGCCGCGGTGAACCAGGGCGGCCGGCGCAAGGGCGCGGCCGCCGTCTATCTGGAGACCTGGCACTCCGACATCGAGGAGTTCCTCGAACTGCGCGACAACACGGGTGAGGACGCCCGGCGTACGCACAACCTGAACCTGGCGCACTGGATCCCGGACGAGTTCATGCGCCGGGTGGACGAGAACCGCGACTGGTCGCTGTTCTCCCCCTCGGACGTGCCCGAGCTGGTCGACCTGTGGGGCGAGGAGTTCGACGCCGCGTACCGCGCGGCGGAGGCCGCCGGACTGGCGAAGAGGACCATCCCGGCGCGTGACCTGTACGGCCGCATGATGCGCACCCTCGCGCAGACCGGCAACGGCTGGATGACCTTCAAGGACGCCGCCAACCGCACGGCCAACCAGACGGCGCTGCCCGGCCACACGGTCCACTCCTCGAACCTGTGCACCGAGATCCTGGAGGTCACGGACGACGGCGAGACCGCGGTCTGCAACCTCGGGTCGGTCAACCTGGGCGCGTTCGTGGACGCCGGCACGCGGGACATGGACTGGGAGCGCCTCGACGCGACCGTCCGTACCGCCGTGACCTTCCTCGACCGGGTCGTCGACATCAACTACTACCCGACCGAGCAGGCGGGCCGCTCCAACAGCCGGTGGCGTCCGGTGGGCCTGGGCGTGATGGGCCTCCAGGACGTCTTCTTCACGCTGCGGCTGCCGTTCGACTCCCCGCAGGCACGCGCCCTCTCCACCCGGATCGCCGAGCGGATCATGCTCGCCGCCTACGAGGCGTCCGCCGACCTCGCCGAGCGCGGCGGCCCGTTGCCCGCCTGGGAGGAGACCCGTACGGCCCGGGGCGTGCTGCACCCGGACCACTACGACGTCGAGCTGAACTGGCCGGAGCGCTGGGCCGCCCTGCGGGAGCGGATCGCCGCCGTCGGTATGCGCAACTCGCTGCTGCTCGCCATCGCGCCCACCGCCACCATCGCGTCCATCGCGGGCGTGTACGAGTGCATCGAGCCGCAGGTCTCCAACCTGTTCAAGCGCGAGACGCTGTCCGGCGAGTTCCTCCAGGTCAACTCCTACCTGGTGGCCGAGCTGAAGGAGCTCGGCGTGTGGGACGCGCAGACCCGGGAGGCGCTGCGCGAGTCGGGCGGCTCGGTGCAGGGCTTCACCTGGGTGCCGCAGGACGTGCGCGACCTCTACCGCACGGCCTGGGAGATCCCGCAGCGCGGCCTGATCGACATGGCGGCCGCCCGGACCCCGTTCCTGGACCAGGCCCAGTCGCTCAACCTGTTCCTGGAGACGCCGACCATCGGCAAGCTCTCCTCGATGTACGCGTACGCCTGGAAGTCGGGGCTGAAGACGACGTACTACCTGCGCTCGCGTCCGGCGACCCGGATCGCCCGTGCCGCCCGGGCCCAGCCGGCGGCGAGGACCGTCCCCGTCCAGCAGGCCGCCGACCCCGACGCGGTCGCCTGTTCCCTGGAGAACCCCGAGTCCTGCGAAGCCTGCCAGTGACGACCGCCGCACCCGAGAAGACAGAGACAACCGTGACCACCGAACAGACCGTGCACACCGAGAACACCGAGAACACCGAGGGGGCTGAGAGCGCTGGGAGGGCTGAGAAGAACCTTCTCGACCCGGGCTTCGAGCTGACCCTGCGCCCCATGCGCTACCCCGACTTCTACGAGCGCTACCGGGACGCGATCAAGAACACCTGGACCGTCGAGGAGGTCGACCTCCACTCGGACGTCTCCGACCTGGCGAAGCTGTCACCGGGCGAGCAGCACATGATCGGCCGGCTGGTCGCGTTCTTCGCGACGGGCGACTCGATCGTGTCGAACAACCTGGTGCTGACGCTCTACAAGCACATCAACTCCCCCGAGGCGCGGCTCTATCTGAGCCGTCAGCTCTTCGAGGAGGCGGTGCACGTCCAGTTCTATCTGACGCTGCTCGACACCTACCTGCCCGATCCCGCGGACCGGGCGGCGGCCTTCGACGCCGTGGAGAGCATCCCGTCCATCCGCGAGAAGGCCGAGTTCTGCTTCCGGTGGATGGACTCGGTGGAGAAGCTGGACCGGCTGGAGACGAAGGCCGACCGCCGCCGCTTCCTGCTGAACCTCATCTGCTTCGCCGCGTGCATCGAAGGGCTGTTCTTCTACGGGGCCTTCGCGTACGTCTACTGGTTCCGCAGCCGGGGCCTGCTGCACGGCCTGGCGACCGGCACCAACTGGGTGTTCCGCGACGAGACGATGCACATGAGCTTCGCCTTCGAGGTCGTGGACACGGTCCGCAAGGAGGAGCCGGAGCTCTTCGACGACCTGTTGCGGGAGCAGGTCACCGACATGCTCCGGGAGGCCGTCGAGGCCGAGCTGCAGTTCGCGCGCGACCTGTGCGGTGACGGTCTCCCGGGCATGAACACCGACTCGATGAGGCAGTACCTGGAGTGCGTCGCCGACCAGCGCCTGCAGCGCCTCGGCTTCGCCCCGGTCTACGGCTCCGAGAACCCTTTCTCCTTCATGGAGCTGCAGGGGGTTCAGGAGCTGACCAACTTCTTCGAGCGCCGGCCCTCGGCGTACCAGGTGGCGGTGGAGGGGACGGTCGACCTCGACGAGGACTTCTGATCCCGCTGGACCTGCCGGCCCTCGGGGCCCCGCGGGGGATCCTGCTCGGCCTCCCTGAGCTGACGGTCGATGCGCCGGTCGCGCACGATGCCGATCACCGACGGGAGGACGAGCAGGACCAGCAGTCCGAGGACGAAGACCATGCCGATCAGGGCTTGCAGCTGTGTCGTATTCATGGACACTACTGTCGCGCCGGATACTCCTTACCGGGAGTGGCAGGACTGACGCACACCCTCGATTTCCTGCCAGATCGGGTGCACACTGGCAGCATGCTGAAGAACGTGGCCGCAGTCCTGCTCGACGGTGTGCACCCCTTCGAACTCGGCGTCGTGTGCGAGGTGTTCGGCCTCGACCGCAGCGACGAAGGGCTGCCGGTGTACGACTTCGCGGTCGCCTCGGCCGAGGGGCCGCACCTCGGTACGCACGTCCCGGGGTTCACCGTCTCCACCCCCTACGGTCTCGACCGGCTGGAGGAGGCCGACCTGATCGTCGTGCCCGCCGGGGACGACTACATGGGGCGGGGTTATCCGCCCGAGCTGCTCGACTCCCTCGTCCGGGCCGTCGACCGCGGCGCCACGGTGCTCAGCGTCTGCTCGGGCGTCTTCGTCCTCGGCGCGGCCGGACTGCTCGACGGACGGCGCTGCGCGGTCCACTGGCGGCAGGCCGAGGAGCTGGCCCGGCGCCATCCCCGCGCGAGGGTCGAACCGGATGTGCTGTACGTGGACGAGGACCGGGTGATCACCTCGGCCGGCACCGCCTCCGGCATCGACGCCTGCCTGCACATCGTCCGCAAGGAGCAGGGTCCGGAGGTCGCGAACACCATCGCGCGCCGCATGATCGTGCCCCCACACCGCGACGGCGGTCAGGCCCAGTACATCGAGCGGCCGCTGCCGCGCTCGCAGTGCGACACCGTTGGTGAGGTGCTCGTCTGGATGGAGCGCCACCTCGACCAGGAGGTGACCGTCGAGCAGCTCGCCGCCCGCGCCCACATGTCCCCACGCACCTTCGCCCGCCGCTTCCAGCAGGAGACGGGGACCACCCCGTACCGCTGGCTGCTGCGTCAGCGGGTGCTGCTGGCACAGGAGTTGCTCGAGGGCACGGACGAGACGGTGGACTTCATCGCGGACCGCGCGGGGTTCGGGACCGCGGCCGCGCTGCGCCACCAGTTCGTCCGTGCGCTGGGGACCACCCCGCACGCGTACCGGCGCACGTTCAGGGGTTCGCAGGCCGCCTGAACGTGCGCCGCACGGTCACCGCGGCGGTACCGCCCTCAGCAGCAGCCGGTGGGGACGCAGCGTGATGCCCACCCGTGTCGTGTCGTTCGACCCGGACACCTGCTCCAGGCGCCAGCGCGAGGCCACCGCCGCCGTGATGAGGCCGAGCTGGGCCATCGAGAAGTGGTCGCTCGGACACTTGCGGTTGCCCACGCTGAAGGGGCTCATCGCGTACTTCGGCACATCCTTCACGCGTTCCGGAAGCCAGCGGTCGGGGTCGAACTCCAGGTGCCCGTCGTACGAACGCGCATCACGCTGGATCGCGTAGGGACTGTAGACGATGTCGGCCCCGGCCGGAATGCGATACCCGCCGAGTACGGTTTCGGTCACGGCCCGGCGCGTCAATATCCATACGGCGGGACGCAGCCGCATGGCTTCGACGACGACATTGTTCGTGTGGGACAGCTTCCGCACGTCCGCGAATGCGACAGGACGGTCGCCCGCGACCGATTCCACCTCTTCGCGTATGCGGTCCGCGTGTTCCGGGTGCTCTGTGAGGACCTGGAGAAGCCACATGATCGTGGAAGCGACGGTTTCGCTGCCGGGGGTGAGTATCGCGACCACCTGGTCGTGGATCTCCTGTTCCCCGATGGGCTCGCCATTCTCGTCCTTCGCCTCCAGCAATGCCGTCAGCAAATCGTCCGGCTTTTGACCGGATGCGCGTCGTTCGGCCACGATCTCGTCGACGAGGAGGTGCAAATCGGCCAATGCGCGGTCGAATGCGCGATGGGCCGGAAGCGGAAGCCGATAGAACGGCCCGGCCGGGATCACCATACGGCGGTACATGCCCCGGAACACGGTGGCGAGCGCGACGCTCAGCCGCTCGGCCCGCTCGTCCATGAAGTCGCCGCGCAGCAGACAGCGGGCGGCGATGCGGACGGCCACCCGGAACGACTCCGCGGTGCAGTCGATCGTCTCACCGGGCCGCCAGCGCGCGGCGAGGGCGTGCGCCTCCTCCTCCATGATCGGCCCGTACTCGGGGATGACGTCCAGCCGGAACGCCGGCTGGATCGTCCGCCGCTGGCGCCGGTGCCGCGGCCCGTTGGCCGTGGCCACGCCCTCCTTGCCGAGCAGGCCCTCCAGGGATTCCCACAGGGGCCCGTCGATCTTGAAGTCGGGGCTCAGCGCCAGCTCTCCCGTGAGCGCCGGCGTGGTGACGGCGTACACCGTCTTGGGGCCCAGCTTCAGCCGGACGACGTCGCCCTCGTCGCGCAGCCGGGCGAGGAACGCCAGCGGGTCGCGTGCCAGTTTCAGGCCGTGCCCGAGGCCGGGGACGCCACCTCCTGCGAGGGGCGGGACGGATGGTTCTGCCGCTTGGTGTGCAGCGGACCGCACGGACTCGACGGTCATTTCTCACCTGCCGCTTCGTTGTTGACGTACGGGGGTGTGGAGCGGTCGTCCCAGCTGTCGACCATGTACCGTCCCGACTCGTGGTGGAACCAGTACACGGAGCTGAACCAGTTCCGCATGTTGAACAGACACGCCCGCACGGCGGCCGCTAATTCAGCGCCCTGCGCGGACCCGTCGTCGATCCTTTCCGCGTACCTCAGTACCTCTTTCTCGACGTCGAGGAATTCGGTGACGCATTCCTCGACCCGACGCCTCACTTCCTGGACCGATTCCTCCAGCCGCATTCCCTCGTGATGAATGAGACTGATACCGAGGTTGTGGAGTTCGTCGCCCGCGAGTTCCTTGGGGAGAGAACACAGATCGTTGTACCAGGCGGCGAAATCCTGGGACAGCAGAGCCGCGCGCCGATAGGCGGGGTTCTCCCGCACGGCGACAGGCAGTTCATGTCCCGCGCTCGGCTCGAGCAGGTCGAGCCAGATCCAGTGCGCGAAGGTCGCGCGGCGCAGTTCGAGATATTCCTCGACGGTCGGGACGATACCGGACCTACGATTGTGGAATTCCCGGTCGTACGCCTCGATGACGGCGTGGAAGTGGTCGGCGAACCGCGCGTTCCACCCCCCGCCCAGGAACGAGTACAGCCGCGCCACGCTGTCCGCGAACCCCGCTACCAGGGGGTCCTCGTGGTACAGGTGCTCCTTCGGGGAGTCGAGGGCCGTGTGCAGCCGCATCCTGAGCCGCTGCCAGGCCGCCGCCCTCCCGTGGACGACGTCGCGGTCGTGGCGGTCGTCCCACACGAAGAACCACGCGCTGTAGTCCGCTATCGCCTGGAGGACCTCGTCGGGCGCGCCTATGTAGTAGCCCGCCATGAGGTCGGTGTAGCAAAGCCCATCGGCATATGCCTCGATCTTGGCCGCCGACATGAGGCGCATTTCCAGGAGCCAGGCCCTGGTGTTCTCCTGGAGCTTCGGCCAATACGGATGGAGTTGACGGGGAAACTCGGCCTCGATCACCGGAAGAGAGAGCGCCGGTGGAACGAGGACCGAGGTGTACGTCGTTGTGGTGCGCTGTGCGAAAGCAGGCACGAACAAACCCCTCTCAGCCGCCTGTTGACGACACGCCCCTCCCGCTGTGCCGAGCGTGCGCCGTTGCGTATCCCCGCACTTCCCATTCAGCACCACAACTGACCGTTCTGGGAATGGATTTGCTTGGCTCACTACCCCAGGGTGCCGAGAATCTCCCTATGTGTGACTGGATAGCGATCATTACGGGCGCACAAAGGATCGAACGTGGGACGCGCAGACGAACGGCGCCTGGCCGGAGGGGGATCCGACCAGGCGCCGTGAGGGCGGGGCGCTCAAGCCCCGCTTGTCGTTCTCTGTCTCAGCCGTTCACAGCCGTTCACCGCGGTGCGCGGTGACGCGTCAGTCGTTGGCGACGACGGGGTAGCGCGGCTCGTTCTCGGCCATCTGCCGCAGCGCGTCCTTGCGCTCGCGCTTGGAGAGCCGGTCGATGTAGAGGTACCCGTACAGGTGGTCCGTCTCGTGCTGGAGGCAGCGCGCGAAGTAGCCGGTGCCGCGCACCTTGACGGGGTTGCCCTTCTCGTCCTGCCCGGTGACCTCGGCGTAGTCGGGGCGGGCCAGCGGCGCGTACGCGGTCGGCACCGACAGGCAGCCCTCGTTGCTCTCGTCCAGCTGGCGCCGCTCGGCGGGCAGCTCGACGAGCACGGGGTTGCAGATCACGCCCACGTGCCGCTTGCCCTCGTCGTCCGGGCAGTCGTAGACGAAGACCTTGAGGTCGACGCCGATCTGGTTGGCGGCCAGGCCCACGCCCTCGGCGGTGTGCTGGCTGGCGAACATGTCGTCGACCAGCCGGGCGAGGTCGTCACCGAACTCCGTGACGTTCCTGCACTCCTTGTGCAGCACCGGGTTCCCGACGACCGTGATGGGCCGGGACGTCCCGCGCTCGCGGTAGGCCGCCTCGCGCTCCGCCGGGTTCTCGGTGTCGATGACGAAACCCTCGTCGTCCACGGGGAGCACGCCCACGTGCTGCTGATCGGTGTCCTGCTGCGCCATGACCGACGTATGCCTTCCTGAGAACGGGGTTGCAGTGCCTACACAGGGTACGGCTCGCCACACACCGTCAGGAGCGACCCGTCAGGAGCGCCCGTCAGGAGCGCGGGGAACTGCGCGACCGGCCACGACAGACCCGCACCCGACGAACGAGCCCGGCGGCCCCAGCTTCTAACAGACCTCTTCGAGGTCACGCCAGCCCCGGGAGTCAGGACTGTCGGCGACCCACCCGTCCAGCAACCCCCGCACCAGGGACGCCGGCGCCGCGAGCCCGCACTCCCGCTCGGGCACCCACAGCTGCCCGTCGGTGCGGTGCCCGAGCGGCCCGGGATGCCCCGGCTCACTGTGATCGTGCGGATCGAGATGCTCCCCGTCCCCCTCGTCGGACGGCATCCGCGACTCGGAGCACATCCGGCACAGCAGCCGTACCGACGACGACCAGTCCTCGGCGGCGAACCCGGCGTCGGCCGCGAGCCGCTCCAGCGCGTCCCGGTCGTCCTCGGTCGCGGCCTCGAGCAGCACCACCCAGGTGGGCACCGGCGAGGGCGCCCACAGCTCGATCTCGTCGAAGACGGGATAGGCGTGCCCCGCGGCGGTCGTCCGCTCCCCGTGCGGCACCCCGTCGTGCAGCACGACCTCACCCCAGCGCCGCCCGGAGGACGGCAGCGGGATGGAGAGGACCTCGATGCGGGCGGGATCGAGCCGCCGCCCCCACACGACCTCCGCCTCGCCCTCGGGCGACAGCCGTACGGCCGCGCTGCCGAGATCCATGCCGACCGGCTCGCCCGAGGCGCCGCCACCCGCGCCGGCCTTGGGCCGGGAGGGACCCCCGGGCACCTTCAGTCCGTACGCCTGCCAGGCCCGCCGGGCCAGCGGCCAGTCCTGCAGGGCGGTCGCCGCGATGCCCACGTTCCACCAATCGGGGGCCCCGGTCTCCCGGTCGAGCAGTGCCACGGCCCGCAGACCGGCCGCTCGCGCCTGCTCCCAGTCGTGCCGGAACTTGTGCAGCAGCGCGAGGTTGAACCAGGACTCGGACAGCCAGGGTTCCAGGTCCGCCGCGCGCGTCAGCAGCGCGCCCGCGTCCTCGTACCGGCCGTCGCCGATCAGTGTGAACGCGCGGTCGGTGGCCTGCCGCCATGAGGCGGAGGGCCGGTGCCGTCCCTTGCCGAAGATCCTCACGATTCCCGCCTGCCAGTTCGTCGAAGAGCGTGCAGCCTCGGGCTGGACCGTGCCCCCCTGATGCCTCTTCCTCGCATCCAACCACGGACGGTCAGCGGGGCGCTCATTACCCATGGGTTACCCAACCAGGGGCAAGGTAAGACCGCCTCTCGCCAGCACCCTGGCCAGCGATTCGACGACCTCCGGCTGGTAGTCGCGCGCGGTGCCGAGACGCAGCTCCTCCAGTGCCTTCAGGGACCCGCCGGGCCCCGCTTCCCGGACCTTCTCCTCGTAGGCGTTCACCGCTCTGACGATTCTCGCGCCGACCGGCTGTTCGCGATACGGGTCCGCCTGCCGTTCCACCACGACGGCGACCTCGGCGCTCACTCCCGTCCGGCGTACGACGGCACCGCCGAGGAGGGCGATGCGCCGCTGCTCGGCGGGGGCGAGGGGCGCCGTGGCGCCCGCGGGCACGGGGTCGACGAGGGAGAGCTGGCCGATGTCGTGCATCAGGGCGGCGTACTCCAGAACGGTCAGCTCGGGGCCGGAGAGCCCCAGCTCACGGCCGACGGCACGGCTGAGTGCCGCCACGCGCCGGGCGTGCCCCGCCGGGGTGCAGCCGGCGATCTCGGTGGCCCGCGCGAGGGAGGTGATGGTCTGGCGGTAGGTGGTCCGGACGGCCGCGTACCGCCGGAAGGACAGCTGGGTGAGCAGCAACGGCAGGCAGAGGACGGGCAGCGCCCACAGGCCCGCGACGGCGACCGTGAGCGCCATGACGGCCCCGGTCGCGCAGACCGCCGAACCGATGCCGGGCATGGCGCGCAGTTCGTCCCGCAGCAGCGGTCCGAAGGGCCACCGGGTGCGCGTGTGCGCCATGGCCGCGGCCAGCACGGCGTCCCACCACGCGGTCAGCACGAGCAGCGCGACGACGACCCCCGCGTACGCGGGCCCGCCCCCGGGCCACTCCCCCGGCCCGCCCTGGCCGTGGAGGGGCCGGAAGCACACCGCGGCGAACCCGACGGTCAGGACGCGCCGGGTCAGATGGTCCGCGGTGAGTCCGTGGCCTCCGTGGCCCCTCGCCACGTGCGGCACACAGCCCAGCAGGGAGGCGGCCGTGACCACGGCGACGATCTGCGGGATCCCGTCGTGGGTGGCGTGCCCGCCGTTCTCCCCGAGCAGCGCGTAGGCGAGGGCCCCGGCGGCGGCGAGCGGCGCCGGCTCGGGCCCCCGGTCCCGCTCCCGCTCCATGTCCCGCTCCTCGGAGCCGTTCCACCGGACGAGTTCCCCCACGGCGATGAGCAGCCCGAAGGCGAGAGCGGCCCCGCGCTCGTCGATGCCCTGCCAGAGGGTGACGGCGAGAGCGACGAGGGCGAGCAGCCCGGCCGCCCCGCGGACGGCGGTGAGCAGCCGGAGGCGCGGGGCCGGGCCGGGACGGTCGCCGGCCGGCCGGTGCGGTCGGACCGGTCGGTCCTCGGAGCCGCTCACGGCCTCGCTCCGCCGACGGTGCCACGGCCGGCTTCCCGCTCGGTGGCGGCAGGGACGTACGGGAGCGGCAGGCGGGGTTCGCCGTGCGGCGGCGTCTCGTCCGCCGTCACCACCGGATGCCAGCCCTGCCGGACGAGCGCCCGCACGAACGCCTCCACCATCCGCGGGTCGAACTGCGCCCCGGCACAGCGCTCCAGTTCCTCCAGGGCGGCCGGGACCGGCCGCGCCCGCCGGTAGGACCGCGTCGACGTCATCGCGTCGAAGGCGTCCGCCACGGCCACCACCCGCGCGAACTCCGGGATCTGGCAGCCCTTCAGCCCGTACGGGTAACCGCTCCCGTCGAGCCGTTCGTGGTGGTGCAGGATCGCCGACCTCGCCTCCCCGAGGAAGCCGATCCCCCGGACCATCTCGTGCCCGTACTCGGGATGCAGCTCGATCACCCGGCGCTCCTCGGGCGTGAGCGGTCCGTCCTTGCGCAGCAGCCGGGTGGGGACGCCGAGTTTTCCCACGTCGTGGAGGATTCCGGCGAACCTGAGGGCCTCGGCCCGTTCGTCGTCCATGCCGAGTTCGCGCGCGATCATCATGGACGCCTGCCCGACCCGTTCACTGTGCCCGCGGGTGTACCCGTCCTTGATGTCGACGGCCTGCACGAGTGCCCGGATGGTGGCCTGGTGGGCGGCCCGCTCCCGGTGGTACTGCGCGAACGCCCACCACGACACGTACATCGGCAGCAGGACGAGGAGCGCGGCGGCCGGTCCGTACGGGCTGCGCCAGAGCACCGCCATCATCAGCCCGGCCGGACCGTGGACGGCGGCGGGCACGAGCGAGCGCAGGAACTGCCCACGCCAGGCGGCCCGTACCGGTACCCGCTCGGCGAGCGCCAGGATGCCCCCGTCCAGCACGGTCAGCACCAGGCAGAACGCCACGACGGCCGCGCCCCCGGTCACGAGGGCGTACGGGAAGTCGGAGGTGACGACCGCGTCCCGGCCGCCGAGAGTCCAGTGGACCTGCGACGCGGCCCACGCGCCGAGCGCGAGCCGCGCGGCCCGCCACACCCGCCGCAGCCCTCGCGGCCGCTGTTCGACCCGGGCCAGCAGCACCCCGGGCAGCGGTACGAGCGCGGCGGCGGGCGGTGGCAGCAGGAAGGCGGCGGCGAGTATCACCGGCGTGTGCCATCCGAGGGACCCCGCGGACGCCCCGGACGCCCCTCGCGCACCCGTACCCGCGCTCTCGGGCCTGCGGTCGCCCGCGAAACGGCGGCCCGCGAGCAGTTCGCAGGCCGCACAGAGCACCGCGAACAGCGCCACCGCACCCCAGGGTGCGTGCGTGTCCGGGACCGACGCGATACAGCACGCCGCGGCTAGCGCGGTGCAGGTGACGTAGACGCGCGCCCACGGCGCGACCGACCGCATGGCGCTCCCCTCCCGATGGCCCGCACGACCCCGTACACGCTGGTACGGGCTTCGGGACATGGACGATAGGGCGGCCGCGTGCGGCCCGGGGGAGGCATCGTCCTATTCACCGGACCGAGGGAGGAGTTTCGCCCGTTCGAGTGAGTCGTGCGCCCGCGCGAGGCCCGCACGCCGTCGGTCCCGCCCGGAGGGATCAGTGCGCCACGTCGGCCGCGAGCGCCTGGTTCAACTGCTCCACGGTGGCGGGCGACTCGCGCTGGAGCGCGGCCAGGTCGAGGCCGTCGTCCCCCATCACGGTCAGCAGCGCGCGATCGCCGACGGCCAGCACGACGACATGCCCGGAGCCGCACCGCGCCACCACCTCGCGCAGGGCGCCGACGCCGGCCTGGTCGGCCATCCGGCGGCCCACGCCGAGGGTCGCGGCGGCGAGCGCGGCGACGGACTCCGCGTGGGAGGAGTCCGTGTCGGCGACGACGAGAAGTCCGTCCGCCGTGGACAGGACACTCTCGCGGACCCCCATCACCCGGTCGCGCAAGGAGGTCAGGATCTCGGTGAGGGGAGGGGGCGGCGACGTGTCGCTCATGGCGCTCCTTGCTGCGTACGGGGGTGGTCGAGGTGCGGGCGGAGCGACATCAGTCGGGTTCCGGAAGTGCGGTCAGGCCCCGGTGGACGCGGCGCAGCATGTCGACGGAGGGCTGGTCGACGGCCAGTTGCTCGGCCGACAGCATAGGAAACACGAAGGGCGGCGCCTTGGTGGGGCCCCGGTCGCCCCCGCCCTGCGACTCGGACGCCGACTCCGACTCCGGGGAGGAGGCGGTCGCGCCCCGCACGGGCAACGGCGCCCGCGTCCCGTGGTCCGCCACCGGGACGTCGGCCACCGGCCGCCGCGGGCCGCCGGTCACCGGGCCGGACGTCACTCCTGTTCCGCGAGCGGCCGGCGGACCGGCATCTCCGTCCGGCTCCACCGCGCCGTCCGGGACGGACCCGACGCCGCCTGCCCCGGACCTGCCCTGAGCCATCGGCCCCGTGCCCGTGCCCGATCCGGGGCCAGATCCGGGTCTGGGTCCGGGTCCGGCACGTCCGTCCGCCCCCGGCCTCGCACCCGTACCCGTACCCGGCCGACCATCCGCACCGGGTCGGGGACGGCCATCCGCACCGGGTCTGCGACCGCCATCCGCACCCGGCCCGAGACGGTCGTCCGCACCCGGCCCGGGACGGTCATCCCGTTTCCGCCCCGTGGCCGGTCCCTGTGCGGGCCGGGCCGTGGTCTCGATGTCCGCGGTGCGGGCGCGGGCGCGGACCCGGCGGCGGGCGCCCGGCCAGCCGTCGGCACCCCTGCCCCGCCGAAGCCGAAGTCGTCGTGCCGCCCGGCGTCTGCTGGAACTCACAGGCCCCCGTGCCCCCCGTCGGTTCCCGCCGCGGCAGCGCCTCTCCCCTCGGTGGGACCCCGCCCCGGCGGGCTCTCCCGCGCCCGGGTATCCCGCGGCCGCGCGGCCCCGCCGGGCCTACGCCTCGGCAGCGGCGCGGCCTTCTCCGAGGCCGTCGGAGCCGGTGCGGTCGACGTGGCCGGCGCGGACCTCGCCGGCGGCGCGTCCGGGGCCCCGCGTCCGGGCAGTACCCGCGGCGCGGTGCTGGGCCGGCCGTCGGGCGGCCCGCCCGCCTCCCACCGGATGAGCTGCTGCGCCTCCAGGCGGGTCAGGTCCAGCATGATCGCGTACAGTCCGCGTCCGAGCGTGAAGGCCACGTCCCGGGCCGTACGACGCCCGTTGACGGTGGTGAGGACGGACCGGTGGCGGTCCGAGAGCCCGCGGCGCAGCCCGGCGTCCGGAACCGGCGCGGGCCGTACCCGGGCGAGTTCGCCCGGCGCTCCCCAGGGACCGGAGAGCCGCGTGATGCGCCGGGTGGTCTCCTCCGTCAGCCGCCGCGGGGTCACGCCGGGCCCGCCGAGGAGGGTGGGTTCGGGGTCGCCGAGCGTCCAGCCACCGGGCGGCCCGATCGCCATGGCGAAGGCCGCGTCGAACACGGCGGCGGTGCACACGACTTCCAGTTCGGCGGCGCCGATCAGGCCGGCGGCGACGAGATACCCGCCGAGCCGGTCCGTGTCGCGCTCCGCCGCGCAGGCGGCCAGCCAGGTCTCGTCGTCGATGCGGCCCGGGGTGAGCAGCACCGAGGTGGCGGTCGGCGCCCCCGGTGTCTCGACCGCGCCGATCAGTCCGTCCCGCAGATGAATCGTTCCGCCCGGGGAACCGGAGACCCGCACGGTCCCGCTGTACCCCTCGTCGTGCAGGCTGCGCAGAAGCGCGGGCAGGTTCCGTGCGTCGGCCGCCGTCATGCGAGCACCCCGGCGACCCGGTCGCCCAGACTCCGTGTGGCGAGCGCCAGGTTGGCCCGCTCCCGGTCCATGCCCGCGGTCAGCAGCAGCGGGTCGCCGGCCGGGCGGTCGATGGTGAGCAGTACCTGGTGGCGCCGCGTGCTGGTCAGGATCACGCTCTCCAACTCCCCCTCGGCGCCCGCCCGTCCCAGCCGTTCGGCGATGAGGGCGGCGAGTTCGGCGCACTCCGCGCCGTCCCCGGCCTCGTCGGCGTCCCCGGCCACCCCGTAGGTGAGACCGGTGACCGCGTCGACCAGGGCGACACCGGTGATCCCGGGCGAGTCCAGGAGCCGGGCCAGAGAGGCATCAACGGCCGTCGTCATGTGCCCGTTCCCCCTTCACGTCTTGACCTCGCACGCTACTTTGCGATTCAACTTACGCAACAGACAGCATATTTTGTATTTTGTGACGCACTACGCACATGCGTTTGATCGTAGTTGTACGGACAACGACCGGACAGCGTCACCGAGGAATTGGGGCAGCATGAACATCGAGACCGCGCTCAAGGAAGCCATGTCCGTGGAGGGTGCCATCGGCGTCTCCCTCGTCGACTACGAGAGCGGTATGGCACTCGGCACGCTCGGCGGCGGACCGACGCTCGACCTGGAACTCGCGTCGGCGGGCAACACCGAGGTGATGCGCGCGAAGATGCGGACGCTGTCCTCGCTGGCCATGGACGACACCATCGAGGACATCCTGATCACGCTGGGCAAGCAGTACCACCTGATACGCCCGCTCACCGCCAGCGGCGGAACGCTCTTCCTGTACCTCGCGCTCGACCGGGGCCGCAGCAACCTGGCGCTGGCCCGGCACAGCCTGAAGAGGATCGAGAGCGGTCTGGAGATCTGACGCCCCGCCCGGGAGCCGGACCGGGCGGGCCGGTCCGGCGTCGGATGTCCGGCGAAGGCGCGGACCCGAGAAACGCCGGGGTCGGGGCCGGAGCCGCTCAGCCCTCGGCGGCGGCGCCGCGGACGTCCGCGGAGGTGACGTCGTGCTCGGGCACGGCCTGCCCCGAACGGATCAGATCGATACGGCCCATGACCTTCGCCCGCAGGTCGGTCGGTACGTCGTCCTGACCGCAGCACCGCTTGACGAGCTTCTTCACGGCCTGCTCCAGACCGTACTTCTCGAGGCACGGGGTGCACTCCTCGAAGTGCACCTCGAACTTGGTGCAGTCGGCATCGGGCATCTCGTGGTCGAGGAACTCGTAGAGATGATCGAGTACTTCACTGCAGTCCGTCTCGTGCGGCTCTCCGCAGCTCATGAGCCCGAGCCTTTCGTTCCGTTCGACTCTCCGGCGCCCGCCGGGACCAGGCCGCGGTCCTTGGCGTAGTCCTCGAGCATGCCGCGCAACTGACGGCGGCCCCTGTGCAGCCGGGACATCACCGTACCGATGGGTGTCCCCATGATGTCCGCGATCTCCTTGTACGCAAAGCCCTCGACGTCCGCGAGATAGACGGCGATGCGGAACTCCTCGGGGATCGCCTGCAGCGCGGCCTTCACGTCCGAGTCGGGCAGGTGGTCGAGCGCCTGCGACTCGGCGGAGCGCAGCCCCGTCGACATGTGCGACTCGGCGCGCGCCAGCTGCCAGTCCTCGATCTCCTCGGCGGCGGACCGCTGGGGCTCGCGCTGCTTCTTGCGGTACGAGTTGATGAAGGTGTTGGTGAGGATCCTGTACAGCCACGCCTTGAGGTTGGTGCCCTCACGGAACTGGTGGAAGGACGCGTACGCCTTCGCGTACGTCTCCTGCACCAGGTCCTCGGCGTCGGCCGGGTTCCGCGTCATGCGCAGCGCGGCCGAGTACATCTGGTCGAGGAACTCCAGCGCGTCCCGCTCGAAGCGCACATTGCGCTCGGCGGTCGACTCACTGCTGCCCGTGTCCTCGGGCTGCTCCGCCTGGCCGTTTTCGGTCCCTGCGTCGGTCCCTGTGACCGGACCCACCTCCTCCAGAGTCTGGGCAGGACCGAAAGCGGTCCCACCTGAATCGGAGAATAGACGACCAGTGGTCGCGGCGGCTTGCCGATCCGGTCCGCCCGCCGTCCGAACGGGGACGGTCTTCGCCGCGTGCAGCACGGACCACTCCAGGTCAGCGCTGCTGCCACGGCTCGGGCAGATGGTCGAACCCATGCGGCGGACTTCCTCTCGTACGACTTCTCACACCACGCGTTCCGTGCTGTCTGATCCGCACAACAGTGCTCCGCCGCCCGGCATTCCCCGCGTCAGACGAGTGACGCGACCCACTCGCGGACCCCGTCGGTGATGACCCGCAGGGTCTGCTCCTCATCGACCGGGGCACGTTTCGGCACGGCGAACCCGTGATCGCCGTAGGGAACCTCGACGAGGGTGTACGCGGCCGGCGAGGACGCGGACGGGTCCCGCGGGGGCTTGCGCAGGAACTCCCGCGGGAATTCCCCGGGGCGTCCGAACGGGTCGTTGCCGCCCTGTACGACGAGCGTGGGCACCCCGGCGCCGAGCAGTTCGGCGGCGCGGGACCTCTCCGGCCTGCCCGGCGGGTGGAGCGGGAAGCCGAGCGCGAGGACGGCGTGGGCGCCCAGCTCGGTGGCCGTGCGGCAGGCGACCCGGGCTCCGGCGCTGCGGCCACCCGCGACGACGGGCAGCCCCGGCTTCGCGAGGGCCGGCCACAGACCGCGCCAGCCCACGTCCAGCGTCTTCGGCGCGGGCGCCAGCTTCCGGCCCGCGACCCGCCACGGCTGTTCGACCAGTGCCACGGTCACGCCGTGCGCGGGCAGTGCGCCGGCGAGCGCCCGCAGGTCGCGCGCCTCGATCCCGCCGCCCGCGCCATGGCTGACGGCGAGCACCAGCCGGGCCTTCTTCCCGGCCCGGTGCCAGGTGATCCGGGCGGTACCCGCGTCGGTCTCGACGCTCTCGACCGCCTCCGCCGCCTCTGCCGTTCCGGCCGTCTCCACGGTCCCGCCCGCCTCTGCGGTTCCGCCCGTCTTCGCCGTCCCGCCTGTCTTCGCCGTCCCGCCCGTCTTCGCCGTTCCGGCCGTGTCGCTCGTCATCAGAAGAGTGTGCCCTCCTCGGGTCCCTCCAGCTCCTTCAGCAGCTCCGGGCCGTTGTTGCGGACGTTGCTCACGGCCGTGGAGACGGGGTACGCGCGCATCAGCCCCTCGGGCGGCGGCGCGAGCAGGCCGCGCAGGTCCTCGACGTCCGTACGGGAGGGGTCGAGCCAGGCGTCCCAGCGGTCGGGGGTGAGCATGAGCGGCATACGGGGGTGGATGTCGGCGAGGGAGCGCGGACCCTCGTCCGGGCCGACCGCGAGCGGGGAGGTCTCCGCCTCCGTGGTGATGACGGTGCACGTCACCCACCAGGCCCGCGGGTGGTCGTCGGGCAGCGTCTTGTCCCGCCAGAACTCGTACAGCCCGGCCATCGCGAAGACGGAGCCGTCGGCGGGGAGCACGAAGTAGGGCTGCTTGCGCGGCCGCTTCTTCTTGCCCTCGACCTCCAGATCGCGCTCGCCGGTGCCGGTCACCCACTCGTAGTAGCCGTCGGCGGGGATGACACAGCGCCGGGAGGTGAAGGCCCGCCGGTAGGAGGGCTTCTCGTGGACGGTCTCGGCACGGGCGTTGATCATCCGGGCGCCGCCCTCGGGCGTCTTCGACCAGGAGGGGACGAGGCCCCACTTGAGCCGGCGCAGCTGCCGAACCGGCTCGGGATCCTCGGCGTCCTTCACAGGACGGTCCAGGACCGCGTAGACCTCCTTGGTGGGAGCCACGTTGAAATCGGGGTCCAGAGCGTCCTCCGGCTCCCACTTGTCGATCTCAAAGATTCCTGCGAGATCCTCGGGCCTACGACTCGATGCATACCGTCCGCACATACGTGCCAGACTGCCAGGCCCACCCGCCGCCCGACCACCTCCTCTCGACGACCGTGTACGCACCACCTCTCATCGACTTCGCGCCAAGGGAGCCGAAACCGACCATGGACAGCACCGCCGCCACCTCGCTGGCCACCCTCTGGGACGAGGTCTTCGGGAGCCAGCCCGACCCCGACACCTGGGTCGTCGTCGCCACGCTGGTGGCCGCGCTCGCCGTGATCGTTCCGCACCCGGTGTGGCGGCTCTCGCGCAACGCCATCACCATCGCCCACGAGGGCGGTCACGGGCTGGTCGCGCTGCTCACCGGCCGGAGCCTCAGCGGTATCCGGCTGCACTCCGACACCAGCGGCCTCACGGTCAGCCGCGGCAAGCCGACCGGTCTCGGCATGATCCTGACGGCGGCGGCCGGCTACACGGCTCCCCCGCTGCTCGGTCTGGGCGGGGCCGCGCTGCTGGCCGCCGGTCACATCACCGCCCTGCTCTGGCTGGCCACGCTGCTGCTCGTGGCCATGCTGGTGATGATCCGCAACGCGTACGGGGCGCTCACGGTCCTGCTCACCGGCGGCACCTTCGTGGTGGTGTCCTGGCTGGCCGGCCCCCAGGTGCAGGCGGCGTTCGCGTACGCCGTCGTCTGGTTCCTGCTGCTCGGCGGAGTCCGCCCGGCCTTCGAACTCCAGGCCAAACGCATGCGAGGCGGAGCGGGCGACTCGGACGCCGACCAGCTCTCCCGCCTGACCCACGTCCCGGCGGGCCTGTGGCTCTTCCTCTTCCACGCGGTCTCCCTGTGCTCCCTACTGGGCGCCGGCAAATGGCTACTAGCGCTCTGAGGGCCACCCCCACAAGGGGCGCAGCCCCTGAAGGGGCGCGAGGAACGGCGCGCCCAGCCCCCACCCACCCACACAGAACCACCGGGCCGCAACCCCCCAAGGGGCGCGAGGAACTGCGCGACCAGCCCCCACCCACCCGCACCCGACGACGGCTCCGGTACAACCCCCATTGGGGCGAAGCCCCTCCAGTCCAGGGGCGCGGGGAACGGCGCACCCAGCCCCACCCACCCGCACCCACCCCCCAGACCGGCGGCAGCCAAGCCCCCAAGCCGGCGGCAGCCACCCGTTTCCCGGCCAAACCCAGCGGAGCGAACCCCCACTAAAGTGAGGGCATGCCCGTTAACCCCGCCCACACCGCCCTCTGGCCCGCCCCCCACGCGACCGGAGCCGTCGACGCGACGGTCCACGTACCCGGGTCCAAGTCGGTCACCAACCGCGCGCTCGTCCTGGCCGCCCTCGCGGCCGAGCCCGGCTGGCTCCGCCGTCCCCTCCGCTCCCGCGACACCCTCCTGATGGCCGGTGCCCTGCGGGCGATGGGCGTCGGCATCGAGGAGGGCGTGGGCCCCGACGGTTCCGGCGAGGCATGGCGCGTCATCCCCTCGGGCCTGCACGGCCCGGCCACGGTCGACGTGGGCAACGCCGGCACGGTGATGCGCTTCCTGCCGCCGGTCGCCACGCTCGCCGACGGCCCCGTCCACTTCACCGGCGACCCTCGTTCGTACGAGCGCCCCCTCACCGGAGTGATCGACGGCCTGCGCGCCCTCGGCGCGCGGATCGACGACGACGGCCGGGGCGCGCTCCCGCTGACCGTGCACGGCGGCGGGGCCCTGGAGGGCGGCCCGGTGGAGATCGACGCGTCCTCGTCCTCGCAGTTCGTGTCGGCGCTGCTGCTGTCGGGACCGCGCTTCAACCAGGGCGTGGAGGTACGGCACACCGGTTCGACCCTGCCGTCCATGCCGCACATCCGGATGACCGTCGACATGCTGCGTTCGATCGGCGCCCAGGTCGACACCCCGGAGTCGGGCGGCGAGCCGAACGTCTGGCGGGTCACACCGGGCGCCCTCCTCGGCCGCGACCTGACGGTCGAGCCGGACCTGTCGAACGCGCAGCCCTTCCTCGCCGCGGCCCTGGTCACCGGCGGCTCGGTCGTCGTCCCCGACTGGCCGGCCCGCACCACCCAGCCGGGCGACAGGCTGCGCGAGATCTTCACCGAGATGGGTGGTTCCTGCGAACTGACCGACCGGGGGCTGGAGTTCTCCGGTTCCGGCTCGATCCACGGCATCGACGTGGACCTCGACGAGGTCGGCGAACTGACCCCCGGCATCGCGGCGGTCGCGGCCCTCGCCGACTCCCCCTCCACCCTGCGTGGCGTGTCGCATCTGCGGCTGCACGAGACGGACCGGCTGGCCGCGCTCACCAAGGAGATCAACGAACTCGGCGGTGACGTCACCGAGACCGCCGACGGCCTCCACATCCGCCCGCGCAGGCTGCACGGCGGGATCTTCCACACCTACGACGACCACCGCATGGCCACCGCGGGCGCGATCATCGGCCTCGCGGTCGACGGCGTACAGATCGAGAACGTGGCGACGACGGCGAAGACCCTGCCGGACTTCCCCGATCTGTGGACCGGAATGCTCGGGAACTGACGGGCGGACCGGAATCATGCGCCGTTACAGCAAGCACACCGACGAGGACGACATCCCCGAGCGCCCGAACCGCAAGGGGAACCGGCCGCGGACGAACATCCGCCCCAAGCACGAGGACGCGGCGGCGGGCATGGTCGTCACCGTCGACCGGGGCCGGCTGACGTGCCTGGTCGAGGACCGCCTGGTCTTCGCCATGAAGGCCCGCGAGCTGGGCCGCAAGGCCGCGGTCGTCGGCGACCGGGTCGCCATCGTCGGCGATCTGACCGGCAAGAAGGACACCCTCGCGCGGATCGTCCGCATCGAGCCGCGGACCTCGGTCCTGCGCCGCACGGCCGACGACGACGACCCGTACGAGCGGGTGGTCGTCGCCAACGCCGACCAGCTGGCGATCGTCACCGCCCTCGCCGATCCCGAGCCGCGCCCCCGCCTGATCGACCGCTGCCTCGTCGCCGCGTACGACAGCGGTCTCGACCCGCTCCTCGTCCTCACCAAGTCGGACCTCGCCTCCCCCGACGAACTCCTGGAGTCGTACGGGGCCCTGGGCGTCCCCTACGTCGTCACGAGCCGCGAGGAGCTGGAGAGCGGCGAGGCCGTGGACCGCGTGCGCAAGCAGCTGGACGGCAAGATCACGGCGTTCGTCGGGCACTCCGGCGTCGGCAAGACGACGCTGGTCAACGCGCTGGTGTCACGGGACCGGCGGCGGTCCACGGGCGTGGTCAACGCGGTCACGGGCCGCGGTCGGCACACCACGACCTCGGCGCGCGCGATCCCCCTCCCCGACGACGAGGGCTGGGTGGTCGACACGCCGGGCGTCCGGTCCTTCGGTCTGCACCATGTGGACCCGTCGCGGGTCATCAAGGCGTTCCCCGATCTGGAGCCCGGCACGGAGGGCTGCCCACGCGCGTGCAGCCACGACGAGCCGGACTGCGCGCTGGACGCGTGGGTCGCCGAGGGGCACGCGGATCCGGCCCGCCTCTACTCGCTGCGCCGGCTGCTCTCGACACGGGAGCGGCTGGAGGGCGACTGATCTCCACGTGACCTCAGTGTTGTTTGCGTCCCTGCCACGACGGTAAAGGCATAATCGCACCAAGCCGGATCCAGGTGGGACGACCGGATCCGAGCGAGACGACGCGGTCCTGGAGCGGTCATGGAGCAGTCACGGAGCGTGGGAGGGCATCACATGGCGTGGCTGCTGGTGGTCGTGGCCGGGTTTCTGGAGACGGGTTTCGCCGTCTGCCTCAAGCTCTCCCACGGCTTCACGAGACTCTGGCCGACGGTCGCCTTCTGCGTCTTCGCACTGGGCAGCTTCGGCCTCCTCACCCTGTCCCTGAAGAAGCTCGACGTCGGTCCCGCCTACGCGGTGTGGACCGGCATCGGCGCGGCGGGCACCGCCATCTACGGCATGGTCTTCCTCGACGACCTGGTGTCCACGCTGAAGATCGTGTCGATCTCGTTCGTGATCATAGGAGTCATCGGCCTCCAGCTGTCGGGCTCCGCCCACTGAGCCAGACCTCTCTGCCGGACCGCCCGGTGCCGGCCACTGAGATGGCCCTCCCGGCCGGAGCCGCCCTCGCCCGCCCCGGACCACGCCGCTCGGACCACTCCATCGTCGGACGACCACTCCGCCGTCGGAATACTCCTCTGTCGGACGGCGGCCGCGTCGGACCACCGCCGCCTCAGACCACGGACCGCACCGTGGCGAGCGCGTCCCGGACCAGTCCCGCCGTGCCCCCCTCCCCCGTCGGGGCCAGCACACACGACACCCCGAGCCGCACCGCGAGTTCACAGGCTCGGGCCAGCTCCGCCGCCTCGGACCTGGACCCGCCGGGCACGGTGAGCGAGGCGACGGCCCGGTCCCGCACCAGCGCCACGAGGTCGCCGGGCGAGGGCAACGGCCCGTCGGCCCGCCGCTGGGCCGGCACCGCCGAGGCCGACGGCACGGCGGACAGGGTCGGGGAGGGCAGCCGCTCTCCCCAGCATCCCGTGAGCATCGCCCGTACCAGCGCGTTCCCCCGCGCCGCGGACGCCGTCCACTCCGCCGCGGCGGCCAGTCGCTCCCGGGGCTCGGGCCGGCTCATCAGCGCCCGCTCCACCCCGGCGAGATAGGCGTCCGCCTCCCGCCGTACGAGCGCCCGGGCCAGGCCCTCCTTGCTGCCGAACTCGTTGTAGAGCGTCTGCCGGGACACCCCGGCGACGGCCGCCACGTCCACCATCCGCACCGTGGACCACGGACGGCGTCCGAGCGCCGTGAAGGCGGCGTCCAGTAGGGATTCCCGCGCTGCAGGCATCATCGCCTCCCTGGGGCGATCGGCTCTGCGCATCAGAGTTGACGCGCACGGGGGCAGTGTCAAGAGTTCGCGCGGAGCCCTCCGGGGCGAAGCGGCGACCGACAGGGCGCAACCCCTTCTGCACGAGGCGCGGGGAACCGCGCGACCGGCCACACACCCCCCACCCTCCCCACAGCCCCAGCCTTCTTGCGGCACCCTGCGGAGCGGTACCGTTCGGTCATGCCCGACTACCGCGATGACCTGCGCCTCGCCCATGTCCTGGCGGACGCCGCCGACGCCGCGACGATGGACCGCTTCAAGGCGCTCGACCTCAAGGTCGAGACCAAGCCGGACATGACACCGGTGAGCGAGGCCGACAAGGCCGCCGAGGAACTCATCCGCGGTCACCTCGGACGGGCACGGCCGCGCGACGCGATCCTCGGCGAGGAGTTCGGGGTGGAGGGCACGGGCCCCCGCCGCTGGGTGATCGACCCGATCGACGGCACCAAGAACTACGTACGCGGCGTCCCCGTCTGGGCCACGCTGATCGCGCTGATGGAGGCCGGCGAGGGCGGTTTCCAGCCGGTCGTCGGCGTGGTCTCCGCCCCCGCGCTGGCCCGTCGCTGGTGGGCGGCGAAGGGCCACGGCGCGTTCACCGGCCGGAGCCTGTCGTCCGCGTCCCGGCTGAAGGTGTCCGAGGTCTCCCGTATGCAGGACGCCTCGTTCGCGTACTCCTCGCTGGGCGGCTGGGAGGAGCGCAGCCTGCTGGACGGGTTCCTGGACCTGACCCGCGAGGTGTGGCGCACGCGCGCGTACGGCGACTTCTGGCCGTACATGATGGTCGCCGAGGGCTCGGTCGACATCTGCGCGGAGCCCGAGCTGTCGCTGTGGGACATGGCGGCGACCGCGATCGTGGTGACCGAGGCGGGCGGCTCCTTCACCGGCCTCGACGGCCGGCCGGGCCCGCACAGCGGCAACGCGGCGGCGTCGAACGGCATCCTCCACGACGAACTGCTGGGTTATCTCAACCAGCGCTACTGACATCTCGTCCGGCGCTGCTGACGGGGCGCCGGGGCGCACGCCCGAACCGTGCGCGTACGCCCTCTTGTTGACCCTCCCTTTAACTGCGACTCTGGGAGCCCCTCACTTGTGAACTTGTGAATCCGTTAACGAACGGATTCGTAGGAGGTGGCTCCGTCCATGCTCGTCCGCGACGCCATGAGCACGGTGGTCCTCACCATCGGCCCCGCCCACACCCTCCGTAAGGCCGCCGCGCTGATGTCCGCGCGCCGCATCGGCGCAGCCGTGGTCCTCGACCCCGACGGCAGCGGGATCGGCATCCTCACCGAGCGCGACATCCTCAACTCCGTCGGCCTGGGGCAGAACCCGGACACGGAGCGGGCACACGCCCACACGACCACCGACGTGGTGTTCGCCGCCCCGACCTGGACCCTGGAGGAGGCCGCCCAGGCCATGGCCCACGGCGGGTTCCGTCATCTCATCGTCCTCGACCGCGGCGAGCCGACCGGCATCGTCTCGGTCCGCGACATCATCCGCTGCTGGGCCCCGCTCCGGCAGCCCGCCCCGGCCTGAGCCGCGTGCGCGGGCCCGCCCACCTCGCGGAGGCGGCGTGCACGGGCCCGCCCGCCCCGCGGGGCAGGTGGCGAGAGCGCGAACGGGCCGGCTCCCCGGTACGGGGGAGCCGGCCCGCTCCTCGACAAGCGTTCCAGTGCCGGTGTCAGCCGCGCAGAGCCTGGACCGCGACCTCCAGCCGCTTGCCGAAGTCTCCGTCGGCCTGACGGAAGTTGTTGATCGCGCGCTCGGCGATGTCGTCGCGCGAGACCTTGGCGATGAAGCCCGCCAGGTTGCCGACCAGCCGCTCCTTCTCGTCCTCGGACATCAGCCGGTACAGGTTGCCCGCCTGCACGAAGTCGTTGTCCTCGGCGTGGACCGGCGCCTCGCTGCTGCCGGTGACCCCGGTGACGGAGGTGGCCCCCCACAGCGGACGGTCCGTCTGGAACGGGCCGCCGAAGCTGTTCGGCTCGTAGTTCTTCGCGGCGCCGTGGCGGCCGTCGTACAGGAAGCCGTCACGGGAGTGCGTACGCGCCTCGGTGGCGTGCGGACGGTTCACCGGCAGGTGGTCGGCGTTGATGCCGACGCGGTAGCGGTGGGCGTCGCCGTACGCGAAGAGGCGGCCCTGGAGCATCTTGTCGGGCGAAGGCCCGATGCCCGGCACGAAGTGCGCGGGGCTGAAGATGCTCTGCTCGACCTCCGCGAAGACGTTCTCCGGGTTGCGGTTGAGCTCCAGCCTGCCGATCTCGACCGGCGGGTAGTCCGCGTGCGGCCACACCTTGGTGAGGTCGAACGGGTTGAAGCGGTAGGTCGCCGCCTCGGCCGCCGGCATGATCTGCACCTGCACCGTCCAGGACGGGAAGTCGCCCCGCTCGATCGCCTCACGCAGGTCGCGCTGGTGCGAGTCGGGGTCGAGACCGGAGACGTTCACCGCCTCCTCGGTCGTGAGGTTCTTGATGCCCTGGTCGGTCTTGAAGTGGTACTTGACCCAGAAGACCTCGCCGGCCTCGTTGTTCCACTGGTAGGTGTGCGAGCCGAAGCCGTCCATGTGGCGGTACGAGGCGGGGATGCCGCGGTCGCCGAACAGCCACGTCACCTGGTGGGTGGACTCGGGCGACAGACCCCAGAAGTCCCAGACGTTGTCCGCCTCCTGCGAGCCCGTGTACGGGTCGCGCTTCTGGGTGTGGATGAAGTCGGGGAACTTGATGGCGTCCTTGATGAAGAACACCGGGGTGTTGTTGCCGACGAGGTCGTAGTTGCCCTCTTCGGTGTAGAACTTCAGCGCCCAGCCGCGCGGGTCCCGGACGGCGTCGGCGGAGCCGAGGCTGCCGGCGACCGTCGAGAAGCGCAGGAAGGTCTCGGTCTGTTTGCCGACCTCGGAGAGGAAGGCGGCACGCGTCCACTGCGAGACGTCACGGGTGAGCGTGAAGGTGCCGTACGCGCCGGCGCCACGGGCGTGCACGACACGCTCCGGGATGCGCTCGCGGTTGAAGTGGGCGAGCTTCTCGAGCAGGAGCTGGTCCTGGACGAGGACCGGGCCGCCGACGCCCGCGGTCTCGCTGTTCTGGTTGTCGGCCACCGGCGCGCCGGCCTCCGTCGTAAGCGGTCCCTGCGTCACGTGCGCCTCCTGCGTCATTCCTGCTGTTCCTGACCCGTGGACCCCATGGCCTGAGCCGAGCTCGATCCTACAATAGACATTGTCTAAGTCAAGCAGAGATCCAAATCCAGCAATACTCCAAAGCCAGTGGCGCTCCAAAATCACACCTATTCAGGATCTGGTCCCACAGCTGTTAAGCTCTGCCGTATGAGCGACCTGTTGGAACGACTGCGCGGACGCGGCTGGCGCATGACCGCGCAGCGGCGCGTCGTGGCTGAGGTCCTTAACGGCGATCACGTGCACCTGACGGCCGACGAGGTACATGCCCGCGCCGTCGTGAGGCTGCCGGAGATCTCCCGGGCGACCGTCTACAACACCCTGGGTGAGCTGGTCTCGCTCGGCGAGGTGCTGGAGGTCGCCACGGACAAGCGGGCGAAGCGGTACGACCCGAACGCCCACCGGCCGCACCACCACCTGGTCTGTGCCCGATGCGGCGCGATCAAGGACGTGCACCCGGGCGGCAACCCACTCGCCGACCTCCCCGACTCCGAGCGCTTCGGCTTCACGGTGTCGGACGTAGAGGTGACGTACCGAGGCGTCTGCCCGAACTGCGCGGCGGCCTGACGACCTGCTGTCCCTGAAGCCCCGGCCGCCGATCCCGCGGGCCGGGGCCTCGGCACGGGAAACACCGAAGGCCCGGAACCAACGATCTGGTTCCGGGCCTTCGGTCTTCAGTAGCGGGGACAGGATTTGAACCTGCGACCTCTGGGTTATGAGCCCAGCGAGCTACCGAGCTGCTCCACCCCGCGGCGATGACTGAACAGTACGTCAACCCCGCCGACCAGCGCAAATCACTTACGCGCCAGCCCGTCCGGCGACTTACCCGTCAGCCCGTCCGGCCGGCGACACCCCTCACCCGTCCCACCCCCGTCGGCAGGCGCCCGCTCAGGCCGACAACTCCTGCCGCAAGGCATCCCGCAGCCGGGCCGCCCGCTCGGCCACCTCACCCGGCCCGAGAGACACCGCCCGGTCGGCCCACCGCTGCCCCTCCGCCAGCTCCCCACGACGCGCGTAGACGAGGGCGAGCCGCAACGCCGCCCGCCCGTGCCCCGCGTCGGCGGCCCGGGTCCACCACAGGGCGGCCTCCGGCTCACTCCCCTCACGGGCCAGCAGCAGCCCCAGGTTGAACGCGCCGTTGCGGGACCCCGCCTCCGCCGCCTCCCGGTACCACCGGGCCGCCTCCACGACATCCCCGCGGGCCGAGGCGAGCATCCCCACGCGGACCTGCGCCCGCCGATGCCCCTGCGAGGCGGCCCGCTCGTACCACTCCTCGCACTCGCTCTTCTCGGTGGCCTGCTCGCCCAGCTCGTGCGCGGGCGCGGGCGGGCGCCGTGCGTCGAGCACGCTCGCCAGCCGGTAGGCGCCCTCCGCGCTGCCGCCCCCCGCGGCACACCGCAGATGCCGCTCGGCCGCCGCCTCGTCGCCGTCCCGCAGCCGGGCGATCCCGACCTGCAGCGCCGCCTCGGTGTGTCCGGCGGCAGCGGCCCGCTCGTACCACCGCAGCGCCGCCGCGTCCTCGCCCCGCCCCGCGTGCAGGATCCCGAGGTTGAACGCGGCGTCGACGCTGCCGGCCTCCGCCGCCTTGGAGAACCACGGCTCGGCCCCGGCCGCGTCACCGACCTGCAGCAGCAGGACGGCCAGGGCGTTCGACGCCTCGCGGTGCCCCGCGTACGCCGCCCGCCGGTACCACTGTTCGGCCTGCGCGGTCCGTGCCTGCTCGGCGCAGAGCAGCCCGAGGTTGTACGCGCCGTTCACATCGCCGGCGTCCATCGCGGCCCGGTACCACCGCTCGGCGGTCTGCGTCTCACCGCGCTCGGCGTGCAGCGCCCCCAGCGCGTTCGCGGCGTTCCCGTCGCCGTCCTGGGCGGCCCGCAGCCACCACACGGCCGCGCTCTCGGTGTCACCCGCGTCACGCAGCAGGAACCCCAGGGCGCAGGCGGCCCGTGCCTCGCCGTCCTTGGCGGAGGTGAGGTACCAGCGCCCCGCCTCCTTCAGCTCGCCGCGCTTCTCCAGGATCGCCCCGAGGTGCAGGGCGGCCCGGCGGTGGCCCCGCGCAGCCGCCTGCCGGTACCACTGTTCGGCGGCCTCACCGGCGGTTTCGGCGGCTGCGTCGTCCGCGCCGGCCTCCGCCGTCCGGGCGGCTGTCCGGTCGAGTGCCCGCGCGAGCCGGTAGGCGGCCTCGCGGTGCCCCCGCTCGGCGGCGGCGCGCATCCAGTCCTCGGCGCGGGCGTCGCCGCGGTGCTCCAGAAGATCGGCCAGCGCGTACGCGCCCAGGGCGTGGCCCTGTTCGGCGGACTGCCGCAGCCAGTACTCGGCGGCGGGCTCGTCGCCGCGCTCGCGGTGGTGGCGGCCGAGGGCGTGCGCGGCGGCCGCGGAGCCCGCGACGGCGGCGATGCGCCACCAGCCGGCGGCCTCCTCCGCGTATCCGCGCTGGTGCAGGAGGACACCGAGGTTGTTGGCGGCGGCACGGTCACCGGCGGCGGTGGCAGCCCGCAGCTGCGGCTCGGCCCCGTCGAGATCACCGCGGCGGAGCAGCATGGCTCCGAGGACACTCATCGCCTCGACGTCGCCCTCTTGCGCGGCGAGCCGTTGACGAGCCTCCTCGGCAGCCTCGCCGGTTTCGTCCCGGTCGGAAGACTGCACAAACCGCCCTGTCTCCAACAGAGTTGCCTTGTCCCCCATAACGTCCATCGTCGCACCACCTGCAACCTGGGTACACCTGGTATACCGCAGCCAGTGAGGTCACTTCAGCGTTTTGTCGACATGCCCACAGAGAGACAAGTGAAACACAGTTGGCGCAACTCCTTCCGCCCGGCGCGGCCTTCACCGCGGCAGCACTGGTGAACGAGGAGCACGCGCGTACGGCCCGCTGACGGTCCGGCGCGAGTGGTCCACACACGCAGAAGGACCCGGATCCTGTGAGGATCCGGGTCCTTCGACTTCAGTAGCGGGGACAGGATTTGAACCTGCGACCTCTGGGTTATGAGCCCAGCGAGCTACCGAGCTGCTCCACCCCGCGCCGTTGTGTTGCAACCGTACCACGGCGCGGGGAGGGCCTCTGACTCAGCTGCTGTCCTGGCCGGCGTCGCCGCCCGGACTGCTGCTCGGCTTGCCGCTCGGCTCGGTGTTCTTGTCACCGGAGCCGGCTCCGCCGCCGCTGCCTGCGCTCTTGTCGGCCGCGGCCTGTGCGTCCTCGGCCCGCTTCAGCGCGTCCTCCAGGTCCTTCTGCGCTTCTCCGTACGCCTCCCAGTCACCCTTCTTGAGGGCTTCTTGGCCTTGGTCGAACGCCTTCTGGGCGTCGTCGAGCGCTTCCTGGACCGTCGGGTCACTGGAGGTGGGCGGCGGCGGGTCGGTCTCGCCCTCGTCCGGTGGCTCGGTGGTCGAACCCTCCGCTCCGAACACCTTGTTGAGCGCCTCGTCCAGCGTGTCCTCGAAGGCCGTCGCGCCTCCGTAGGTCACGAGCACCTTCCGCAGCAGCGGGTACTTCAGTCCACCACCGCGTACGTAGACGGGCTCCACGTAGAGCAGGCCACCGTCGAGCGGCACCGTCAGCAGGTTGCCGTACTCGACTTCCGAGTCACCACCTCGCAGGAGCCTGATGGACTCGGCGATGGACGGCTCGGAGTTGAACTGGCTCTGCACCCGTTTCGGTCCGTCGACCGTTCTGCCCGTGGGCAGTTTGAGGATGTTGATCTTGCCGTAGTCCCCCGTGCCCGCCTCGGCGTTGACCGACATGAAGGCGCTCAGGTTGTCGCGGCCGTTCGGTGTCAGCGTCGTCGTCAGGGAGAACGCCTGCGACTGCTCGCCCGGCATCTTCATGCTGAGGTAGTACGGCGGTACCGCGTTGCCCGACTTGTTGGTCGGGTCGTCCGGCACCTGCCACACCTCGCTGCCGCTCAGGAACGTCTCGGCGTCCTTGACGTGGTAGCGGGTCAGCAGCTCCCGCTGGACCTTGAACAGGTCCTGCGGGTAACGCAGGTGGTCCATGAGGGCCTGCGGGATGTCCCCCTTCGACTTCACCGTCCCGGGGAACGCCTTCTTCCAGGTCTTCAGGACCGGGTCCTTGGTGTCCCACTCGTAGAGCGTGACCTTGCCGGTGTACGCGTCGACGGTCGCCTTCACCGAGTTGCGGATGTAGTTGACCTGGTTCTGCTGGGCCACCACCGCCCGCTGGTTGTTGGCGGCGGTCAGCGAGTCGGCCGTCGTGTCACCGAGGGTGGTGCGCGAGGCGTACGGGTAGCCGTTGGTCGTCGTGTACGCGTCGACGATCCACTCGATCTTCCCGTCGACGACCGCCGGGTAGGCGTCGCCGTCGATGGTCAGCCAGGGAGCCACCGCCTCGACGCGCTCCTTGGGCGTGCGGTTGTAGAGGATCCGCGAACCCTCGCCGATCGCGCCCGAGTAGAGGATCTGCGGCTCGCTGAACGCCACCGCGTACGCCGCCCGGTTGACCGGGTTCTCGAGGTTGACGCCGCTCTTGCCCCGGTAGCTGGTCGTCTTCTCACCGGTGTCGTCGGAGTAGTCGATCTCCTTCTGCGGACCGCCGACGATCGAGTACTGGCTCGTCTTCTCGCCGTAGTAGATCCGCTGCTGGTACTCCCCGAGGTCGCCCTTGGACGGCAGGTCGTACTCGGTGAACTCCGGGCGGCCCTCGGCGTCGGCGTTGGTGCCCTTGGCCGCGACCGCTCCGAAGCCGTGCGTGTACCGGAAGTGGTCGTTGATCCAGTTGTTCTTCGGGATGCCCTGGAGGTTCAGCTCGCGCAGACCGATGACGGTGTCCTGGTCCTTGCCGTCCTTGCTGTACCGGTCGACGTCCAGGTTCGACGGGAACGCGTAGTAGTTGCGCACCTGCTGGAGCTGCTGGAACGTGGGCGAGACGACGTTCGGGTCCAGGAGCCGGATGCTCGCGGCGCCGTCGGCGTCGTCGCGCAGCTTCGTCTTGTCCTCGGTCGTGCTCGTGCCCGCGTACTCCGTGACCTCGGTGCCGTTGATCCCGTACGCGTCGCGGGTCGCCTTGAGGTTCTTCTCGACGTACGGCGCTTCCTTGGCCTGCTCGTTCGGCTGGACCTGGAACTTCTGGACGATCGCCGGGTACAGACCGCCGATGAGGATCGCGGAGAGCACCATCAGGCCGAAGCCGATGACGGGCAGCTGCCAGGTGCGCCGCCACAGGGTGGCGAAGAACAGCAGGGCGCAGATGACCGCGATGCAGAAGAGGATCGTCTTGGCCGGCAGGTACGCGTTGGCGTCGACGTACCGCAGGCCCGTCCAGTTGCCGGTCGCCTTGAAGTCACTGGACTTCACGGCGAGCCCGTACCGGTCGAGCCAGTAGGCGACCGCCTTGAGCGTGACGAAGATACCGAGCAGCACCGACAGGTGGCCGGTGGCCGCGGCCGTGGCGCGCGCTCCGGGGCTGGTGACGCGCAGTCCGCCGTACAGGTAGTGCGTCATCGCGGCGGCGATCAGGGAGAGGATCGCGGCCGCGAAGCCGAAGCCCAGCATGAAGCGGTACCAGGGCAGGTCGAAGGCGTAGAACGAGACGTCGAGGTGGAACTGGGGGTCCTTCTGGTCGAAGGGCACTCCGTTCACCCACATGAGCCACGTACGCCACTGGCCCGCCGCGGAGGCACCCGCGATCAGTCCGACCAGGGAGGTGATCCCGAGAAGGATCCATTTCTTGTACGGCGCCACGCCCATCCGGTAGCGGTCGAGGCTCTGCTGCTCCATCGACATGGCGCTGAGCGGCGGCCGCAGCCGGTGGGCCAGCCAGATGTTCACTCCGACGGCCACGGCCATCAGCAGTCCGAAGACGAAGAACAGGCCGATCTTCGTCCACAGGGTGGTCGTGAAGACGGAGGAATACTGCACCGACCGGTACCAGAGCCAGTCCGTCCAGAACCCCGCGAACATGACGAAGGCCATGGCCAGCACGGCCAGTACGCCCAGTGTCATGAGCAGGGTCCGGACGCGCCGGGACGGTCGGCCCACTCTCATCCGCGGCCCTGTCGGGCCTCCGCCGCGGTCCGGCATCTGGAAAGCCAAGGTGCGCACCTCGAAGTTCGCTGTTGGTGTTCGGGGGCCCCGCAGACGCCGGGCCACATCTATGCAACTTACTGATGCTTTACTCGGTTCCCGCTTCCGGGGCCGAACGAGGCAGGATTGTGACCATGTCCAACACCGCCTCCTCAGGCACCCCCATGGCGGCCGAGCCCCTCACCCGTGCCGTCCTCGAGATCGACGAGTACGTTTCGGGGCTCGGCTGGGACCAGCCCGCCCGGCTCTTCGCCCTGGTCGACACGGCCCGACTGCGTTCCGAGGAACCGGGGCTCGCCGAACGACTGGGTCTGACCGAAGACGTGCCCGAAGGCACCCTTACCCCTATCGAGCAGGACGAACTTCCGGCGGGCAGTCCGCTGGACGAGTTCCTCGGGACCATCGCGTGGCCGGACGCCGTGGTCGGCTGCGCGCTGTCCGTGGAGCGGCTGATGCTGCCGCCGTCCGCGGAGGCGTCCGTACCCGACGGCCTCGACGAGGCACGGCTGGCGAAGTGGGTCGCCGAGCACCCGGAGCGCCAGGAGGTCCGGATGACCGTGGCGGTGCTGCGGGGCGGGAAGCGCGATTCGGCGCTGCGGCTGCGCGAGAAGGACTCGGCGACCGACGTGCTCACCGGCTCCGACCTCGTACCCGGCCTGGCCGAGGCGCTCACGGCGACGTTCGCGGAGTAGCCCGGACGGCGGCGGCCTGCCGGTGCGTCAGTCCCTGGTGCATCTCGGCAGGCCGTCCGTGTCTCCGCCGCGGATGTCCTTCAGGGCGCTCATCGCGTCGTCGATGGTGTCGACCTTGACGAGTGTGAGCCCCTCGGGAACGTCACGGGCGGCGGCCGCGCAGTTGTCCTTGGGCGTGAGGAAGTACCGGGCGCCCTTGGCCCGGGCGCCGACGGTCTTCATCTCGATACCGCCGATCGGGCCCACCTTGCCGTCGTCGTCGATGGTTCCGGTGCCGGCGACGAACTTGCCGCCGGTGAGGCTTCCGGGGGTCAGCTTGTCGACGATCCCGAGGGCGAACATCAGACCGGCGCTGGGGCCGCCGACGTCGGCGAGCTTGATGTCGATGGCGAACGGGAGGGTGTGGTCGGTACCGGCCTCGATGCCGACGATCGCGCGGTCCTCGCCCCTGTCGTCGGACTCCGCGGTGGTGATCGTGATGTCCTCGGTCGTGGTCGCCGTCCTGTTCTCCTTCTCGGCGGCGGCCTGTTCCTTGGCGGGCACGACCGTGAAGACGACCTTCTCGCCGGCCTTGTGCTTGGTGACCAGCTCGGCGACGTCGTCGAACGCCTTGACCGGCGTGCCGTCGACGGCCTTGATCACGTCACCGGCGTGCAGTCTGCCCTCGGCGGGGGTGTCCTTGACGACGGTGGCGACGATCACCCAGGACTTCACCGGGATGTCCAGCTCCTTGAGAGCCGCGACCTTGGCGCTCTCCTGGGACTGGCTGAACTCCTCGGCGTTCTCCTGGGTCGACTGCTCCTCCGTCTTGCCGTCGGGGTAGAGCGTGTCGTGCGGGACCACCTTGTTGTCGTGTGCCAGCCAGCCGTACACGGCCTCGACGAGGTTCATGTTGTAGTCGGCGCTGGTGACCCGGACGGTGGTCATGTTCAGGTTGCCGGTCGTCGCGTAGGTCTTGCGGCCGGAGATCTGGAGCACCGGCTCGCCGTCGTGCTCGCCCAGCGTGTTCACCGTCGGACCCGGTGACATCTCCGAGTACGGCACGGTGATGAAGACTCCCGCGCACAGGAGCGCGATCAGCATCAGGGTGGAGGCGAGCATCGTCGCGGTGCGGCGTGGCATGGAACGACAGTACGGGACCCCACTGTCAACGCACCGTCGGGGCCGCCCGTCCGGGGGGCCGGCAGTCGCTCAGGCGTCCGAGTGCGACCTCTCCATGGCTTCACGGAAGCGGGTGTAGCCCGCCAGCTCGTGACCGTCGCCGATGGTCTTGCGGTTCCGTCCTGCCCAACTGCCCCAGGCCCCCGCACCGATCGCGGCGAAAAGTGGAATCAGCAACCAGGCGAGTGCCGCCATGCCGACCTCCCAACCCCGGTGAACCACCACAACTGACTGATCAGCAGATTAACCATCCGCTTGTTCAACGCTCACGGCAGGGGTCGGGTTACGCAACCGGAGGCCGGACGGGTACCCGGCGGGGCGGGTCAGCAGGCGCCCACCCACTCCTCCGTACCGTCGGAGAACGTCTGGTGCTTCCAGATCGGGACCTCGTGCTTCAGGTCGTCGATCAGCTTCCGGCACGCCTCGAACGCCTCCCCCCGGTGCGGGCAGGAGACGGCGACGACCACCGCGAGATCACCCACCCGCAGGTCACCGATCCGGTGCACGGCGGCGAGTGCCCGTACCGGGTACTCCGCGACGACCTTCTCCGCGACCCGCCGCATCTCGGCCTCGGCGCTGGGGTGGCAGGAGTACCCGAGGGCGTCGACATCCGCTCCCCCGTCGTGGTTGCGCACGGTCCCCACGAAGAGCGCGGTCCCTCCGGAGGCGTCGTCACCGACGGCCCGGAAGACCTCGTCCAGGGAGAGGTCGGTCTCCCGGATCGCCAGCAGCTTGATGGGGTCCTGTGCGGCCTGCTCACCGGGGTGGTCATTCGTGGGTGCCATACCCCCATCGTGCCCCACCCCGTCACCGGCGCGGAACGGCGTTCTCGTGTCTTCCCCCGCGCGCGTGGGGGCGCCGCAGCCCGCTGCGGAACACCTTCGGGTCCGGGATCCCCCCCCGCCCGGTCAGATCCGGCGCCGGGCCTTGCGCGCCCGCCGCACCAGCGCCGCTGTGCCCAGCAGGGCGACCGTCGCTCCGGCTGCTCCCGCCGCGGTGGCGTCCTTGCGTCCGAGCCGCCGTCCGGCGAGGGTGTGCCGTCCGGCGACCTCTCCGAGGAGCTCGGCGAGGACCTCCTCGTTGGTCCACCGGGGCCGCCATCCGGCGTCGTGCAGCCGGCTCCCGCTGACCACCCAGGGATACATCGTGTAGGCGAGGTCCCCGGCTGGCGACGGGGTGAGCCCGATCCGGTGGAGCCGGGCCGCGGCTCCCAGCGCGACGGCCGACGGCAGTTCCATCCGCCGTATCCCGCTGAGCTCCTCGACCTCCTCCTGCTCCAGCCATCCGTCACACCCGACGGCAAGCTCTCCCTCGGCCTTCTCCAGGGCCGCGTACTCCAGAGCGGTGCACAGGTCCTCGACGTGGCAGAACTGCCAGGCGGGCCGGGAGCCGGCCACGACCAGCAGCCGCGGCGACTCGAAGTACCTGGTCAGTGCGGTGTCGGTGCCTCCGACGAGCACGGCGGGGCGTACGACGGTGACATTGAGCCCGGGATGCGCGCGGGGTGCCCGCCGGGCGAGCCGCTCGACCTCCAGCAGGTCCCCGACGCCGGTGGCCTCGGCGGTGGCCCGCAGTTCGGCGTCCTCGGAGAGGGGCAGTTCGTTGTCGGGCAGCGCTCCGTAGACCATGGCCGACGTGCACAGCACGACACGGTGCACCCCTGCGGCAGCGGCGGCCGTGAGCACGGTCTGGGTGCCGCGCACGTTGTACGCCGTACGCGCCGCCGGGTCCGTCTCGAGGTCGAGGTCGAGCGCGAGGTGCACGACGACGTCCGCCCCGCGCAGTTTCTCGGCGATGGCCGGGTCACGGACGTCCAGGATGTGCCACTGCGCGTCCGCGCACTCGCCGCGCCGCTCGTCGATGGCGATGACCTGCTTGACCTCGCCGCCCGCGACGAGGCGCTCCGTGAGCATCGCGCCGATCCCGGCCGCGGCGCCGGTGATCGCGACGACGGGTCCGCGTCCGCCGGACGTGCCGCCGGCACGCGCCGCCGATGTCGAGGGGCGGTCTTCGGGCGTCGGCCGGGTCGAAGGGTTTCGCGCTGCGCGAACCTGTGGATCTGGGGAACTCACCGGGCGTCTCCAGCGGTTGTCTTCAGTAAGAACGCGAGTGACGCGTACGTACCAGGTGGCATCCATCCTGCCGCAGCCGCCGAGTCGGCGACGCACCGAGGCCCGAACCGGTTGTGGTGTCTACGCTGGGTGGTGATGCAGGGCAGCCGCCGTCGGAGCGAACCGGCGGCCTTAACAGCCGAGGAATCCCGTGAGTGACACCCCATTCGGATTCGGCCTTCCGCCGGAGGAGCCGGAGAACGGCGACGAGGGCAAGAAGAAGGACCAGCAGAGCGGTGGTGGTCAGGGACCTGCCAACCCGTTCGGTTTCGGGCCCGGCGGACCTGGAGGCGACAACCCGCTCGCAGCCATGTTCGGTTCGCTGAACCCCAACGACCTGGGCGCCGCGTTCCAGCAGCTGGGCCAGATGCTCTCGTACGAGGGCGGCCCGGTGAACTGGGACATGGCCAAGCAGATCGCCCGCCAGACGGTGTCCCAGGGCACCTCCGACGGCACCAAGGACTCCAGCGTCGGCCCGGCCGAGCGCTCCGCGGTCCAGGACGCCGTGCGGCTGGCCGACCTGTGGCTGGACGACGCCACGTCGCTGCCGTCCGGCGCCGCCTCCGCGGTGGCGTGGAGCCGCGCGGAGTGGGTCGAGGCGACCCTGCCGGTGTGGAAGGAGCTCGTCGACCCGGTCGCCGAGCGCGTCGGCGCGGCCATGGGCGACGTGCTGCCCGAGGAGATGCAGGCCATGGCGGGCCCGCTGCTCGGCATGATGCGTTCCATGGGCGGCGCCATGTTCGGTACGCAGATCGGGCAGGCCGTCGGCGTGCTCGCGGGCGAGGTCGTCGGCTCCACCGACGTCGGTCTCCCGCTGGGCCCGGCCGGCAAGGCCGCGCTGCTCCCGCTGAACATCGAGGCGTTCGGCAAGGATCTGGGGATCGCCCAGGACGAGGTGCGCCTCTACATCGCCCTGCGCGAGGCCGCCCACCAGCGGCTGTTCGCCCACGTGCCGTGGCTGCGCTCGCACCTGTTCGGCGCGGTAGAGGGCTACGCGCGCGGGATCAAGGTCGACACGGCGAAGCTGGAGGACGTGGTCGGGCAGTTCGACCCGCAGAACCCCGAAGAGCTGCAGCAGGCGCTTCAGCAGGGCATGTTCCAGCCGGAGGACACCCCGGAGCAGAAGGCCGCGCTGGCCCGTCTGGAGACGGCGCTCGCGCTCGTCGAGGGCTGGGTCGACGCCGTGGTCCACTCGGCCGCGAAGCCCCGTCTGTCGTCCGCGGACGCGCTGCGCGAGACGCTGCGCCGCCGCCGTGCCACGGGCGGCCCCGCGGAGCAGACCTTCGCCACGCTGATCGGCCTGGAGCTGCGTCCGCGCCGGCTGCGGGACGCCTCACGCCTGTGGGCCTCGCTGACGGACGCGCGCGGGGTCGACGGCCGGGACGGCCTGTGGGCACACCCGGACATGCTGCCGACCGCCTCCGACCTGGACGACCCGGACGGCTTCGTGCACCGCGAGCAGCTGGACTTCTCCGAGCTCGACAAGATGCTCGGTGAGGCCGCGGGCGGTTCACCCGAGAAGCCCAACCTGACGAAGGAAGACACCGCGGGCGACGAGAAGGCCGGGGACGCCGAGGACAAGGGCGACGACGACAAGTGATCCTGTACGACGACGCCGTCCTGGTCCTGAAGGGCGTCGAGGGCCAGGACGAGCTGCGCCAGGCATACCTCGACCACCTGGAGGCCCATCCGGACGGCATGTGGAAGGCGTGTACGGCCGGGCACGTCACGGCGAGCGCCCTGGTGATCGATCCGGGCCACGGCCGGGTCCTGCTGACGCTCCACAGGAAGCTGCGGATGTGGCTCCAGATGGGCGGGCACTGCGAGACCGGGGACGCCTCCCTGGAGGACGCGGCCCTGCGCGAGGCCACGGAGGAGTCGGGCATCGCCGGACTGACGCTGCTCCCGGGCGGGCCGGTCCGGCTCGACCGGCACCCCATCCCGCCGCCCTGCCACTGGCACTTCGACGTCCAGTACGCGGTCGTCGCCGAGCCCGGCGCCGTCCAGGCCATCAGCGACGAGTCCCTGGACCTGCGCTGGTTCCCGTACGACGAGGTGGCGGGGGTGGCGGACGACTCGGTCGTCCGCCTGCTGGACGCGACACGAGCGAGGCTCTGACGAGGCACGCGTAAGGGGCGACCGTCATTGCGGTCGCCCCTTACGTCCACGTCCCTGAGCCGCGCCCCGCAGGGGCGCGGGGAACTGCGCGACCGGCCACGACGGACCGGCGCCCGTCCACCGGCGGACGGCTCGGCTAGCTCCAGGCGTTCCCCTGGTTCTGCCCCCGGGCTCCTTGCTGCCCCATCCCGTACTGGGCGGAAACCCCAGAACCGATCACCGCGTTCTGCGGCGGCAGCAGCTCACTGGGCTGCACGAGCGCGTACCCCTGCCCCATGAAGCTGAGCTCCCAGCCCTCGCCGGTGTTGCCGCGGCGCCGGAACACCCCGGAGGAATGCGTCTGGGCCTGCATCTGCACGCGCAGGCTCGTCGACCAGGCGACGATCGCGTCGGCGTCGCAGTTGACGTACTTGTCCGGCGTGACCTGCAGCATCAGCGGACTGCCCGAGGTCATCAGGGCGACCTTGCCGCGCCCGGAGATGTTGAGCTGGTACTTGCCGGATCCGGAGATGCCGTACTGGCTGTCCACCGCGATCACCTCGTGGTGCAGCGCGGAATCCATCGCCAGGACGTAACTGCTGTCCACGGTGAGGCCGTCCTGGTCCACGTCCACCACATGGATGTGCTGGGCGAGGTTGGCCAGGTAGACGGTGCCCTGCCCGTGGCAGCGCATCAGGTCGAGGCCCTCCCCGGTGTGGGCGCGCGAACGCTGCTGGCCGGTGTTCTGGAACTCGGCGTCGAATTCCACGAGTCCCTGGTAGGCGACCATGGTGCCCTTGCGGGCGAGCACGTCGTCGTGTCCCTCCAGGAGGACGCGCAGCATCTGCTTGTTCTGCAGGCTGTAGCGGTCCTGGGACTGCTGGTCGTTGTAGGCGAAAAGCGGGCTCTGCATGATGTGTGTCCTCCCCCTCAGCCCCGGACCCGGAGGCGGTCGGTGCTGTCCTCGCTGGGCTGGACGACGACGATGCCCTGTCCGGAGAAGGCCATCTGGAAGGCTTCGCCGCTGCCCCGCCCGATCAGCGACTGTGCCTTGAAGCTGCGCTTGCCCTTCACCTTCAGGTTCGGGGACCAGGCGACCAGCGCGTCCGGGTCGACGTACGTCTCGTCCTCGCCGCCGCCGCAGTCGACGACGATGGGCTTGCCCCGGGAGGTCAGCGCCACCCACCCCTGCCCGGAGATCCTGGTGTTCCACAGACCCTGGCCGGCGAACTTCGCCAGCCCCTTGACCCGCTCGACACCCCAGGTGAGGTGGGCGTCGAAGGCGAGCAGGTTGGTGGCGTTGACGGAGATCGCGTCGCCGTCGAGGTTGATGACGACGACGTTCGCCCCGTAGTCGGAGAGGTAGAGCAGGCCGTCTCCGGAGCACTTCATCAGGGGTGCGCCCTCGCCGGTCATCCAGTCCTTGGCGATCTGGCGCACGGCCGGCGGATTGGGCTCGTACTGGACGAAGCCTTCATAGGCGACCATCGACCCCACGCGCGCGAGGAGGTCGTTTCCGGTCTGCATGGCGACCTTGAGCATGTGATTGCCGTGGTTCTCCATGCGCGCGGCAACGGGTGCCGGGGCGAAGCCCGCGAGCTGCTGGTTCATGTGGACGGGCTCCCTCAGACCTCGTACGGCTGGACGACGATGAAATTACCGGGCGCGCCGCGGAACTGGAGGTTCACGCTCTCCCCGGTGTCGCCCGGGTAGGCGTTGCGGCGCATGCGCACCTGACTGGAGACGATCACCTGGGAGGCGGCGGACCACGCGACGACGGCGTTGCAGTCGGCGAACGTCGTCGGCGTCACCGGCAGGACCACGGGCACGCCACGCGTCTTGACGACGACCGTGCCGGTCCCCTGGAACTGCATCGTGAACAGGGCGCCTCCGGGGATGCCGTGCCCCTCGATGCGGCGCACCTCGTACTGCAGTGTCTCGTCGAAGGCGAGGACGTTCTCCGCGGAGACGCAGACGGCGTCGCCCTGCAGCTCGACGGGGTGCAGCATGGCGCCGTTCTCCGCGAGGAACACCTGGCCGCGGCCCGAACAGCGCATGAGCTGCATCTCCTGGCCGGTCGCGTTGCCCACGATCCGGCCGGCGAACCCGGCGCCCTTGTAGCTGAAGTCGACCTTGCCCTGGTAGAGGACCATGCTGCCCTGGCGGGCCAGTACGGCCTGGTCGCCGCCCGCGCCGAGGTCGACGCGGACCAGCTTCTTGTTCTGCTGGGTCCAGCGCTGTCCGGTGGGCGTCTCCTTGTACGCCTGCAGTGCCGCGGTGACACCGGCGCCGCCCTGCGGAGTGCCCTGCGGCACCCCGTACGCGCCGGGCGCGCCCGGGGCACCCGGCGGGCCGGGCTGCCCCGGCATCTGGCCGAACGGCGGCTGCTGACCGTAGCCCGGAGGCGGAGTCGGCTGGCCGTAGCCCGGAGGCGGGGCGGGTGCCTGCGGTGCCTGCGGGTATCCGTAACCGGGTGGCAGGGGCGCGGTCTGGCCGGGTGCCTGGCCGTACGGGGGCTGCTGACCGGGCTGCCCGTAAGGCGCGGGAGCCGGCGCCGGCGGCGGTACGGGGTCGCCACCGGGAGGAGTCATGGGCGCGACGACGGTCGGCGCGGTGTGCACCGGCGGTGCGGGCGCCGACGGTGGCGTGGGCGCCGGGGGCGGCGCGAAACCCTGGGCGGGCTGCGGCGGCGCGGGAGCCGGAGTGGCGGGGCCCGCGGGGGCCCCGAACGCGGGCGGCGCGGAGGTCTGCGACGGCGGCGCGAACGACGGGGCGCCTGCCTGCGGCTCCGGCGCGGCCGGCTCCTCCTCGGCGACCTCGCCGCCGAAGTTCTTCAGCAGCGCGTCGAGTCCGCCGTCGAAGCCCTGCCCGACCGCGGCGAACCGCCAGACGTCCTTGAGGTAGAAGTCGCCCAGCATCACGGCACGCTCGGTGGAGAACTCGGCGCCGGTGAACGAGTACCGGGCCACCTCCTCGCCGCCCGCCACGATCCGGATGTATCCGGGGGCGACCTGGGACATCTGTCCGGCCCCGTCGACGGTCGCCGTGAACGACAGCTTCTGGATCTGCGGAGGGATCTTGTCGAGGGTGACGCGGAAGGACTCCGTGTCGCCCGCCTGCGCGCCGAGGAGCTGAACCGACTCCTCCGGAGTCTTCGGCTGGTTGAAGAAGACGAAGTACCGGTCGTCCGACAGCCGTTCGTCGGCGTCGAGACCGAAGCAGCTGATGTCGAAGGTCAGCCCGGGGCCGGTGATCTGCACACCCACGTACAGATCGGTCCCCGCGGTGAGGTCACTGATCCTGGCCTTGTGGCCGCGTTGGAATTCCCTGGCCATGCGTAACGACCGTCCCCCATCCCGAAAGCAAGTGCGTCGCGTCAGGCTAACGGCAAAATCCGGCCGTGGACGAGGCCGGTACAGACCCGGTACACAATCCCTGCCTGTGGCCGCCCGGGCAGGTTCCGGTGCGGACCGGCTTCACTCGCCGCGCGCCGCGGGCAGGTGGGGGAGCCGATCGGCGGCGACCACTCCTTCGAGGTAGCCGCGGGCCCGCTCGGTCCGCGGGTACGCCTCCAGGAGCCGCCAGAAATCGGCCCCGTGGCCAGGGACGAGCAGATGCGCGAGCTCGTGGACGAGGACGTAGTCGACGACGTATTCGGGCATGCCCTGCAAGCGGTGCGAGAGACGGATGCTGCCCTCGGCCGGGGTGCACGAGCCCCAGCGCGTGTTCTGGTTGGTCACCCAGCGCACCGAGGCGGGCCGGGCCCGGCCGTCGAAGTACAGCTCGGAGAGCCGGGCGGCGCGCTCGGACAGCTCCGTGTCGCCCAGTACCCGCTTGCTCTCCTGCGCGGCCAGCTTGTCGAGCATGACGGTGACCCAGCGCTGCTCCTCCGCCTCCGACATACGGGCGGGAATGAGCACGACGGTGCGATCGCCCTCGCGGTACGCGGACACCGTTCTGCGCCGTCGCGTGCTCCTGCGGACTTCGATCGCGCTCGCCCCCGAGCCGCTTGGCGGCTGGCTCGTCGTGCTGCGCTGTGGACTTCCGGCGCGGTGCAGTGGGTCGGCGGGCACGCCCCGACGTTACCCGTTGCACATGGTGGAAGTCCCGTCTCCGGTACGCATCGATGCCGAACCGCACCCCACGGGCTCGATTTGTACGACGAACATCCACCGCCTGTGGATAACTTTCGGCACGCGCCGGGCAATGCGGGCATCCTGGCATTCGACCGGCGGAGCAGGACGAACTCCACCGGCACCACGGGGACGTACGGGGGGTCGCTTCATGCATCCGATGGTGAAACCCGCGCTGCGGCGCGGCTGGCGGGATCTGCACACCGTGCAGTTCGGCATGGCACCGGCTCACGCGATGGTGCTCGGCCCGATGGACACGGCGACGGGCAGTCTCCTGACCTTGTTCGACGGCACACGCGGACTTCCTCTGCTGCGCGACGAGGGGCGACGCATGGGGCTGCCCGACGGCCATGTCGACGGGCTCGTGGAGCGGCTGTCCCGGGCCGGACTGCTGGACGACGCGACGGGCGGGGGCCCGGCCGCCGACGCGCTGCGCGGCAGAGGGGCGGAGCTGGACCGGCTGCGGCCGGACGCCGCCGCGCTCTCCCTGGTCGCCCCCGGACCCGGTGACGCGATGCGCCGGCTGGCGGCCCGCCGCTCACTGCGCGTACAGGTGCGGGGCGCGGGGCGGGTCGGCGTCGTGCTGGCATCGGCCCTGGCGGGCGCGGGCGTGGGCCGGGTCGACGTACAGGACGGCGGCCGCGTCGAACCGTGGGACGTGGCGCCGGGCGGGCTGCCCGTGGAGTCCATCGGCGAGCGCAGGGACGAGGCCGCACGGCGCGCGGTGCGCGGAGCGGCACCCGGCCGCCCGCCCCGCGGCGGTGGCGGCGCCCGGTCGGCTCCCGCCGAGGACGACCCGGGTCTCTCCCTGGTGATCTTCGCGCCCCGGGACGGACTCGCCGTCCACGCTCCCGACCCGGTGGTCGGCGAACCGCTGGTCACATCCGGTACGCCCCATCTCTTCGCCGGGGTCGTGGAGGGCACGGGGGTCGTCGGCCCGCTGGTCCTGCCCGGGGACACGGCGTGCGCGGGCTGTCTGGACCTGAGCCGTACCGACCGGGATCCGACCTGGCCGCGCCTGCTCGCGCAGTGGCGCTCCGGGCGGCCCCACCAGGTACCGGCGTGCGATCTGACACTCGCGACCACGGTCGCGGGGCTGGCCTCGGGGCATGCGCTCGCCTTCCTGGACGGGGAAGTACCGTCGAGTGCGGGAGCCCGCTGGGAGGTCTCGGCACCCGGTTTCGACTGGCACGCGCGCCCGGTGTGGCAGCATCCCGCATGCCCCTGCGGGCCCGGGGAGAGAGGTAAGGGGGAGCAGACCTCGGACGACGAAAGGCCGCACGAGACAATGGACGGGCAACAGCCGCACGCGGCACGGCTGTCCGGTACTTGGAGGGCGCATGTCTGATCTTCCCCGGAAGGCGGTCACCCGAACCGCCAAGCTCGCCGCGCTGCCGCTCGGCTTCGCCGGGCGCGCGACCTGGGGACTCGGCAAACGGATCGGCGGCAAGTCCGCGGAACTCGTGGGCCGCGAGGTGCAGCAGCGCACGGCCGAGCAACTGTTCAAGGTGCTCGGCGAGCTCAAGGGCGGCGCGATGAAGTTCGGACAGGCCATGTCCGTCTTCGAGTCGGCGCTGCCCGAGGAGGTCGCGGGCCCGTACCGCGCGGCGCTCACCAAGCTGCAGGAGGCGGCCCCGCCCATGCCGACACGCACGGTGCATGCCGTGCTGGAGGAGCGACTCGGCGACGACTGGCAGGATCTGTTCCTGGAGTTCCAGGACAAGCCGGCCGCGGCGGCCTCCATAGGGCAGGTGCACCGGGCGGTGTGGCACGACGGCCGGGAGGTGGCGGTCAAGGTCCAGTACCCCGGGGCGGGCGAGGCCCTGTTGTCCGATCTGAACCAGCTGAGCCGTTTCGCTCGCCTGCTGGGACCGCTGATTCCCGGCATGGACATCAAGCCGCTCATCGCGGAGCTGCGCGACCGGGTCTCCGAGGAACTCGACTACGGCCTGGAGGCGCAGGCGCAGCGGGCGCACGCGGAGGAGTTCGCGGACGACCCGGATGTGCTCGTGCCGTCGGTGGTCCACCAGTGCGAGCAGGTGCTGGTCACGGAGTGGATCGACGGGATACCGCTGTCCGAGGTGATAACCGACGGGACGCGGGAGGAGCGGGACCGGGCGGGGCAGCTCCTCGCCCGCTTCCTCTTCTCCGGCCCGTCCCGCACCGGTCTGCTGCACGCCGACCCGCACCCGGGAAACTTCCGTCTCGTACCGGCCGACCCCCACCAGGACCTCGCGGGCTCCCGCTCCCGAAGCACCGACGGCACCGACGGCACCGAGAGCACAGACGGCACTGAGGGCGCTGGGGGCAGCGATGGCTCTGACGCCACCGGCGACTCCGGCGACAGGAGCGGCTGGCGGCTGGGCGTCCTGGACTTCGGCACGGTGGACCGCCTTCCGGACGGTCTGCCGCCGACGATCGGCGACTCCCTTCGCATGACCCTCGACGGCGAGGCGGAAGCCGTCTACCAACTCCTCTGCGAGGAGGGCTTCGTCAGGGAGTCCATAGAACTGGACCCGGACGCCGTCCTGGACTACCTGCTCCCCATCATCGAGCCGGCCCAGGTCGACGAGTTCACCTTCACCCGCGGCTGGATGCGCAGCCAGGCGGCCCGGATCGCCGACCCCCGCTCCCCCGCCCACCAGCTGGGCAAGCAGCTGAACCTGCCTCCGGCGTATCTGCTGATCCACCGGGTGACCCTGAGCACGATCGGGGTGCTGTGCCAGCTCGGAGCGACGGTACGGCTGCGTCAGGAACTCGAGGACTGGCTTCCCGGCTTCCTGCCGGACGCGGAGGGCCTGGACGAGGAGACTCTGGACGAGGAGGGCTCGGCGGCCGGGGCGTGACAGACGTACCGCGGGGGCCGGTCCCTCCGGACCGACCCCCGCGATCAGCGACTGTCTCTCTGCCTCTCGGCCGACGGCGCACGAGTCCTACTGCATGACCGCCATGGCCAGGGCGCGGCGGGCGCGCCGCGAGGCACGCTCGGCACGGCGCTGCATCCGGCGGGCCATCACCAGGCGCATGGCCCGGCGTTCCTGCTCGGCCTCGTGGATCCGCGCGTGCATATGCGCACGCGCGAGGGCTTCTGGGATGAGTTGCATCTCGCGGGTCCTGTTCTGACGCGAGTCGTTCGCGCCGGTGGAGGTGAAGTCTGGGATCGCGGAGCCGGTGGGCTCGCCGGTGGACGGCTTCATCGGGGCCTGTTTCCTGGGGTCGTGCGTCAGGGGGCGATCGATCGTTCCTGTGATGTTCATGCCGCAACCGGGTTCTTGCGCGGGCGGCCACGCGGCCGCTTCCGGGCGACGACGACACCCTGGACGAAGAGCTCGCCGCCCCAGACGCCCCAGGGCTCACGCCGCTCCTTGGCGCCGGCGAGGCATGCCTCGATCAGCGGGCAGGTGCGGCAGAGGGACTTGGCGTACTCGACGTCGGCCGGCGACTCGGCGAAGAAGACCTCCGGGTCGTAGGAACGGCAGGGGACGGGTACGCCGAGGTTCTCGATGGCGTCGTCGAGCGCGGTCAGCGCAGTGAGCGGGATCAAGGTGGAGTCCTCCGTGGAGCCGGGCGGGGTGATCGTTTCGGAAGGCGGTACGGACGGGGCGTGCGCTTCGAGTTGCACGGCTTGTCTTCCTCGTCTGGTCGTGCCGGCCGGTTGGCCGGTTGGCGGCTGGTACCGGGGTTTTCTGTTGTCCCGAGGCCCCTTCGCTCTGCCGTCCCCGGTCGGGGACAAACAGAAGGGCCGCGGATCCCGGGTGGGGTTCCGCGGCCCTGAAGGCGCCGGCCTGATCGTCGATCAGGCTGGATCACTCCAGGGGTCAGGCCCACGGAAGGCCCACATCGTGTGGTGCGTCTGCTTGGCGGCTCCGGCACCGGTGGCCGCAAAGGCATAGGCGTGCGCCTGTGCCTCTACTGCTTCCAGTGCCTTCATCGGTCGCTCATTGCGCTCGCGGACAGGGAGTCCCGCGAGGGACACGGAGGACGCCGGCCGGATGGCAGCGATGCCGGACAGACCGGTGCCCAGGTTCGAGAAGCCGAGCAGGCAGGCGGAGACGACCGAGCGATCGGTCATTTTGACGGTGTTGGCGGAGCTGGTGGTGATGCTGATCACTGGAATCGCCTCCTCTCGGCGTCTCTGGGACCGGGCGAGCCGGTCCGTCGGTTGTTAAGTACAGCACGGAACCGGGGCCTTCGAGAAGGCCGCCGTTTCCGTGCTTCAGAACCTATGGGGATTGCCGGGGCATGCGCAAACTATTTTCTCGACGAGTTTGAATCATTCCTCATCCTGGCCGGTCTCGAGCTCTTGACCTGCACATATGGCGAGTACGTCGGCTCCGTAGCGGTTGAGCTTGCGGGCGCGGACGCCCGGGATGCGGGCCAGCTCAACCGGAGTGGACGGCACCGCTTCCGCGATGGCCATCAGTGTCTTGTCCGTGAAGACGCAGAAATCCGGTTGTCCGCTCCGCTCGGCCTGGGTCGCCCGCCAGTCGCGCAGCCGTTCGTAGAGTCCCTCGTCCATGTCGGACGGGCAGTCCTCGCAGCGCATCAGCTTCATCTCACCGGCATCGCTGAGGGTGCGGCCGCAGACCCTGCAGCGGGCGGGGGTGCGACTGGTCCGCCGGGGCACGCCGGGGGCGCTGCCCGGCGCTCCGCGCTCGATGCCGCCCGCGCCGCCGGGGCCGGGCACGCCCCTGCGGCCCGCGGTGGCGACGGAGCCCGGGCGCAGCCCGTCGAGGAAACGGCTGGGCCGCCGGTTGGGGCGGCCGCCGGGTGAGCGGGACTGCGACCAGGAGACGGACAGGTGCTCTCGCGCGCGGGTGACGCCGACGTAGAGGAGGCGGCGCTCCTCCTCGATCTGTTCGTCGGTCCTGGCGTAGCTGATCGGCATCATGCCCTCGGCGACGCCGACGACGAAGACGACGTCCCACTCCAGGCCCTTGGCACTGTGCAGGGAGGCGAGGGTGACGCCCTGGACGGTCGGGGCGTGCTGGGCGCCGGCCCGCTCCCCGAGTTCGGCGACGAGGTCGCCGAGGGTGGCGTCGGCCTTCGCGGCGGCGAAGTCCTGGGCCAGGTTCGCGAGGGCGGCGAGGGACTCCCAGCGCTCCCGGACAGCGCCGGAGCCGGCCGGCGGCTGGTGGGTCCAGCCGTCCCCGGACAGGACGGCCCGTACCTGCGAGGGCAGGTCGGGGGCGTCGTCGAGCAGTGAGTCGTTGCCTCCGAAGCGGGCCGCGCCGCGCAGGGCGTGAATGGCCCGCTTGACCTCGGGACGGTCGAAGAAACGCTCGGCCCCGCGCAGCTGGTAGGGCACGCCGGCATCGGCGAGGGCCTGCTCGTAGATCTCGGACTGCGAGTTCGTACGGAAGAGGATCGCGATCTCGCTCGCGGGGGTGCCGGAGGCGATGAGGTCGCGGATGCGGCGGGCCGCGCCTTCGGCCTCGGCCGGCTCGTCGGTGTACTCGGCGTAGACGGGCTCCGGGCCGGCGGCACGCTGGGAGATCAGTTCCAGCCGGTGGTCGGCGGCCCGGCCGCGGGCCTGGGCGAGCAGCCCGTTGGCGAGATGGACCACCTGGGGGGTGGAGCGGTAGTCGCGGACGAGCTTCACGACCGTGGCCCCGGGGTGGCGGATGCGGAAGTCGAGGAGGTGGTCGGGGGTCGCGCCGGTGAAGGAGTAGATGGTCTGGCTGGCGTCGCCGACGACGCAGAGGCTGTCGCGCTCGCCCAGCCACAGCTCCAGGAGGCGCTGCTGGAGGGGGCTGACGTCCTGGTACTCGTCGACGACGAAGTGCTGGTACTGGGCGCGGACGGCCTCGGCGACGTCGTGCTGGTCCTGGAGGATGCCGACGGTCAGCAGCAGGACGTCCTCGAAATCGATGACACCGCGGTCGCGCTTGATGTCCTCGTAGGCGGCGTAGAGCTGGGCGATCTCGGCACGGTCGCGGGGGGCTTCGCGGCCTGCCTTCACCGCCGCCGCGGCGTAGTCGGCGGGGACGGTCTGGGTGACCTTGGACCATTCGATCTCGGCGGTGACGTCGCGCAGTTCACCGCGGTCGAGGCGGACGCGGCAGGCGGCCGCGGCGTCGGCGACGAGCTGGATCTTGCGGTCGACGATGCGGGGCAGGCTGCCGCCGACTGCTTTCGGCCAGAAGTACTGCAGCTGGCGCAGGGCGGCGGAGTGGAAGGTGCGGGCCTGGACCCCGGAGGCGCCGAGCTGGCGCAGGCGGCCCCGCATCTCGCCCGCGGCGCGGTTGGTGAAGGTGACGGCGAGCACGCTGGAGGGCTGGAGGATGCCTGCCCGCACCCCGTAGGCGATGCGGTGGGTGATGGCGCGGGTCTTGCCCGTGCCGGCTCCCGCGAGCACGCACACCGGGCCGTGCAGCGCGGTGGCGACCTCGCGCTGCTCGGGGTCGAGCCCTTCCAGTACCGCGTCGGCCCCACTCGGAGCAGCCGGGTACTGCGAACCGTGTGAGCCCTGCGGGAAAAGGGTGGAATGCGTTGCTGCTGTCACCCCGCCATGCTGCCAGGTCGGTGGAGGCGGGTGCGTCGGTTGTCCACAGGGAGACGCTCGCAGTCGTACTAATGCGGCAGGCGTCAGGTGCCTTCCACCCGGGCGGGCAGTGGGAATGGCAGCCCGGTCGCGTACGTTCCCTCCACAGCGAACACGCACCTCCCCGCAGCGAAGGAGCACCAGAGACATGCCGGGCACCGTGACGATGTACAGCACCACGTGGTGTGGCTACTGCCGTCGGCTGAAGAGCCAGATGGACCGTGAGGGCATCACGTACGAGGAGATCAACATCGAGCAGGACCCGGACTCCGCGGCGTTCGTGGAGAAGGCGAACGGCGGAAACCAGACGGTTCCCACCGTCCTCTTCCCGGACGGTTCGACGCTGACGAACCCTTCGCTGGCGCAGGTCAAGCAGAAGATCGGCGTCTGACGGAATCAGCGCTTCAGGCGGCCGCTCCGCGCGTCGGCAGGGGCTTGCCGTACCAGAGCTCGATCAGACGGGCCGCAATCGAGATGCCGTACGGAGGCAGGACCTCCCCGGACTCGAAGGCGGCCCGCAGGTCTTCCCGGGAGAACCAGCGGGCCTCCTGGATCTCCTCGCCGTCGACGGTGATCTCCGCCGACGTGGCACGGGCCATGAAGCCCAGCATGAGGCTGGAGGGGAAGGGCCAGGGCTGGCTGGCGACGTACTCGACCTCGCCGACGGTGATCCCGGCTTCCTCGAAGACCTCGCGGCGGACCGACTGCTCGATGGACTCGCCTGGCTCGACGAACCCGGCGAGGGTGGAGAAGCGGCCCTCGGGCCAGTGCACCTGACGGCCGAGCAGGATGCGGTCCTCGTTGTCCGTCACCGCCATGATCACGGCGGGGTCGGTGCGGGGGTAGTGCTCGGCGCCGCAGGCCGGGCAGCGGCGGATGTGGCCGGCCGCGGCGATCACCGTGCGTTCACCGCAGCGGGAGCAGAAGCGGTGCAGGCGCTGCCAGTTCTCCAGGGCGACCGCGTGCACCATGAGGCCGGCGTCGCGGGGCGACAGGAGCAGGCCGGCCTCGCGCAGGCCCGCCGCGCGCGCGGACTGGTCCATGCGGCCGGGCAGGGTGTCCTTCTGGAGGGCGAAGTAGCTGACGCCGTTGTCGTCGGTGCCCAGGAAGTACCGGTGCGCTTCGGTGAGGGGCGCTTCGAAGGACGGGGTCATGACGAGTTCGGTGGTGCCGTCGGGCGTCTCGTCGATGAGGACCTGGCCGCCGGACACCACGAAGGCGCGGGTGGTGGGGTGGCTCCACGCGGCGGCGAGCCACGCCTCGTCGAGCCGGTGGTGGGCGGCCCGGTCGATGCCGCTCTGAGCGGTGAGCGAGATGGGTCGGTCGGCGGTGTGGTCGGTCCAGGTGGTCACGGGTGCTTCCAACTCCCCCGGTGAAACGGTTGTCTCGGTGGGCTGTTCAGCCGGATGTACGGCAGGACGTGTGCGGCGGGGACGGGTGCGGCGGCGCTTCCTCAGTGTGCATCGCGCCAGTTCTGGGCCAGGTCGTCCCACAGATGGGCGGTGGTCTCGACGCCTTTGAGCAGGAGGTCGAGCTCGACCTTCTCGTTCGGGGCGTGCCAGCCGTCGGACGGTACCGAGATGCCGAGGAACAGCACGGGGGCGGCGAGGACGTCCTGGAGGTCCGCGGCGGGCCCTGATCCGCCTTCGCGCGTGTAGCGGATCTCCTGTCCGAAGGCGCGGCCCATGGCACGTGCGACGGACCGCAGGGCGGGGTGGTCGAGTGGTGTCAGGCACGGCCGTGTCGCGGCGCCGAAGGTGATCTCGTGGCGGATTCCGGCGGGCAGCTGCGTGGCGGCCCAGGCGCGCACCGCCTTCTCGATGTGGTCGGGGTCCTGTCCGGCGACGAGCCGGAAGGAGAGTTTGACCATCGCCGAGGACGGGATGATCGTCTTGCTCCCGGGGCCCTGGTAGCCGCCGCCGATGCCGTTGACCTCGGCGGTCGGGCGGGCCCAGACGCGCTCCAGGGTGGTGTGGCCGGCCTCTCCGTGGGTGGCCGTGGACCGGGCGGTGCGCAGCCACCGTTCCTCGTCGAAGGGCAGCTCGGCGAAGAGTTCCCGCTCACGGTCGGTGAGTTCGGTGACGCCTTCGTAGAACCCGGGGACCGCCACGCGCGCGTGCTCGTCGTGCAGGGCGGCGACGAGGCGGGCGGCCGCGGTGGCCGGATTGGGTACGGCACCGCCGAACGAGCCGGAGTGGATGTCCTGGTCGGGCCCGTACAGCTGGATCTCGCACTCGGCGAGGCCCCGCATGCCGGTGCACACCGTGGGGGTGTCCTCGGACCACATGCCGGTGTCGGAGACGATCACGACGTCGGCGGTCAGGCGGTCGCGGTGCGCCTCGACGAGGGCGCGGAAGTGCGGCGAGCCGGACTCCTCCTCGCCCTCGACGAGCAGCTTCAGGTGGACGGCGGGTGCCGTGCGGCCCGTGACGGCGAGGTGGGCGCGGACGCCGAGTGTGTGGAAGAACACCTGCCCCTTGTCGTCGGCGGCCCCGCGCGCGTGGAGGCGGTTTCCGCGGACGACGGGCTCGAAGGGGTCGGTGTCCCAGCCGTCCTCGCGGGCGGCCGGCTGCACGTCGTGATGGCCGTAGACGAGGACCGTGGGTGCCTCCGGGTCGTCGGAGGGCCATTCGGCGAAGACCGCGGGTGCGCCGGGGGTGGCCCAGACCTCGCAGGTCGGGAACCCCGTCTCGTGCAGCTTCGCGGCGAGCCAGTCGGCGCTGCGCCGTACGTCCGCCGCGTGCTCGGGCTGGGCCGAGACGGACGGGATGCGCAGCCACTCGGCGAGGTCGTCGAGGAAGGCTGCGCGGTGCTGCTCGATGTACGCGCGGACGGCGCTGTCCGGAGTCTTGCTCATGGTCACGAGCCTAACCGTCCACGCGCGCGTGCTGGTCCGGCGGTTCGTCGGGGACCCCTTCGGGTGGTTCTTCCAGCAGGAGGCGTTCCAGTGCGGCCCGGTCCGGCAGGTTCTCGGGGCGTACCACCTCGCCGCTGCGCACGTACAGGAACGCCGCCCGTACGGAGTCCAGGGGGATGCCGTGCTGCTCGGCCCAGGCGAGCCGGTAGAGGGCGAGCTGGAGGGGGTCGGCGGTACGGGTGCGGTTGGTCTTCCAGTCGACGATCTCGTAGGACGTCGTGCCTTCCCCGTCGTCTGCCCCGTCCGGCTCCTCCTTGTAGACGGCGTCGATACGGCCCCGTACGACGCGGCCGGCGATGGCGAGCTGGAAGGGGGCCTCGACCCGGTAGGGCGTGCGGTGGGCGTACGGGGTGCGTTCGAAGGCGGTCTTGAGGGCTTCCAGGTCGCGTTCGTCGGCGATCTCGGCCTCGCTGCCCGGCAGTTCCTCCGGCTCCAGCATCGGCAGCGTCAGTTCTTCGAAGCGGGCTTCGATCCAGGCGTGGAAGCGGGTGCCGCGGCGGGCGGCGGGCTGCGGCGGGCGTGGCATGGGGCGCGCCAGGTCCTGGGCGAAGCCGTCCGGGTCCGCGGCCAGGTGCAGCAGCTGGGACGCGGTCAGGGAGGCCGGCAGGGGGACGTCCGTGACGCTTTCCCGGGCGCGCAGGAGTTCCCCGGTGAGGGCGTCCAGGTCGCGGTCCCAGGAGGCGACGGTGCGGGCTTCCTCGGGGGTGAGCGGCGTGGTCTCGGGAGGGTGCGGGCGAGCGTCGGGGGCCGGGGCGGGGTGCGGGATCCGCGGGCGGGCCGGGGTCCACGCGTGCCAGTCGTCCGGGTCGACCGGGGGTTCGTCTGTGAGATCGGTCTCTTCGTGGTCTTCGGGCTCTTCGTAAGGAGGTTCGTCGGTCTCTTCGGTGAAGTGGCCGTCTCCGTAGGGAGGCTCGTCCTCCTCCGGTGGAGGCGGCCAGTCCGGATCGTCGTACGGGCCCGCGTCGTCCGGGGTCGACGGGTGGGCCGCCGCATGGGAGCGGCCGTGCGCGTGGGCGGCCTCGACATGGGCCAGCACCGTCCGCGCGGCGTCCCTGCGGCGGGCCGTGGCCAGGTCGTCGAGCGGGAGCGGCCAGGCGTGGTCGCCGCCTGCCGCCTGCAGTGCGGGGTTCTCCTCGTCCTCTCCGGGCTCGTCCGCCCATGCCTCGATCTCGCCGTGTCCGGCCTCGCAGTGCGCGTACAGGGCGTGCAGGAAGTCCGAGGGCCCGCGGGGCTTCTTCTGCGAGGGGCCCCACCAGTGGCCGGAGCCGAGCAGCAGGGAGCGGGGGCGGGTGAAGGTGACGTACCCGAGGCGGAGCTCCTCGGTGTGCTGGTGCTCCTTCATGGCCTCGTGGAACTCCCTCATGCCGCGGGAGTCCCAGGCGTCGATGTCGGGCAGGGTGTCGGCGTCCCCGCGCAGTTCGTGCGGGAGGACCTTGCCCTGGGCGGTCCACTTCTCGCGGCCCTGCCCGCTGGGGAAGGTGCCGGTGACGAGCCCCGGGACCACGACGACGTCCCACTCCAGGCCCTTGGACTTGTGCGCGGTGAGCACCTTGACGGTGTTCTCGCCTCCCGGCAGCGCGTTGTCGAGGCCCTTCTCGTACTGCGCGGCGGTGCGCAGGAAGCCGAGGAAGGCGAGGAGGCTCGCCTCGCCCTCGTTGGCGGCGAAGGAGGCGGCGACGTCCAGGAAGTTGGACAGGGTCTCGCGGCGGCGGGCGGCCAGGGCGTGCGGGGACGCGGACAGCTCCACCTCCAGGCCGGTGGTGGCGAGGACCCGGTGCAGGACGTCCATGAGCGGGTCGGCGAGGGAGCGTCGCAGCTCGCGCAGTTCGGTGGCGAGCCGCGCGAACCGTACGCGGGCGTCGGCGGAGAACGGCAGCCCGTCGCCGTCCCCGTCGCCGCCGAGCGGTGTCTCCAGGAACGTGTCGAGCGCGTCCGCCAGGGAGATCACCTCGGCCGGGTCGACTCCTTCGACGGCCGCGGCGAGCCGCCGGTCGGGGTCGTCGTCGGGCCCCACGCGCGTGTGGGACACGAGCAGCCGGGCGCGGCGGCCCAGCAGGGCGAGGTCGCGGGCGCCGATGCGCCAGCGTGGGCCGGTGAGCAGGCGGACCAGTGAGGCGTTGGCGCCGGGGTCCTGGAGCACCTCGCAGACGGCGACCAGGTCGGCGACCTCGGGCAGGTGCAGCAGTCCGGAGAGGCCCACGACCTCGACGGGGACGTCCCGGGCGACGAGGGCCCCCTGGATCTCGGCGAAGTCGGTCGCCGTGCGGCACAGGACGGCGATCTCACCGGGTGCCTTCCCGGTGCGTACGAGGTGGGCGACGGAGTCGGCGAGCCAGTCCATCTCCTCCGCGTGGGTACGCAGCAGGGCACAGCGCACCATGCCGTCGCGCTCGGCGCCGGGGGCCGGGCGCAGTGCCTCCACGCCCGCGTGCAGGGCGCGCAGGGGCTCGGCGAGGTCGTTGGCGAGGTCGAGGAGGCGGCCGCCGCTGCGGCGGTTCTCGCTGAGCGACTGGCGGGTCGCGGGGCGGCCGTCGGCGTGCGCGAAGTGCTCGGGGAAGTCGTCGAGGTTGGCCACGGAGGCGCCGCGCCAGCCGTAGATGGCCTGGCAGGGGTCTCCGACGGCGGTCACCGGGTGGCCCGTGCCACCGCCGAACAGGCCCGCCAGGAGGATGCGCTGGGCGACCGACGTGTCCTGGTACTCGTCGAGGAGGACCACCCGGAACTCGTCGCGCAGGATGCCGCCGACTTCCGGCCGGGTGCGGGCGAGGGTCGCCGAGAGGGCGATCTGGTCGCCGAAGTCGAGGAGGTCCCGCTCGCGTTTGGCCGCCCTGTAGCGGCTCACCAGCTCGGCCAGCTCCCGCCGGGCGGCGGCCGCCTCCGGGACCCTGCGCAGGTCCGCGTTGGTGAGTTTGGCACCTTCGAGGTCCCGCAGCAGCCGGGCGTCGTACGAGCGCAGGTCCTCGGGGCGTACGAGGTGTTCGGCGAGCTCCGAGTCGAGCGTGAGGAGGTCGCCGACCAGGTCGGGGAAGGAGCGGGTGAGCGCGGGGTAGGGGCCCGGTGCCTCGCGCAGGACGCGTGCGGCGAGCTGGTAGCGCGTCGCGTCGGCGAGGAGACGCGCGGTGGGTTCGAGCCCGATGCGCAGCCCGTGGTCGGTCAGCAGACGACCGGCGAAGGCGTGGTACGTGGAGATGACGGGTTCGCCCGGAGGGTGATCCGGGTCGATCACGTCCGGGTCGGTGACTCCGGCCTTGATCAGGGCCTTCCGTACGCGCTCGGCGAGCTCGCCCGCCGCCTTGTTGGTGAAGGTCAGTCCGAGGACCTGCTCGGGGGCGACCTGTCCGGTGCCGACCAGCCACACCACGCGCGCGGCCATCACCGTGGTCTTGCCGGAGCCCGCTCCGGCCACGATCACCTGCGGGGCGGGCGGTGCGGTGATGCAGGCCGTCTGCTCCGGGGTGAACGGGATGCCGAGGAGCTCCTTGAGCTGCTCGGGGTCGGTGATACGGGCTGGCACGTCAGAGAGGCTAGCCGCGCCCACTGACAGCCGGTGCCGATTCGACGTCAGGGCCGAAGGATGCGCAGGTCAGCACGTGTGGTGCCGTACGTCACTTCTCGTACGGCAGTGGACTCCCGACCGGCCGCCCGGGGAGCCGCGTCCCGTCACTCGACGACGTGGCGGCCTTCCGCGCGTGCGCTGCACGAGGCCCGGAACGCGCAGTGCGTGCAGTGCTGGCCGGTCGACGGCGTGAACCGTTCGTCGAGGACCTTGCCCGCGGCGGTGGCGAGCAGGTCGCCGACCCACTCCCCCTCCAGCGGTCCCTGGGCCTGCACCTTGGGCAGGGTCTCGCCGCCGTCCTTCTTGGGGGCGCCCTGGCGGAGCTGGACGAGTTCGGCGCCGCCCGGGTCGGGGCGCCGACCGTCGAATGCCTCGTCCACGGCACCTTCGCGGACCGCGAGCTGGTAGACGGCGAGCTGCGGGTGGTGGGCCACGTCGGCGGCGCTCGGTGCCTGTTTGCCGGTCTTGAAGTCGACCACGTAGGCGCGTCCTTCGGCGTCCCGCTCGACGCGGTCCATGGAGCCGCGGATGCGCACTTCGTAGGAGCCGGCTTCGAGAGTGACGTCGAAGTCGTGCTCGCTGGCGACCGGGGTCCGTTCGGCACGGTCCGTGACATGCCACTGCAGGAAACGTTCGAGCGCCACGCGCGCGTGCTCCTTCTCCTGCGCCGACTTCCAGGGCGCGTCGAAGGCGAGCGCCTCCCACACGGAGTCGAGGCGCTCCATGAGGACGGCCAGGTCGGCGGGTGTGCGGCCGGAGGCGACCTCGTCGGCCAGGACGTGCACCACGTTGCCGAAGCCCTGGGCGACGGTCGCGGGGGCGTCCGCCTTCACCTCGCGGCCCAGGAACCACTGCAGCGCGCAGGTGTTGGCGAGCTGGTCGAGGGCGCTGCCGGAGAGCACGACGGGATGGTCGCGGTCGCGCAGCGGCACCTTGCTCTCGGTCGGTTCGTACATGCCCCACCAGCGGTAGGGGTGCGCGGACGGCACCAGGGGGCGGCCCTCCTCGTCGCCGAGCGCGGCGAGTCTGCCAAGGCGCCGGGCCGCGGCTTCCCTGAGGGGCGCCGAGACGCGGGGGTCGACCGTCGTGGCCCTCAGTTCGGCGACGAGCGCGGCGACGGACAGGGGACGGCGAGGGCGGCCCGTGACGTCCTTGGGCTCCTCGCCCAGTTCGGTGAGGAAGCGGGACGGCTGGTCACCGTCGTCGGCGGGTGCCTTCACGGCGGTGACGACGAGCCGTTCCCGCGCGCGCGTGGCGGCCACGTAGAACAGCCGGCGCTCCTCGGACAGGAGCGCTCCGGGGGTGAGCGGTTCGGCGAGGCCGTCCCGTCCGATGCGGTCGGCCTCCAGGAGGGAACCCCGTCGGCGCAGGTCGGGCCACAGCCCCTCCTGGACGCCCGCGACGACCACGAGGCGCCACTCCAGGCCCTTGGAGCGGTGCGCGGTCATCAGACGTACCGCGTCGGGGCGTACGGCCCTCCGGGTCAGCGTGTCGGCGGCGATGTCCTGGGCGTCGACCTCCTCCAGGAAGTTGAGGGCGCCGCGGCCACCGATGCGCTCCTCCGCGCGGGCGGCGGTCGCGAACAGCGCGCACACGGCGTCGAGGTCGCGGTCCGCGTTGCGTCCGGCCGCGCCGCCGCGGCGGGCGGCCCGCTCCAGGCGCTGCGGCCAGGGGGTGCCGTCCCACAGCTCCCAGAGCGCCTCCTCGGCCGTGCCGCCCCCGGCGAGGCGTTCCCGTGCCTTGCGCAGGAGGGCACCCAGGCGCTGCGCCCCTCGCGCGTACGACGGATCGTGGGCGACGAGCCGCTCCGGCTCGGCCAGTGCCCGGGCCAGCAACTCGTCGGAGGGCGGGGGTACGTGGTTGCCCCCGGCGCGCTCCTCCTCGCGCAGGGCCCGGCCGAGGCGGCGCAGATCTGCCGCGTCCATGCCGGCGAGGGGGGACGCGAGGAGGGTGAGGGCGGTCTCGACGTCGAGCCACGGCTTCTCCCGCTCCGCCGGCTGCTCCGGATCGGCCTCCTCGGGGAGCGGATCTTCGGAGGACGGCTCCTCCGTGGAGGGTTCCTCCGAGGAGAGCTCCTTCGAGGGGGACTCTTCCGAGGAGGGGCGGGGCTCGGCCGGTTCGGCATCTTCCGGGCCCGAAGTGGCCGGTTCGGCGTCTTGCGGGCCCGCTTCGGCCGTTTCGGGTTCCTCGTCCGCCGGGAGCGGGGCCGGTGCCGTCTCCACCAGTTCCGCCGTGGCGACCGCCTTGAGCGCCGTCAGCAGAGGTGTCACCGCCGGCTCGTGGCGCAGCGGCAGGTCGTCGCCGTCGATGTCCAGGGGGACGCCGGCCGCGGTGAGCGCGCGGCGGATCGTCGGGATGGTGCGGGAGCCGGCACGTACCAGGACGGCCATCTCGTTCCACGGAACGCCGTCCTCCAGGTGGGCGCGGCGCAGGATGTCGGCGACGTTGTCCAGCTCCGTACCGGGGGTCGGGTACGTGTAGACCTCCACGCGGCCGCCGTCCCGTACGGGAGCGAGCTCCCGGTGGGCGCGTACCTTCTCGGCCGGGAGGCGGGTCAGGGGCATGCGCTGGGTCAGCAGTCTGGTGGCCGCCAGCAGGCCCGCGCCCGACCGGCGTGACGTCCTGAGGACCTCGACCGGCGCCGGTGCGCCGTCCGCGCGCGGGAAGGTCTCCGGGAAGTCCAGGATGCCGTTCACGTCGGCGCCCCGGAACGCGTAGATCGACTGGTCGGGGTCGCCGAAGGCCACCAGGGTGCGGCCGCGGCCCGCGAGCGCCTCCAGGAGCCGCAGCTGCGCCGGATCGGTGTCCTGGTACTCGTCGACGAAGACCGCGTCGTACCGCTCGGCGAGCCGTTCCGCCACGTTCGGGCGGCGGGCGAGCAGCACCGCGCGGTGCACCAGTTCCGCGTAGTCGAGCACTCCCTGCATGTCGAGCACGTCGAGGTACTCGGCGAGGAAGGCGGAGGCCGCGAGCCAGTCGGGGCGGCCGATGCGCCTGGCGAAGGTCTGGAGCGCTTCGGGGCCGAGCCCCAGTTCACGGCTGCGGGCGAGGACCGCGCGGACCTCGTCGGCGAAGCCGCGCGTCGTCAGGCAGGCGCGCAGTTCGTCGGGCCAGCGCACATGGGCGAGGCCGAGCCGCTCCAGCCCGGGCTGGCCCGCGAGCAGTTCCCGTACCGCCACGTCCTGTTCGGGGCCGGAGAGCAGCCGCATCGGTTCCACGAACAGGTCACTGTCCTGGTGGGCCCGGACCAGGGCGTAGCAGAAGGAGTGGAACGTGGTCGCCTGAGGCGCGCGGGCCGCTCCTATGCGCAGCGCCATGCGGTCACGCAGTTCCACGGCGGCCTTGCGGCTGAACGTCAGCACCAGGACCCGCTCGGGGTCCGCGCCGCGCGCGATCCGGGCCGCCACGGACTCCACGAGCGTGGTCGTCTTGCCGGTGCCCGGACCTGCGAGGACGAGCAGCGGACCGCCCTCGTGGTCAACCACCGCGCGCTGTGCCGCGTCCAGCTGAGGGGGAGCCACCCGGGCCGGCGGGGTACGCACCAGTCGGTAAGCGCCACTGGTCCCCTGTCGTCCCTGGGGGTACGACAGGCGCCTGGTGGAGGAAGAGGTGCTCACGTGGTTCGCCGGTCCTGGAGGGTGTGCTCGGGGTTGTCACGGTCGGCGCGGAACGCCGCCGGTGAGGGATCGTGCTCGGGTGACGGGTGGGACGACGGCGGCGCGAGGTGGGCGGTGGCCGCCGGATGAGCGGGATGCGTTCCGTCGACGCTACGCCGGTGGATGCTGTGGAAGCAGCGCTTCCCCGTGTTCCCTCCGGGCACCCGCGTCCCTCGTCTCACGAACGTACGGCATGTCACGGGCGTGCCCGCATTCACCCGTACGGGCCAGCTGTTCCGCTCGTCACGTTCCCGTGCCGGAAGCTGTCAGGTGTGACCCTCCGCGCGATCACCGCCGTCCCACCGGGCCCGTCTCATGTCGATGCGCGGGAGATGCCCTTCGGAAGTCCTGCTCGCGTCCTTGAGAGGCGTGCCCTCCGTCCGGTAGTGCGCCAGCGCCTCCAGTTCGTGGCCGGGGAGCAGCGCCCCGTCCGCGCGGACGACCCGCCACCACGGAACGGCTCCCCCGTAGAGAGCCATCACGCGGCCGACCTGACGCGGACCGCCGTCCTCCAGCCACTCCGCGACGTCTCCGTACGTCATGACGCGTCCGGGCGGTATCCGCTCGGCGACGTCGAGGACCCGCTCCGCATACTCCGGCAAGGCGTCCGCCGGGAGGCTCTGCTCACTCATCCGACCCATCCTGCCCCACCCCGCCGACAACGTGACGCGGCGGCGACTGTGCGTATTGCTCGCCCTCGAACAGCGCTTCGGGCAGACTGTGCGCCCCCGCATTGCACCCTGATGCCCCCCTGTGTCGGCGGGGCATGCCACCATCGTGCGGGCGGTTACTGGTGATACGAGACCAAGAAGAGACGATGAGACAGCAGGGTGTGCACCCCGAAGACGCGGAGGGCACCTCTGCGGTTTCGTCGCGCCCTGATGCCGGCGTCGACTCGGACGAGGGCCTTGGGAAGACTTCAGAAGCATCCGTGACGTCCGGGGATCCGGGCACGTCCCAGAAGAAGGACATGCGCAAGGAGAGCGGAGTCGAGGACAGCGTCGGCCCGGCCGACGACGCCCCCGCCGAAGAGGTCGAGGGCGACGAACCGCTGCTCCCCGCGCGCGTGCACCGCCCCTCCGATCTGATGCGCCTTCTGGTGGGCGTCCTCGCGATCGCCGTGCTGCTGTCGATCGCCGCGTTCGCGCACGGCACGACATCAGGGCTGGCGCAGGACATCAACAAGGGCACCGACGAGGCACCCGACCTGCTGATCAAGATCGCGGGGCTCGCGTCGAGCATCGCGATCCTCCTGGTGCCGGTCGCCTTCGCCATCGAGCGGCTGATCAAGCGCGACGGGCTGCGGATCGCCGACGGTGTGCTGGCGGCGGTCCTCGCCCACGGGGTGACGCTCGCCACCGACCTGTGGGTCGCCAAGGGCGCCCCCGGCTCGATCCAGAAGGCGCTCACCCAGCCCTCGCCCGCCGACATCCAAGCCCTGACCGACCCGGTGCACGGCTACCTCGCGCCGGTCATCGCCTACATGACGGCTGTCGGCATGTCACGGCGGCCCCGCTGGCGTGCGGTCCTGTGGGTCGTACTGATGCTCGACGCCTTCTCCATGCTGGTCACCGGCTACACGACGCCCTTCTCGATCGTCCTCACGGTGCTGATCGGCTGGAGCGTGGCGTACGGGACGCTGTACGCGGTCGGCTCGCCGAACGTCCGGCCCACGGGGCGGACCCTGATGGCGGGCCTGCGGCACGTCGGCTTCCATCCGGTGAGCGCGGCACGGGACGAGACCCCGGAGGCCCCGGACGGCGACCGCGGCCGCCGGTACTTCGTGACGCTCCAGGACGGCGCCCCGCTGGACGTCACGGTGGTGGACCGCGAACAGCAGGCCCAGGGGTTCTTCTACCGCGTGTGGCGCCGTATGACACTGCGGGGCATCACCACCCGCCGCAGTCTCCAGTCGCTGCGCCAGGCTCTGGAGCAGGAGGCACTTCTCGCGTACGCGGCCATCGCGGCCGGGGCCAACGCGCCGAAGCTGATCGCGACCTCCGAGCTCGGCCCGGACGCCGTGATGCTGGTCTACGAGCACATCGGGGGCCGCACGCTCGACTCGCTGCCTGACGAGGACATCACCGACGACCTGCTGCGCGAGACCTGGCACCAGGTGCAGGCCCTGCAGTCGCGGCGCATCGCTCACCGCAGGCTGGCCGGTGACGCGATCCTGGTGGATCGTTCCGGCACGGTGATCCTGACCGACCTGCGCAACGGCGAGATCGCCGCCGGTGAACTGATGCTGCGCATGGACGTCGCGCAGTTGGTGACCACACTCGGCCTGCGGGTCGGCGCGGAACGAGCGGTGGCCTCGGCGGTCGGCGTGCTCGGCCCGGACGCAGTGGCCGACTGCCTGCCCATGCTGCAGCCCATCGCGCTCACGCGCTCCCACCGCGCGACACTGCGCAAGCTGGCCCGGGAGCGTGCGGAGCGCGAGCGCGAGGCGGTCCTGGACGCCTCCCGCCAGGACAGACTGGCCCGTGCCGAGGAGCACGAGCACACCCCGGACGAGACCAGACCCGCCCTGGAGAAGCCCGACAAGAAGGCCGTACGCGCCGAGCAGCGGGCCGAGAAGCGCGCGATCGACGAGGCGCTGGAGGAGGTCCGCGAGGAGGACCTGCTCACCCAGATCCGCCACCAGGTGCTGCTGATCAGGCCGCAGGCACCGGTCGAGCCGGCCCGTCTGGAGCGCATCCGCCCGCGCACCCTGATCAGTTTCATCGCGGGCGCCTTCGGTGCGTACTTCCTGCTGTCGCAGCTCACGCACATCGAGTTCGGCACGCTCTTCGACAGCGCCCAGTGGGGCTGGGTCGCCGCGGCCGTGCTGTTCTCGATGCTGAGCTACTTCGCGGCGGCCATGAGCCTGCTGGGCTTCGTGCCGGAACGGGTGCCGTTCATGCGGACCGTGGCGGCGCAGGTCGCCGGTTCCTTCGTGAAGATCGTGGCGCCCGCGGCGGTGGGCGGTGTCGCCCTCAACACGCGGTTCCTCCAGCGCGCGGGGGTACGGCCGGGGCTCGCGGTGGCCAGTGTCGGCGCGTCGCAGCTGTTCGGGCTCGGCTGTCACATCCTGATGCTGCTGTCGTTCGGATACCTGACCGGTACCGAGAAGACGCCCTCCTTGTCGCCGTCCCGGACGGTCATCGCGGGGCTGCTGACCGTCGCGGTCCTCGTCCTCGTGGTCACCTCGGTGCCGTTCCTGCGGAAATTCGTGGCCACGCGCGTGCGGTCGCTCTTCGCGGGTGTCATCCCCCGCATGTTGGACGTCCTCCAGCGGCCGCAGAAGCTGATCACCGGCATCGGCGGCATGCTCCTGCTGACGGCCTGCTTCGTGATGTGCCTGGACGCGTCGATCCGGGCGTTCGGCAACGACGACATGCCCGCGATCAGCATCGCCAGCGTGGCCGTGGTCTTCCTCGCCGGCAACGCGCTGGGCTCCGCGGCGCCCACCCCGGGCGGGGTGGGCGCGGTCGAGGCCACCCTGACGGTCGGCCTGATCGCGGTGGGCCTCCCCAAGGAGGTCGCGGCACCCGCCGTGCTCCTGTACCGCCTGCTGACGCTGTGGCTGCCCGTGCTGCCGGGATGGCTGTTCTTCAACCACCTGACACGCAAGGGCGCGCTCTAGGGACGGGACCCTGCGTCGCAATCTTGCGGTGTCGCTGTCCTGCGGTCCTGCGTGTCGTGGTCCTGCCGTGTCGCGAGGCCCTGGCGCCACGGGGTCCTGCTGGAGCCACCGGGCCCTGGTGTCCCGGGGTCCTCACCCGCACGGCCCGCGCCCCGAGCGGCCCGTGCCGGGCGACCTCAGGATGGGGACATGCCGAACCCTGCCCCGCCACGTGCCACCGCTCGGACCGCCACCGCCCTCCTGCTGCTGGCGGCCCTCGCCGGCTGCGGCGACGACGGCGGCTCCGAGGACCGGGACCTGTCGGCGCAGAAGCTCAGCTGGAAGGACTGCCCGGAACCGTCCGGGGCCGAGGGCGGCGGGGACGCCCCGTCGCCGCTCCCGGACGGCGGCACCTGGAGATGCGCGACGCTGAAAGCGCCCCTCGACTGGGACGAACCCAAGGGGGACACCATCGAGCTCGCGCTGATCCGCGCCGGGGCGAGCGGCGCCGAGAACCGGCGCATCGGTTCGCTGCTCTTCAACTTCGGCGGTCCGGGCGGTTCCGGCGTGACCACGCTGCCCGCGTTCGGCCAGGACTACGAGCAACTGCGCACGCGCTACGACCTGGTCAGTTTCGATCCGCGCGGCGTCGGCCGCAGTGCCGGTGTGAAGTGCGAGAGCGACGAACAGCTCGACGCGTACTTCCAGCAGGACGCCACCCCGGACGACGACGCCGAGGAGCGGACCCTGCTGGACAACCTGAAGGAGTTCAACGACGCCTGCGAGAGCAACTCCGGGAAGGTCCTGCCGCACGTGCGCACCACCGACGCGGCCCGCGACATGGACCTGATGCGCCAGGTCCTCGGCGACGACGAACTGCACTACTTCGGCATCTCGTACGGCACCGAACTGGGCGGCGTGTACGCCCATCTGTTCCCCGAGAAGGTGGGTCGGGCCGTCTTCGACGCGGTCGTGGACCCGACGCAGAGCCCCGAACAGGGGTCTCTGGGGCAGGCCGAGGGTTTCCAGCTCGCACTGGACAACTTCGCCGAGGACTGCGCCTCGAAGCCGCAGGAGTGTCCGCTCGGCGACAGCGCACAGGACGTCAAGGACCGCATCGCCCAGTTGCTCAAGGACCTGGACACCAGGCCGATCCCGGGTGTCTTCCCGCGCGAGCTCACCCAGACCGCCGCCACCAGCGGCATCGCGCAGTCCCTGTACTCGCAGGATTTCTGGGAGTACCTCGTCGAAGGACTCCAGCAGGCGTACGAAGGGGACGGCAAGGTGCTGATGCTGCTGTCCGACTCGCTGAACGGTCGGAATCAGGACGGCGAGTACAGCAACATCAGCGCCGCCAACGTCTCCATCAACTGTGCGGACGACAGACCGCGCTACACCGTCGCCGACGTGCGGGCGAAGCTGCCGGAGTTCCGTAAGGCGTCTCCCCTCTTCGGCGACTATCTGGCGTGGGGCATGGTCGGATGCACCGACTGGCCGGTGGCGGGCGCCGCCGACCACCCCGACGTGCGTGCCGCCGGTTCGGCACCGATCCTCGTGGTCGGCAACACCGGCGACCCGGCGACGCCGTACGAGGGCGCCCGGAAGATGGCGGAGTCGCTGGGCAAGGGCGTCGGTGTCGAGCTGACGTACAAGGGTCAGGGACACGGCTCGTACGACAGCGGGAACACGTGCGTGCGCGACGCGGTGAACGGCTATCTGCTGGACGGCAAGGTCCCGCCGACCGGCCGGGTCTGCTCCTGAAAGCCTGGGCACAACCCGCTAACCAGCAGGTCAGACAGTTATCCACAGGGCTCGGCCGTGTTCGCGGAGTTCTGCCTACTATGGCCTGACTGTCATCCGCGACATCCGGCGGACGACGATGCGAGGGGGGAAGTTCATGGCGCGTATCGCACGGTGGACGGCACTGGCCGCCGCCGCGTTGCTGGTGGCCGGCTGCAGCGGCTCGTCCGGGAGCGACGACGGGAACGACAAGAACGACGACGCCGGCAAGCCGCCGGCCGCGGCGCCCTCCTCCGACGCGATGCCGGGACTGCCCGCCTCACTCACCTCGCAGAAGCTCGACTGGAGCGGCTGCAAAGCCACGGAGACGGGCCCCGCGCCGGGCGGGGACTGGCGGTGCGCGACGCTCAAGGTGCCGCTGGACTGGGCGAAGCCGACGGGCGAGACCATCGGGCTGGCCCTGATCCGCAGTGAGGCGAGCGGATCCTCGAAGGACCGCATCGGTTCGCTGCTGTTCAACTTCGGCGGTCCGGGCGGCTCGGGCGTCGACTACCTGCCGCCGTACGGGCCGACGTTCGCCACGTTCCACGAGCGGTACGACCTGGTCAGCTGGGACCCGCGCGGCGTCGCCGCCAGCGAGGGCGTGCGCTGCCGCAGCGACAAGGCCATGCAGGCAGCCGAGTCGGTCGACACCACACCGGACACGCCCGCCGAGGAGACCGCGTTCCTCAAGGACGCCAAGGACTTCGGCCAGGGCTGCCAGAAGTCGGCGGGCAAGCTCCTCAGCCACGTGTCGACCACCGACACGGCCCGGGACATGGACCTGATGCGGCATGTCCTCGGCGACCGGAAGATGCACTACTTCGGCATCTCGTACGGCACCGAACTGGGCGGCGTGTACGCCCACCTGTTCCCCGGGAACGTGGGGCGGCTGGTCCTGGACGCGGTCGTCGACCCGAGCGCCGGCACGGTGGGCCATGCGGAGAACCAGGCCAGAGGCTTCCAGCGGGCTCTGGAGGACTACCTCGAATCCACCGGCCAGGACCCCGAGGAGGGCTCGCGGAAGATCGCGGCGCTCCTGAAGCGCATCGACTCCGAACCTCTGCCGACCTCGAGCGGCCGCGACCTCACGCAGCAGTTGGCCCTCACGGGCATCGTCTATCCGCTCTACAGCAAGTCGTCGTGGCCCGCCCTCACCGGCGCCCTCGAAGCCGCCGAGGACGGCGACGGTACGGAACTGCTCGCGCAGGCCGACAGCTACAACGACCGTGACGCCTCCGGCCGCTACGGCACGACCACGCATTCCCAACGGGTCATATCGTGCTTGGACGACAAGGAGCGGCCGACGCCCGAGGAGGCGAAGAGGAAACTCGCCGAGTTCCGGAAGATCTCACCCGTGTTCGGGGACTCGATGGGCTGGGACACAGCCGGCTGGTGCCACGACTGGCCGGTGGCCGGACAGCACGAGACACCGGAGGTGTCCGCACCCGGCGCGAAGCCCGTCCTGGTGGTGGGCAACACCGGCGACCCGGCGACACCGTACGAGGGTGCGCGCAAGATGGCGGACGAGCTGGGCAAGGGCGTCGGTGTGCAGCTCACCTGGAAGGGCGAGGGTCACGGGGCGTACGGGAGCGGGAGCGACTGCGTCGACAGCACGGTGGACGACTACCTGCTGGACGGCACGGTGCCGGACGACGGCAAGGTCTGCGCCCGGTAGAGGTCCCGGCGGCGGGACCGGCGACGGCCCGTATGACGGGGAAGGGCCCGGCACACGCGGTGCCGAGCCCCTCTTCACCACCAGGTCTGCGCCTAGTACACGGGCTTCGCCGGCTCGATCTGGTTGACCCAGCCGATCACGCCGCCGCCCACGTGCACGGCGTCCGAGAATCCGGCCGACTTGAGGACCGCGAGGACCTCCGCGCTGCGGACACCCGTCTTGCAGTGCAGGACGATCTTCTTGTCCTGCGGGAGAGTCTCCAGGGCGGTGCCCATGAGGAACTCGTTCTTCGGGATCAGCTTGGCGCCCGGGATCGAGACGATCTCGTACTCGTTGATCTCGCGGACGTCGATGATCTCGATGTTCTCGCCGTCGTCGATCCACTCCTTGAGCTGCTTGGGAGTGATCGTCGAGCCGGCGGCCGCCTCCTGGGCCTCCTCGGACACGACGCCGCAGAAAGCCTCGTAGTCGATGAGCTCGGTGACGGTGGGGTTCTCGCCGCAGACCGCGCAGTTCGGGTCCTTGCGGACCTTGACCTGGCGGTACTGCATCTCCAGCGCGTCGTAGATCATCAGGCGGCCGACGAGCGGCTCACCGATGCCCGCGAGGAGCTTGATGGCCTCGTTGACCTGGATGGAGCCGATGGACGCGCACAGTACGCCGAGGACGCCGCCCTCGGCGCAGGAGGGAACCATGCCCGGGGGCGGGGGCTCCGGGTACAGGCAGCGGTAGCAGGGGCCGTGCTCGGACCAGAAGACGGAAGCCTGGCCGTCGAAGCGGTAGATCGAGCCCCAGACGTACGGCTTGTCGAGCAGCACGCACGCGTCGTTGACCAGGTAGCGGGTCGCGAAGTTGTCCGTGCCGTCGACGATCAGGTCGTACTGGCTGAAGATCTCCATCACGTTCTCGGCCTCGAGCCGCTCTTCGTGAAGGACCACGTTCACATAAGGGTTGATACCGAGCACGCTGTCGCGGGCCGACTCCGCCTTCGAGCGGCCGATGTCCGCCTGGCTGTGGATGATCTGGCGCTGCAGGTTCGACTCGTCGACCTCGTCGAACTCCACGATGCCGAGCGTGCCCACGCCCGCGGCGGCCAGGTACATCAGCGCCGGCGAGCCCAGGCCGCCGGCGCCGACACACAGCACCTTGGCGTTCTTCAGCCGCTTCTGCCCGTCCATGCCCACGTCGGGGATGATCAGGTGGCGGGAGTACCTGCGGACCTCGTCTACGGTGAGCTCAGCAGCTGGCTCGACCAGGGGTGGCAGCGACACGGGGACTCCGTTGGTCGGTCAATCACTACAGTTGTTCTCCCCGTAACACTGCCACGCCCTTCTTCATTCCGAGACACCCGTTCCGATCCGCGAGACGAGATCGTCCCAGTAGCCGGGCAGGCTCTCCCAGGGGTCTCCCGAAGCGCCGCGGTCCGTGCGGTCGGTGAGGTAGATCGTGGAGGCGCCCTGCCAGCGGGCGATGCGCAGCGCCTCGTCGAGATGGCCGCGGGGCACGCCGTGCACGAAGTGGCAGAAGCGGTCGGGCGGGTGCTCGGCGGTCCATTCCGCCACCTGCGACCAGCGGTAGTCGCTCCAGGGTCCGGAGAAGGTCACCAACTGGTCGGCGGTCTCGGCATAGCCGGGATACGGATGGGTGCCGTGACCGAGGACGATGTGGCCGTCGCCGAGCGACCGCAGGGTGCCGACCGTGCGCCGGACCTCAGGAAGCGCTGTCCGCTCTGTGGGACAGCGGTCCAGGAAGAAGCCGTCGACCTGGTACCAGTCGAGATAACGGTGCGCGTCGGAGACGAGTTCACCGAACGAGCGCGCGCCGTACGTCACGTCCAGGTGGCCGATGACGCGGACGCCCGCGTTGCGCAGACGTCCGGCGGCTTCGAGACAGTGCGGGTCGGGACGTGCGCCGGGGCCGTCGGAGACGTTCAGGACGACCCAGTGCAGGGGCGTTCCGGGGCGGGTGAGTTCGCTCCATTCGACCGGGGCGACCAGGGGGTGCGCATAGCCGGGGATCCCGAAACCGATCCTCAGGTCCGTGGTGGCGGTGCCCGTCGCGGTGCTGGTCAGATACGGCATGCGGCCTCCATCCAGATGTCTGCGAGGGATTCCTCGAGGTTGATCCGGGGCCGCCAGCCGAGCCGGTCGCGTGCGGTGCGCACGTCGGCCTGCTGCCAGCTGCCGCAGCCGTCCGGGTAGGGGTACGCGGCCGGGGCCGTGTGCTCTGTTTCGGAGCGGGGGTGCCCGATGGATGGCCTGGCGGGGCCGGGAGGTCCGTCGAGTTCGTGCAGGGCTCCGGCGTAACCGGCGACGCGCGCGAGGACGGAGGCGGCGTCGCGCAGGCGTACGGCGCGGCCGGAACCGATGTTGATGACGCCCTGGGCGGCGGAGAGGGAGGCGGCATGGACGGCACGGGCGACGTCGCGTACGTCGATGAAGTCGCGCTGGACGCCGAGGCCGGTGAGTTTGAGCTCGCCGTCGCCGGACTGCATGGCGCGGCGCATGGCTTCGGCGAGGCGTCCGAGGGGAGAGCCTGCCGGGGTGCCGGGTCCGGCGGGCGAGAACACCCGCAGGACGACGGCGTCCAGGCCGGATCCGAGGACCAGTTCGGTGGCCGCGAGTTTACTGACGCCGTAGGGGCCGCCGGGGCGGGGCACGGCGTCCTCGGCCGTGGAGGATCCGGGCTGGCTGGGGCCGTACTCCGCGCCGCAGCCGATCTGCACGAGGCGCGCTCCGCATCCGCTGCGGCGCAGGGCCTCGCAGACGGTGGCGACGGCGACGGTGTTGTGCCGGGTGAGCTCGCGGGCGCCTCCGCGGGTGGCACCGGCGCAGTTGACGACGACCCCGGGGTGCACCGCGTCCAGGAAACGGGTGAGCGCTCCCGGGCTACCGCTGGCGAGGTCGAAGCGTACGTCCGCGTCGTCGCCCCGGCCGAGTGCGGTGAGCTGCACGGCCGGGTCGGCGAGGAGTCGGTCGGCGACGAACCGGCCCAGGTATCCGTTGGCTCCGATCAGCAGCACCCTCATCGGGCGGCTCCCGGAACGGACTCTCCGATGCGGAGGGTGATCATCTGGCGTTCTCCTTCAGGGTGTTGCCGTGGGGCGTGTGGAAGGCCCGCGGTGTCGGCCCCGCGGGAGGGAGTGCGCTCGGCGTGGGGGCCGAGAGTCGGTGGCGGTTCACGGCGCGTCGCCGCGTGCCGCGTGGGCCGAGGCCCGGGTGAGGGTCCTGGAGGCGTGGAGCAGCAGGACGAGCGCCGCGGCCCCGCACACGAGCCCCGGGACCGCGCCCGCCCCCCAGGCGTCGGTCACCGTCTCGACGGGCACGGCCAGCACCTCGCAGCCGGGCAGCCGGGCCGCGAAGACGCTCGCGATGGCCAGCGTCTCGCCCACACCGGCCATCGCGAGGACGACGGCGGGAGCGTGCGTGAATCCGTGCGCGGCGAGAAGCCGGGCCAGCAGGAGGAGCGCGCCGAGGGCGCCGGCTCCGGCGTATGCGGCGGGTTCGTCCAGTACCGCGCCGCTCAGGGTGAGCAGGCCGCCGAGGGCGCAGAGGTACAGCGCGATCACGCCGAGGAGCAGCGGCCGCACGGAAGCGGCGAAGTCCTCCAGGGCGCGGCTGGTGGCGAGTCGGCGCCGGGCGCGGACGGCGAAGAGGTGCGCGCACCAGGCGGCGGGCGCGCAGGCCGCGGTGATGGTCACGACGGACGCCAGGGCGATCGGCCAGGAACTGTCGGAGCTGCCGGTGGGCGGTCCGTGGGGGCCGCCCGCCAGACCCGCGGTGAGCAGACCGTCGCCGAGAAGGGCGTAGGCGATGAGCCAGTAGGTCCACGCGCGGGTGGACGGTGCCGGCGACCACGCCTCCTTGACGTGCAGCGGGCCGCGGCCGAAGGCCCCTCGCAGACCGAGGGCCACGGCGAGCACGCCGATGACGGTCACCGTGAGGCGTGGCTGCCCCTCGGTGTACCGCACGCCGGTCACGACCGCCGCGCACAGAACGCCCGGCAGCAGCGCGAGTACGGCCCAGTCGGCGCGGAACCCGAAGGTGCCGGGTGTCGCGGACGGTGGTGCGGTGTCCGCGGCGCGAGGCACCCGTGCGTACATCTCCTCGGCGAGCGAGAAGACGTCCCGGTGCCGGAAGCGCGTGGCGGTCCGGTCGGTCACCCCGTGCGCCTCCAGGCCCGCCGCGATCTCCAGCGGGTCCACCGCGCGCTCGCACAGTTCCCTGTGCCTGTGCATCAGGGCCTTCACCGGGTCGGCGGTACCACCAGGGGCGGAGGGCGCGTGATCGGCGGGAGGCTGCGGCAGGCCGGCCGGGAGCCCTCGGTCGGAGGCTGCCGCTTCGCCCACGGGACCGGAGGCTCGGCGGCCGGTGACGGGAGCGTCCTCGGTGACCGTCACGGCGTCCCATCTGAGCCGGGTGTCCGCCGTCGTCGACGGGTCCTTCCACACCTGCACGGCGTGGGCCGCGGCGCCCGCCCGGTCCTGCGAGTCGTCCGTCGGGTCGTGCGAGTCGTGGTCGTGCCAGTCGTGGCCGTGCGGGTCGCCCGGACCATCCGTCCGGACCGTCCGGTCCATCCGGTCCGATCCTTCTCGTCGGGCGTCCGCGATCCTCGACTCGCCCAGTTGGACATCCACCACGCGTGTCTCGCCCGGCTGGATGTCCATCACGCGCGTCTCACCCACCTCGGCGTCCGCTTCCCGGCGCTTTCCGAGGTCACCCGGCTCCCGGGTCACCATGCCCCCTCCCCCACCTGCACCGGCTCACCCGACACGGCGGAAGCAGCAGACGCGCCGGAAGCAGCGGACGTGGTGGGCGCGGCAGGCGCGGCCGTGGCCGATCCGGGGGCGTACCCCAGCGGAACGCTCTGCACCGGTGGTCCCGCCGCCCATCCCGGAATCGGCCTTCCGGCCGCCTGGCGCGTGCCGGACTCCGACCGCCGTCCTGGCACATGGGCTTCGGCGGGTACGGCGAACGGCAGCGGCTCGCCCGTCTCGCCGACCACGACCCGGGGAACCGGACACTGCGAGAGGATTTCGAGGTAAATGCCATGAAATGCCATGATGTTCTGCTCGACGGTGAACAGTTCGAGGGCCCGGGCGCGGGCCGCGGCACCCAGGCGGGACCGGCGTTCCGGATCACGCAGCAGGGCGACGCACGCCTCCGCGAGCGCCCGCGGATCGCGCGGCGGGACCACGAGCCCCGTACCGCCGATGACCTCGACGACCGCGCCGACGTCCGTGGAGACCGTGGCGCGTCCGGAGAACATCGCTTCGACGAGGCTGATCGGGAAGCCCTCGACGGCGCTGGAGAGGACCACGAGGGCACCCGCCGCGTATGCCTCGGGGAGGGTGGGTACCTCCGGTCCGCCGATCTCCTCGAAGGAGACGGGGTGGTCGCCGACGCCGTGTACGGCGTCGGTCCCGCCCGGGAAGAGCTGTGCGGCCAGGGCCTTGCAGTGCGCCAGATAGGTGGCGCCCTCCGGCCCGTCGGCGGGCGCGCCGACGATCCGCAGCCGCGCCTTCGGTTCCCGCCTGCGGATCTCCGCGAAGGCGTGCAGCAGCGAGTCCAGGTCCTTGGCGGGCTCGATGCGTCCGACCCACACCAGGGTGTCGGGGTCGGCGTGTTCGGCGCTCTCGCCCACCTCCGAGAAGCGGGACGCCTCCATGCCGGGATAGACGGTACGGATCTTGGCGCGGTCGGCGCCGCAGCGCTCCTGCCAGCGGCGGGCGTGCGTGTTGCCGGGTGTGATGACGGCGGCCCGCCGGTACGCCTCCGCGGCGAGCCTGCCGTGGAACGCCGCGAGGAGTGCCCGCGCCGGAGCCGACGCCGCGCGGCCCTCCAGATCGTCCCGCGGGCCCAGGTAGTGCGCCCGCAGTTGCACCCCGTACTCCGTGACCAGCAGCGGTACGCCCGCGAAGTGGCGGGCGAGCAGCCCCGGCAGGGCCGCGGCGCCGCCGGACGTGGCGTGGCACAGGTCGACCGAGTCGAGCCCGTCGTCCTTGTACCAGTCGAGGGAGAGTGGGCGCAGCGCGCGTTCCACCTGGGCGGCGACGGTGAGCAGGTCGGGCACGCGGGCGGTGCGCGCGGCACGCAGCGCGCCCGGCGCGCGGCACGCGCGTTCGAGGGCGCGCACGGCGGTCTCGGAGCGGAGGGCGCCGACGAGGCCGCCCTCGTCCCGGGCCAGTTCGGCGAGCCCGTACAGCGCGCCGCCGAAACGGTCCGCCACATCGGCCGGGGCGCCTTCGACGGGTCGCTCGTCTTCGCGGACCCCGTCGGGGGTGTTCGCGGCGCCGTGTGCGACTGCGCCACCGGGGGCGTCGGCCGCGGATATGGCGGCCGCCAACTCCGCGTAACAGTCGGCGAACCGGCGGCGTGCCCGCCGCCCGTAGCCGACGCCGTCGTCGTCCGCCGTCCAGAGCGGGGCGGTACGCACACGACTGACCTGGGAGGGGAGCTGGATCCAGCCCTCGTCCTCCTGCTGCTGGCTGCGACTCAGGGCGTAGATGTCGAACTCGTGCTGCCCGAGCCCGCGCACGAGCCGGTCGCACCAGAGCCTGGCCTCACCGCTCACATACGGATAGCCACCCTCCGTAAGCAGTCCGATGCGCACGAGCGCACCCCCGATCTCCCGTATGGGGAGCCGCCGTTGACCCGGCGGCTCGCAGCGGGACGAACGTATGCGGACATGGCGGGGGTGCGACGGACGGTTGTCCGTCGCACCACCAGAAGGGGTGAACGGTCGTAACTTTTCCGTGCGGGTCGCGTTCCGTCGCGCTAAGAGATCAACCGAACACGTTTCGTCATGGCGCGGCCAGTTGTTGACGACCGGCGCGACGGGGGGCACGACGGACGGCCGCGACCGCCGACTCCAGTGCGGCGACGGGGACGGTGACAGCAACGGCCCGTGCGGCACCCACGCGCCGGCGCCGGCCGCCGCTGAAATCGTGCGGGCAGCGGTCGCAGTGCGCCCCTTCGAGCCCCACCCGCTCCAGCGGTTCCCCACGCGCCCCCGGCGGCGGGTTTCGGCCTTTCCCCGCTCGCGGTTTCACCCAGGTGAGTGAACTGCGATGCCGCGGAAAGCGACCGGCCCGCCTGTCCGACCCGGCTGGACCCGATTGCACCTGCCCGAACTCGGCCGAAGCCGACCGAACCCGCCCGAACCCGACCGATCAACTAGAAGGGAACGGCCAGGGGTTGGGTCGGCAGCTGATCCCGTCGTGGTCCAGGAACTTGGTCTGCTGCTGCATGACGGGGGCCAGTCCTCCGTCGACGCTGCAGCTCACATGCCCGTATCCGAGCCGGTGGCCCACCTCGTGGTTGATCAGCATCTGGCGGTACGCGTACATCTTGTCCCCGTACGTCTCCGAGCCCTGGGCCCAGCGGTACGCGTTGATCATCACGCGGTCGGTGGCGGCCGAGTCGCAGGAGACGTTGTCCTGGGTGGTGTCGAGACCCGACTTGGCGCACCAGAACGCGGTCGTGCCGGGACTGGCCAGCGTGATGACGAAGTCGGGCTGTCCGGAGGAGATCCGCTCGAAGGTGCGGCCACCGCCGTGGGCCCAGCTCCGCTTGTCGTTCAGGGTTTTCTGCACGGCCTGCGCAAAAAGCTTTCCGTCGAGGCCGAGCGCCTTCTCGACGTCGACACGATAGGTGAATTTCTGCCCGGTTCCCGGTGCCTTGTCGAGGCCGGGAACCGCCTCGAACCTCCCGCCGCCCTTGAGCCCGGCCGCGAGGGGGTATTTGACCGCCATCTGCTGGGCGTACGACAGCGTCGCCGCGCTCGGCTGCACGGACGGGACCGGCCGTTTGTCGGTGCGTGAGGCGTAGTCGTCGGCCTCCGCGCCAGCGCCACCGGTCGCCTGCGGGCGGGCGGTGTCGTCCTCGCTCCCACCGGCGACGTGACCTGCCACGACGACGGCCAGGACGGTGGTGACGGCGGCGGCCGCGATGCCGGTGAACGCCCGGCCCTTACCGCCCCTGGCCTTGTCCGGCGATGTCCCGGGACTCCCCGGCCCCTTGGGCGGCGCCTTGTGCTCGACCTCGTCGTCCCGGTCGGTGACGGGGGCGAAGGGGTTCGCGCGCGGGGCTGCCGCCGCTCCGGCGGGGCGGGGCGCGCCACTGTCGTCGTCCTCGGCGAAGGCGTCGACGTATGCCTGCCGGGGGCCGCCGCCGACCGCGGTCGGCGCGTACCGCTGTCCGGGGATCGGAGGTTCCGGGCGGTCCCGGGGCCCACCGGGGGCGGGACCGCGCGGGGGCCCTTGGGGCGGGCCCTGCGGTGGGCGCTGCGGCGGTCCTTGCGGAGAGGTCCGCGGCGCTCCGTGTCCGGTGCCCGACCGCGTCTCGCCCCAGCCGCCGCCGGACTCGTGCTGCTCGGGATGCCCACCGCGGACACGGGGCGTGCCGGGCGCCGGGGCGCCGCCGGCGGCACGCGGCCCACCACGAGCCGGGGCGCTGTCGGGCAGCCGCGGAAACCCGTGAGCGGGGGTGCCGTCCGGCAGGCGCGGAAACCCGTGAGCCGGAGTGCCGTCCGGCAGCCGGGGGAATCCGTGGGCCGGCGTGCCGTCCTGGACCCGCGGAGACCCGTGCGCGGGCGTCCCGTCCGGCAGGCGCGGGAATCCGTGCGCGGGCGTGCCGTCGGGCAGCCTGGGCGGTCCCCCGGCCCGCGTCCCGTCCCCGTAAGGGTTCGGGTACTGGTCCCTTTGCGCGTTCGCGTGCTGGTCCGGGCGCTGGTTCGCGCGCTGTCCCTGGTGGTCGCCCTGCTGCCGGCCCGGGTACGGGTTCGGGCGCTGGGCAGCTCCGCCGGCGTACCGGGAGTCCCCGCCCGCGGCCGGCCGGCCGGCGGGACGCGGATCGCTCTGCCCGGCCTGAGCCGCCTGCTCGCCGGAGGACCCCTGCGGGACCCACCCCTCGGGCAGTCGGGGCACCCGACGGGCCCCAGCCCCTGCTCCTGTCCCTGCTCCTGCCCCTGTCGCGCCCGGCTGGGTCCGGGCAGCCGGAACCGTAGGTGCGTCGGCGGTGCCGCCCTTGGGGGCTGGCCCGCGCCGGCTGTGACGTCCCACGTCCCGCTTCAGCTCCTCGCGCCGGTAGTACCGGTGTCGGCCAACTCACCTGTGTCCGCGAGGAGTTCGCGGAAGGCCGTGGCCAGGGTCTCCGGGTACTCCATCATCACCACATGGCCCGCGTCAGGCAACGTGAGCAACCGGGAATCCCGGAAGGCACGGGCCGCACGCTGCGCCATACGGTACGAGACGAGTTGGTCACGGCCTCCGTAGACGAGGAGGGTGGGCGCGAGCACCCGCTCGGCCTGGCGCCACAGTCCGTGCTGGCCGCCCAGCGTGTACGCGTCCACGATGCCGCGTGCCGAGCGTGCCATGGCGTCCCAGAAGTAGGGAAGGGCGAGGCGCCGCTCCATCTCCTCGACCGCGTTGCGGAACCCCTCGGGCGTCACCATGCCGGGGTCCCCGTAGCAGAGCGCCATGACGCCCCGTACGCGCTGCTCGGCGGACCAGCCCTTGGTGAACCTGGTGAACATGGCCGCCACGCCGGGCACGGCGAGCAGCGCCGTCGGTATGGCGCTGCGCTGCACGCGGATCTCCGGGAGCGCCGGCGAGACCAGCGTGAGTGTGCGCACGAGATCGGGCCGTACGGCGGCGACGCGCGTCGCGACGGCCCCGCCCAGCGAGTTCCCGAAGAGGTGGACGGGCCCCCGATCGGACGCGTCCAGATAGCGGATGACCGCGCGCGCGTGCCCGGTCACCGAGTAGTCGCCGTCGTCCGGCGGCGGCGAGTCGCCGAAGCCCGGCAGGTCGAGGGCCTCGTTGTCCACGAGTCCGTCGAGGAGCGGCATGAGCGCCGACCAGTTCTGCGAGGAACCGCCCAGCCCGTGCACGTACAGCGCGGGCGGCAGCCCCTGCCGGGCCGGCGGTCTCGAACGGACCGTCAGCGTGATCCCGGGGAGCCCGACCGTGCGCAGCCGCTCCCCCGCCGCCACCCGGACGGAACTGACCTTCGGCGCGACTGAGGTGGCCAGCACGGACGGGAGTTCGGTCGAAGACATGCGGCAATGTTACGAGACGATCACGCACTGGATCGTGTGTTCGCGGTCACAGGAGCCGGTCGGCACCCGGCCGCACCACGGGGCCGCACCACCGCGGCCACGGACCCGCGGCGTGCTGCTCGGCCCGGGCGCGGCCGGATCACATGGCGCACCCCTTGTGGGTCTCATACGCTTCGTGAACGTGGGCACTCGTACTCGTGCAAGAGCGCACACGCACCACTCGGGAAGAGGACACATGACTGCCGACCGCACCGACCCCGAGGCACTCGAGGACACGGACCACACCGACGGCAACGAGATCGGCGTGGAGGCCCCCGAGGCCGACGCCGCCGAACAGCACAAGGACCTCGCACCCCGCAGGGACGACCCGCTGACCGGCGTGGAGCCGGACAAGGCCAGCGAGGCGGACCTCGTCGAGCAGGCCAGGATCGTGGAACTCGACGAGGACGACTACCGGTGAACCGCGCCCCGGGCACACCCCGGGAGCCGTACGAGCCCGCCATGCCCCTGTATGGCGCGGTCTGCACGGTTTCACCGGCGTCCGGTCCGTGAAATTCTCCGCTCGCAGCGCGCACACCACGGTTACCGAAAAGTACGATGGCCGCGCGGCGCTCACCGCATGTGGACGATTTTGGGAGGCGGCGTGACAGCCATCGAGCAGACAGAGGCGGCACGCCCGCGGGGCACACGCCTGCCGCGCCGTGCCCGACGCAACCAGCTCCTCGGCGCCGCCCAGGAAGTGTTCGTTGCACAGGGATACCACTCGGCCGCGATGGACGACATCGCCGAACGCGCGGGCGTCAGCAAGCCGGTGCTCTACCAGCACTTCCCCGGCAAACTCGACCTCTACCTCGCCCTGCTGGACCAGCACTGCGAGTCACTGCTGATGGCCGTGCGGGCCGCGCTGGCGTCCACCACGGACAACAGCCTGCGGGTACGGGCCACCATGGACGCCTACTTCGCGTACGTGGAGGACGACGGCGGCGCCTTCCGGCTGGTCTTCGAGTCGGACCTGACGAACGAGCCGGCGGTGCGCGAGCGGGTCGACAAGGTCACGTTCGAGTGTGCGGAGGCGATCTGCGAGGTCATCGCGGAGGACACCGGCCTGTCCAAGGCCGAGTCGATGCTGCTCGCCTCGGGTCTGGGCGGACTCGCCCAGGTGGTGGCCCGTTCGTGGCTGCACAGCGACCGCAGCGTGCCGCGCGACCAGGCGGTGCAGCTGCTGACCTCGCTGGCGTGGCGGGGCATCGCGGGATTTCCGTTGCACAGCACCGAGCACCACTGACGTCACCGGCGACACCTCGTTCCCCTTTTTGTTCCCACGAGGTGTTCGCTCCTGGCGTTCTCCGGCGGAGCGTGCGGGTCCCCTCACCGGGCTAATGTGTGCTGCGTACGGCGCGGACGAACGCGCACATCAGTGACCGTCGGAGGGACATAGCCGTGGAGGTCAAGATCGGCGTGCAGCACGCGCCCCGCGAGATCGTTCTGGAGAGCGGTCAGACCCCGGAAGAGGTCGAGCGCGCGGTGTCCGAGGCGCTGGCAGGCAAGTCGCAGCTGCTCAGCCTCGTGGACGACCACGGCCGCAAGGTCCTGGTCCCGGCGGACCGCCTCGCGTACGTCGAGCTCGGCGAGCCGACGGCCCGCAAGGTGGGCTTCAGCGCGCTGTAGGGCGTAGGAGAGGGGCCCGGCGGCATCGAGTCGCCGGGCCCCTTTTCCATGCCCGCGTACTTCACGGACGGAGCACAACGCGTCCACACAGGAGGATTGCATTCCGCAGGTCACGGGTATGACGGGCTACGACCGAAGTGCACACAGCCGTGCGGGAGGGACCACCTGATGTTCATGGAAGCGCTCGGCTCCGCCATCCTCGGTCTGGCCTTGGCCTGGGCAGCCGCGTACCGGCTGCCGCACCGACTGCCCGTCCGCAGCCTCGTCCTGTCGACGGGCGTCGCGGGCGGCCTCTTCGGCGCCTTTCTGACCCACACCGCGCTCGGCTCCGTCGGCTTCCTGCCGGTGATGCTCGGCGCGATCGCCGTGGCAGCGGCCTCCGTCTCCCTGCTCCTCCGCCCCGCGGGCAGACTCCGCCACCACCACTCGGCAACAGTCTGACGCCCCCTCAGGGGCGCGAGGAACCGCGCGACCAGCCCCCACCGCCCCGCGGACAACACCCGATGACGCGGGCACAGCCCCGCCCCTAGGGGCGCGAGGAACGGCGCGACCAGCCCCCATCGGCCGGCGGACAACGCTCCACCCCAAGGCGCGGGCGAGGCCCCGCCCAAAGGGGCGCGGGGAACTGCGCGACCAGCCCCCACCGGCCGGCACGACAACCGACCGGCACCGACCGGCCCAGGCGGCCAGCCGAAACGGTCCAGGCGGCCAGCCGAACCGGCTCAGGCGGCCAGCCCAAGCGCAGCCATCCGCTTCGTGTGCGCCTCGGTGATCCGCGAGAACATCCGCCCCACCTCCGCGAGATCGAACCCGTCCGCGACCCCCCCGACGAGCATCGTCGACAACGCGTCCCGGTCGGCCACCACCCGCTGGGACTGCGACAACGCCTCGCCCATCAGCCGCCGCGCCCACAGGGCGAGCCGCCCACCCACCCGCGGATCCGCGTCGATGGCGGCCCGCACCTTCTCGACGGCGAACGACGCGTGCCCCGTGTCGTCGAGAACGGCCAGCACGAGCTTGCGGGTGTCGGCGTCGAGCCGCGCCGCGACCTCCCGGTAGAAGTCGCTGGCGATCGAGTCACCGACGTACGCCTTGACGAGCCCCTCCAGCCAGTCGGACGGCGCCGTCTGCTTGTGGAAGCCGTCGAGCGCGGCGACGAACGGCTCCATGGCCTCCGTCGGCTCCGCCCCGATCTCGGTCAGCCGGGCCGTAAGCTGGTCGAAGTGGTGGAACTCCGCCGAGGCCATCTTCGCGAGCGCCGCCTTGTCGCCGAGCGTCGGCGCCAGCTTGGCGTCCTCCGCGAGCCGCTCGAACGCCGCCAGCTCCCCGTACGCGAGCGCGCCGATCAGATCGACGACCGCGGCACGGTACTGGGGGTCGACGGAGGCCCGGTCCCAGTCCTGGGCGGCGACTCCGGTGGGTTCGGCGGGTGCGTCGGAAGAGTTGGCAGGCGTCGTCATGAAGCGCACAATAGCCCGCTCACCGCACGGTGGAAGGTCCTGGTCAATCAGTGTGACGACGACTACGTGACCAAATCGGCCATCGCATATGCGCGGATCCGGGGTATGGTGGTAATGCGCTCGCTGAGGTGATCCACGTATCTTGGCGGGCCGCACGAATGAGGATGCCCGGTCGGTGGCCCGATCGGCTCCGACCCGACAGCCCTCCTCACCCGTACGGCACAGTGCGTACGGCATCCGGAGGGACCCTCAGCGGTACGAACGCTCGAGCGTCGGCAGTGGTCCCTTGCCACCCGGCCCGCTCCCCAGGAGCGGTCGTCGTCCCCGGCACGGTCCCCGACACGACCCCCGCGCTCGCCTCGCACCGCGTACACAGAAGAGGCAGCACCCTGACTACTTTCCGAGACCTCGGGATCCTTCCCGAGACTGCCGAGGCCCTCGAGGCCGTCGGCATCACGAGTCCCTTCCCCATCCAGGAGATGACGCTCCCCGTCGCCCTCGCGGGCAACGACGTCATCGGCCAGGCCAAGACCGGCACCGGCAAGACGCTGGGCTTCGGCCTCCCGCTCCTCGAGCGCGTGACCGTCCCCGCGGACGTCGAGGCGGGCCGGGTGCAGCCCGAGCAGCTGACCGACGCCCCGCAGGCCCTCGTCGTCGTCCCGACACGCGAGCTGTGCACCCAGGTCACCAACGACCTGCTGACCGCGGGCAAGGTCCGTAACGTCCGCGTCCTCGCCATCTACGGCGGCCGGGCCTACGAGCCGCAGGTCGAGGCCCTCAAGAAGGGCATCGACGTCGTCGTCGGCACCCCGGGCCGGCTGCTGGACCTCGCGGGCCAGAAGAAGCTGAACCTCAAGCACGTGCGCGCCCTCGTCCTCGACGAGGCCGACGAGATGCTCGACCTGGGCTTCCTGCCCGACGTCGAGAAGATCATGAACATGCTGCCGGTCCGCCGTCAGACGATGCTGTTCTCGGCGACCATGCCGGGCGCGGTCATCGGTCTCGCGCGCCGCTACATGTCGCAGCCCACGCACATCCGCGCCTCGGAGCCCGACGACGTCGGCGCGACGGTCGCGAACACCAAGCAGCACATCTACCGCGCGCACAACATGGACAAGGCCGAGCTCGTCTCGCGGATACTGCAGGCCGACGGCCGCGGTCTCGCGATGGTCTTCTGCCGTACGAAGCGGACGGCGGCGGACCTCGCCGACCAGCTCCAGCAGCGCGGCTTCGCCTCCGGCGCGGTCCACGGCGACCTGGGCCAGGGCGCCCGCGAGCAGGCGCTGCGCGCGTTCCGCAACGGCAAGGTGGACGTGCTCGTCTGCACCGACGTGGCCGCGCGCGGCATCGACGTCGAGGGCGTCACGCACGTCATCAACTACCAGTCCCCCGAGGACGAGAAGACGTACCTGCACCGCATCGGCCGTACGGGCCGCGCGGGCGCCAAGGGCATCGCGATCACCCTCGTCGACTGGGACGACATCCCGCGCTGGCAGCTCATCAACAAGGCGCTGAACCTCGGCTTCAACGACCCGCCGGAGACGTACTCCACGTCCCCGCACCTCTTCGAGGAGCTGAACATCCCGGCGGGCACCAAGGGTGTCCTGCCGCGTGCCGAGCGCACCCGTGCCGGCCTGTCGGCCGAGGTCGTCGAGGACCTCGGGGAGACCGGCGGCCGTGGCGCGCGCGGTGGCCGGGGCGGCCGTCCCTCGGGACCGGCCCCCGTCGCCGACCGCGACCGTGACCGTGAGCGTTCGGCGCGCACGCCGCGCCGCCGCCGTCGTACGCGCAACGGCACGGCGCTCGACGCCGCGGAGCCGCAGACCGCTGTTCAGCCCACGGCTCAGTCCGCGTCCTCGCCGGAGGCGACCGCCGAGCCGGTCCCGGCCGCCGAGCCGCGCACCCCGCGCCGCCGTCGCCGTACGCGGGCCGGCAGCGGGTCGGAGGCCGCCGCGACCGCGGTCACGGCGTCCGAGGACACGACCGTCGAGGTCCCCGGGCCCGCCGCCGTACCGGCTGCCGAGCCGGTGGCCGACGCGGAGGCCAAGCCGCGCCGCCGTCGCACCCGCCGCACGGCGGAGGCCGCGCCGTCCGAGGCCGCCGTCGTCGAGGAGGCCCCCGCGGCCGAACCGGCCCAGGTGCCCGAGGCCGCCGAGGCCGTCGTCACCAAGCCGCGCCGCCGCACCCGCAAGGCCGCGACCGCCGAGACCGCTGAGACCGCGGTGGACACCGCCGAGGGCACGGCCGTCGAGGTGCCGGGAGCCGCGGAGGCGGCCGAGGCCGTCGAGACCAAGCCGCGCCGTCGCACCCGCAAGGCGGCCGAGGCCGCCGTGGAAGCCGTCGCGGACCCGGTCGAGGCCGTCGAGGCCAAGCCGCGCCGCACCCGTAAGGCCGCGTCCACGGCCGCCGCCGAGGCAGCCGTGGACACCGCCGAGGCCGCTGAGGCCAAGCCGCGCCGCAGGACCCGTAAGGCCGCCGCCGCGGTCGAGACGGCGGAGGCCGCTGAGACCGTCGAGGGCGGCGCGGTCGCCGAGGCCGGTATCCCGGCGCAGGCGACGGAGGAGCCCGAGGCCAAGCCGCGCCGCCGCACCCGCAAGGCCGCCGAGACGGTTCCCGCCGCCCCGGCCGCCGTGGCGGAGGAGGCGCCCGTCGCGGAGGCCAAGCCGCGTCGGCGTACGCGCAAGGCCGCCGAGACCGCGGTGGACACCGCCGAGGGGGCGACGGTCGAGGCTCCGTCGGCGACGGCCACCAAGCCGCGCCGCACCCGCAAGGCCGCCGCGCCCGCCGAAGGTGCGGAGAGTGCCGTCGACACCGCCGAGGCGGCCGAGACGAAGCCGCGCCGCCGCACCCGTAAGGTCGCGGTCGCCGAGGCAGACATCCCGGCCCAGGCCACGGAGGCTGCCACGGCGGACGGCGCCGAGGCTCCGGCCAAGCCGCGCCGCGCCCGCAAGACGGCCGCGAAGGCAGCCCCGGAGGCGGCCGAGGCCGCGCCGGAGGCCAAGCCGCGCCGCCGCGCACGCAAGACGGCCGCGTCCGCCGAGCCCGCGGAGAGCTGACGCCCCGTCCGACGGCCCGGTCCCCATGGCGGGGGCCGGGCCGTCGGCGTTCCCCGGCGCGGCAGGGTCGCGGCACGGCCGCGGCAGGGTCGTACTACCGCCCGGTATGCCTTCCGTGGGATTCCCCGGATAGCCTCCTCCTCATGAGCAGGCCCGCCACTTTCGTCCCGCCCTCCGGGTCCCGCGCGTACCGCCTCGGCACCGCGCGCGGTGAGTTCGCCGTGATCGACGCGGGCACCCCCGTGAAGGGGACCGCGCTGCTGCTGCCCGGGTTCACCGGCAGCAAGGAGGACTTCATCTCGCTGCACGAACCGCTGGCGGCGGCCGGGTACCGGACCGTCGCGGTGGACGGCCGCGGCCAGTACGAGTCACCCGGCCCGCCGGACGACGAAACGCCCTACGCGCAGGGCGAGCTGGCGCAGGACGTGCTCGCTCAGCTGGACGCGCTCGCCGACGGCTCCGAGGACCGTTTCCACCTGGTGGGCCATTCGTTCGGCGGACAGGTCGCCCGGGCGGCCGTCCTGCTGGCACCGGACCGTTTCCGGTCGCTCACGCTGGTGTCCTCCGGGCCCGCGGAGATCTCCCCCGGCCAGCAGCAGCGCGTGAAGCTGCTGCGGGACGCGCTCGCCGTGATGGACATGGCGCAGGTCTGGGAGGCGATGCGGGCGCTGGACGCCCCGGAGGACGCGCAGGGTGAGCTGGACGCCGGCCTCGACGACCAGCAGGACCTACGGCGGCGCTGGCTCGGCAACAGCCCGGCCCAGCTCATCGCCGCGGGGCGGCAGCTCTGCGAGGAACCCGACCGGGTGGCCGAGCTGGCGGCCCTGCGGCTGCCCGTGCACGTCCTGTCGGGCGAGAGCGACGACACCTGGCCTGTCCCGCTCCTCGACGACATGGCCGTACGCCTCGGGGCGCACCGCACGGTCGTGCACGGCGCCGAGCACTCGCCCAACGCCGACCGCCCCGAGCGGACGGCCGAGGCGCTGGCCGCTTTCTGGGACCGGGTGGGGTGAGAAAGGGCCGACCGCGAGGGCCGAGCGCGTCTCTTTGGATCGGCCCGGGTCCGCCCTGATCCAGAAGAAGCGCCTAGTACTGGCCTTGCAGGTGCTCCCAGAAACCCTCCCGCAGCGCCCGCCGCAGATCGGCCTGACCCCGCAGGGAGTACTGCAGCAGTCCCTCGGACTCCACGAGCAGTTCCTGGTCGACGGGACCGGGCAGATACGGGTGCCCCGGCAGCAGCTCCGCCAGCGACTCCCGCCCCCGCGCGCCGAGCCACTTCGCGGCGATCTGCGCCCCCACGAACCGCACGTCCTCCCGGGCGGGCCTGGTCACCGCCGACGTGTCGTACGCGGTACCGGTCCGCCGGGCCACGTACGGCTTGAAGAACTCCAGGTCGAAGGTGCGCTGGCTGTCGACCTCCCACAACAGCGGTTCCGCCTGGTTGCGGCCCTCCGGCGCCTCGATGCCCCACAGGTGGACCCGCGCCCCGTACCCCTGCGCCGCCTCGACCGCCGAGACCAGGTCCTCGTCACCGCCGATGAGCGCCGCGTCGCTGATGGCACGGTGCCGGGCCAGCGACTCCAGGTCGGACCGGATGAGGGAGTCGACGCCCTTCTGCTGGTTGTTGGCGTTGAGGTTGCCGAGCCGGACCTTGACGTCGGGCAGCTCGGCGATGGACTGCTGCTCCCCGGTGTGGATGCGGCGCCGGGCCCCGTCGTACCAGTAGACCCGCAGCAGCCTGCTGTCCGCGAAGATCGTGCGTGCCCGGTCGATGAGGGCGTCGATGAGTCCCTCGGCGTCCAGCTCGAAGGCCCGGCGGTCCTCCGTCCCGGCGACGAGCCGGCCCGCGGCCGCGTAGAGGTACCCGGCGTCGACGAAGATCGCATGGGTCGACGGCGTCTTCGCCACCTCGGCGAGCATGCGCTGGAGCAGCTCGTTCGTGCGGTCGACGCGCGCGCCCAGGGCGGCCAGGTCGTCGGGGGCCGCGAAGTCGTCAGTCATATGCGCCTCATTGTCGCAGGGCGTGACCGTCCGGACACGCCCGGCTTCCATTACCGGCAAGTAATTAGCCGTTCGAAAGTTTTCTTTAGCGTAGGGAATGTTCGTAACAAACATCCCGTTGACTCCCATGGGAACGCGGGAACCAGATGTCTCGCAGGCCCACTCACCAGTAGTTCTCCTTCAGGAGGATGACCAGACGAAGGGAGAAGCCCTTGCGCTTCGAAATCATGCGACTCGACGACGTCGACGGCACGCCCGTGGACAGCACCGTCGTGGACGCCGCCTCCGTCAACCGGATCGTTCAGCAGGCCGCCGCCATCGGGCAGCGCCTCTGGATCCGCCCGGCCGACGCCTCGGCCTCATAACAGCGGTCGTCGTTCGACAAGTTTCGGAACCCCCGCCGGCACGATGCCGGGCGGGGGTTCCGCGTTGCGGCGGGCGTCCGGACGGCCGGCCGGGCGTCCCGCTGAGCGGTCCGCTCAGCAGAGCGCCGGGCTCAGCTGCTCCGGACGACCTGGGTGACACCGTTGATGATCTGCTGCACGGCGATCGCTGAGAGCATCATGCCCGCGAGCCGCGTCACCAGGACGACGCCGCCGTCCTTGATGACCCGGATGATCAGCAGCGAGTACCGCATCACGATCCACAGCACGACGTGGATGGCGAGGATCGCCGTCCACACCGACACCTGGTGCGTCACGCTGTCGGCCTTCTGCACGGCCAGGATGACGGACACGATCGCGCCGGGACCGGCGAGCAGCGGCATGCCCAGCGGTACGAGGGCGACGTTGACGTCCTTGGTCTGCTTGGGCTCGTCCGTCTTGCCCGTGAGCAGGTCGAGCGCGATGAGCAGGAGCAGCAGTCCGCCCGCGATCATCAGCGCGGGGACGGACACGTGCAGGTAGTTCAGGATCTGGTGCCCGAGCAGTCCGAAGACGGTGATGACCCCGCCGGCCACGCAGACGGCCTGGAAGGCCATCCGCCGCTGCACCTTGACGGGCCGGCCCGAGGTGAGCGCGAGGAAGATCGGGGTGATCCCGGGGGGATCCATGATGACGAAGAGGGTGAGGAAGAGGGAGCCGAAGACGGCGAGGTCGAACATGGGCAGGTACGCCTTGCGGGGTGTTGGAGGGCGACACGGGGTATGGGTGGGTGTCGGGTCGTGGGGTGACTGCGGGTGCGTCGTGGCCGGCCGCGCAGTTCCCCGCGCCCTTTCGGGGCACGCCCGGAGGAGCAGCCGCTCTTTCGAGGCGCTGCGCCTGTGGAGCGCTACGCGTTCGTTGGGCCGCCCGCGCCCGGGACGGGGAACGCGCCCGTCGCGCGGCGCGTGATCTCGCCGTAGATCTCGGGGTCCGTGGTGAACTCGCCGAGTCCACACGTCTTGCGGCTGCCGTGGTAGTCGCTCGACCCGGTCGGCAGCAGCCCCAACTCGCCCGCGAGTCCGCGCAGTCGGGCGCGGGTGGCCGGGTCGTGGTCCATGTGGTCGACCTCGATCCCGTCGAGTCCGGCCGCGGCCAGTTCGGCGATCGCGGACTCCGGCACGGTCCGTCCCCGCTTGGCCGCGGCGGGATGCGCGAAGACGGTGACCCCGCCCGCGGCCTTGACCAGCCGGATCGCCTCGAAGGGGTCCGACTCGTGCTTCTGGATGTGCGCCCGGCCGCCGTCGGACAGCCACTCGGTCGTGAACGCGTCCGAGACAGTGGGCACGACACCCAGTTCGACGAGGGCGGTGGCGATGTGCGGCCGGCCCACGGACCCGCCGCCCGCGATCCGTGCCACCTGCTCCCACGTGATGGGCACACCCAGTTCCCGCAGCCTGCCGATCATGGCCTGGGCCCGCGGCACCCGGTCGTCGCGTACCAGCTCGCGCTCGCGCAGCAGGTCCGGCTCCTCGGGGTCGAAGAGGTACGCGAGCAGGTGCAGGCCGACGCCGTCGAGGCGGCAGGAGAGTTCGGCACCGGTGACGAGCGTCAGCCCGGCGGGCACGGCGGCGACGGCCTCGGCGTATCCGCGGGTGGTGTCGTGGTCGGTCAGCGCGACGACGTCGAGACCGGCAGCCGCCGCGTTCCGCACCAGCTCGGCAGGGGTGTCCGTACCGTCGGACGCCGTGGAGTGGCAGTGCAGATCGATGCGCACGACGCGAACTCCAGACACGGGCGGGACAGAGGGAACGGCCCAAGGATAACGGGACCGGGAACACCCCCTGTCACACCCACGACACCGACTCACCCCCTACGACCACTCCCCCGAGGAGGCATCGAGAACAGACGCCCCGTCAGGGGCGCGGGAAACCGCGCGCCCAAGCCCCACACGGCCCCGTCAGGGGCGCGGGAAACTACGCGCCCAAACCCCACACGGCCCCGTCAGGGGCGCGGGGAACTGCGCGACCAGCCACACACGACCCGCACCCGGCAGACCGCAGATCCCCCCTCACCCCACCCCCGACGACCGCCAAGTCGCCCACCGGGCACCCGCCCAACCGGCGGAGCCTACGGTTCCAGAATCCGAGGGGACAGCGCCCCACAGGGCAGCAGATCCACCTCCGCCCCCGCGTCCCGCAGATCCGTCAGCACCAGCTCGTCGTACATCATCAGCCCCGACTGCTCGGGCCACACGACGGCCCACAGCCACAGCCCGCGCGCCTCGCCCGCGAAGACGGCCCGGTCGTCGGGCGCCCCGGAGACGTGCCAGAGCGGCGTCGGCCGTCCCGCGGCCAGCACCTTCGCCTCGGCGGGCTTCTCCACGTCCAGGTACGGACCGGGGTCGGGCCCGTCGATGCCCGCGTACCGCGCGCCGAGGCCCACGCCCAGCTCCTCGGCGACGAGCATCAGCTCCCCCATACCGCCGAGCGGCCCGGGCCCCGAGCAGGCCACGGCCGTCGCGCGACCGCCACTGCGGTCGTCACCGGCGAACGCCGCACCCGTGAAGAGCCAGCCGACGGGCAGCGGCCACGGCATCCACACCGGCACGCGCGCACGGTGCACGACGACCCCGAGGGCTTCGACACTCGGCGGGATCACGGGCTGCAGCGGATGCACGATGCCGTCCACATCACACTGCCAGGAGTCGGCAAAGAGGCCGGGAGCCCTGACCCGGCCACCACACTTCGGGCAACTGGGTTCGCCCCTCATAAGGCACAACGGTCCTCCCCGTACTTCGCCGCGTCAAGGACGATCACCCGTCCGGCGCGCACCGGTCACCTCCTCGCCACGGCCCGGCATCGCACCGATATAGATGTAGCTTGCATTAATTAGCCGATCTAACTTATTATGTGCATACACCAACCATCTCTCCGTGGGCAGTGAAGGAGCGGGTATGAACAGCAGCACCGGAGGCCCCGCCGAAGGGGACACGTTCGACGCGGGAGCGACGAGTCTCCTGCGTCAGCCGAAGGCGGTCTGGGCGACCGCCGGGGCATCCGTCGTCGCCTTCATGGGCATCGGCCTCGTCGACCCGATCCTGCCGTCCATCGCCAAGGGCCTGGACGCCACCGCCGGCCAGGTCTCCCTGCTCTTCACCTCGTACTTCCTGATCACCGCCCTGGCGATGCTGGTCACGGGTTTCGTCTCCAGCCGCATCGGCGGCCGCCGCACCCTGCTCCTCGGCCTCGCGCTGGTCGTCGTCTTCGCCGGACTGTCCGGCACGTCCGGCTCGGTCGCCGAACTCGTCGGCTTCCGGGCGGGCTGGGGGCTCGGCAACGCCCTCTTCGTCTCCACCGCCCTCGCCGTCATCGTCGGCGCGGCGGCCGGCGGCAGCGCGGCGGCCATCCTGCTGTACGAGTCCGCCCTGGGCCTCGGCATGGCCTGCGGGCCGCTGGTGGGCGCGCTGCTCGGTGACGCCAGCTGGCGCTATCCGTTCTTCGGCACCGCGTTCCTGATGGCGATCGGGTTCCTGTGCATCACGGCGTTCCTGAAGGAGCAGCCGAAGCCCGCACGGAAGACGGGCCTGCTCGACCCGGTCAGGGCCCTCGGCCACGGCGGCCTCGCCTCGGTGGCGGCTTCGGCGTTCTTCTACAACTACACGTTCTTCACCGTGCTGGCCTTCACGCCGTTCGTGCTGAACATGACGCCGTACCGGTCGGGTGCGGTCTTCTTCGCCTGGGGTGTGCTGCTCGCGGTGTTCTCGGTGCTCGTGGCGCCGCGCATGCAGGCACGGTTCGGGTCGCTGAAGGTGCTCGGCGGTTCGCTGCTGCTGCTCGCGGCCGACGTGCTCGTCCTCGGGTACGGCAGCCACACCACGGCCGTCGTCTGCACGATCCTGTCCGGTGCGTTCATCGGGGTGAACAACACCGTCCACACGGAGCTCGCTCTCGGCGTGTCGGACGCACCGCGCCCGGTGGCGAGCGCCGGCTACAACTTCGTCCGCTGGTTCGCGGCGGCCGCCGCCCCCTTCTTCGCGCCGAGGATCGAGGAGTGGACCGACCTCCACGTGCCGTTCGTGGTCGCGGCGGTCACGGCGGCACTGGGCGCGCTGGTGGTCCTCGTACGACGTGACGCCCTCACGCACCGGGCGGAGAAGCTGGCGGAGCGGCACGCGGCCGAGGACGGCGTCACCGTCTTCGCGAACTGAGCCCCGGCGCGGGGCGGGCCGGAGCCGGCTCCGGTCAGTCCAGGGGCACGGACCTGCGGGCGGGGTCGCGCAGGTCCGTTCCGCTCGCCAGCCAGCGTTCCTGGAGGGCCCCCGCGCCGTGCACCCGCTTCCAGGCCGCCTCGTTCGGTGTCATGGGGAGCAGCGGCAGGAACCGTACGGGATCCAGGGGCGCGTCGAGTTCGAGGTCCTCCACCAGGCCGCCCGGCTCGGCGACCAGGACCGAGGTGAAGGGGGCGCCGGGCCACAGCGGCTCGCCCACGTCGAGCGAGGCGCCCGGGACCACGACCAGGCCCTCGACCTGCGGGGACGCCGCCAGTACGGCGAGGGGGCGGAGCACCTTGTCGGTGTCGGCGGCGCCTGCGCGCACCGAGAGGACCAGCTCGGCACGCGGGCCCGCGACCGGATCGGCGACGACCGCCGTGGGGTCCGACATCGGCTGGGCGGACATGCCGAGCGTGGCGTAGCGGACGATCCCCGTACCGGTGTCCGCCTCACCGGCGCCGCCGGCATCGGTGAGGCCGGTGAACCGGAGCACCTCGATGCGGTCGGTGCCGAGGAAGGTCACCGCGGCGCGCGCGTCCGGTTCACCCAGCGCGTTACGCAACCGGGCCTCCACCAGAGGAAGAACATCTGCCATGCGCCGAGCATAGAACTCGTCAGTAGCGGGCAAAGCGACGGCTTGACACTTCAGTCGGCTGATACTCTTGGCCGCTGGCCGGGGCAGCACGCAGAAGCGTCGCTCTCGAGTCCCGGCCCACGTCTCGACGCATGAGACTCCCCTACGGGGGATGGACCTCCCCTACGGGGGACCGGCCGGAGGAGGTGGGGCTCCATGGATCGAAGTCGACCAGGCAGTACCACCCGCTCTTCCGGCTGCTGAGTACCTCTCAGCTTCCCGAGCTCACGCTCTACTGGCTGCCACCTCTCGCGCTCGCGTCATGGCCGGTCCGGTGCACAACGGAAGAGCACTTCGTTTTTCCCTGATCTGTCTGAATTTTTCTGATCTGTATCAGTAGCGAAGCTGCCACCGTGACGGTGCGGTGCTCCCCGCTTTGTGGACGTGCCAAACATCCGAAGTCAGGACGTCCCCATTCCGGGTAGTTCCACCCGTCGTCGGCGGCCTTCGTTCGCGAAGGAGCCACCCATGTCGATGATCCACAACCTTCGTGCCGCGGTCCGCCCCTCGCTGCGCAAGGACGGCGGCGCGTACGACACCACCCGGGCGGCCGGGGAGAGTTCGGCCGTCGTGGACTGCGCGGTCTACCGCGACGGCGTCCGTCTCCCGTCCGACGACGGCCTCACGCCGCGGGCGGCGATCCGTCAGGCCCGGCGCGACGGCGGGTTCGCGTGGATCGGCCTGCACGAGCCCACCGAGGACGAATTCGCCGGTGTGGCCGCCGAGTTCGGGCTGCACCCGCTCGCCGTCGAGGACGCCGTCCACGCCCACCAGCGGCCCAAGCTGGAGCGGTACGACGACACCCTGTTCGCCGTCTTCAAGACCATCCACTACGTCGAGCACGACGAACTCACCGCCACCAGTGAGGTCGTGGAGACCGGCGAGGTGATGTGCTTCACCGGCCGGGACTTCTTCATCACCGTGCGGCACGGGGGGCAGGGCTCGCTGCGGGCGCTGCGGCACCGGCTGCAGGACGACCCGGAGCTGCTCGCCAAAGGGCCGTCCGCCGTGCTGCACTCCATCGCCGACCACGTCGTGGACGGCTACATCGCTGTCGCGGACGCCATGCAGGACGACATCGACGACGTCGAGACCGAGGTGTTCTCGCCGGGGCGCCGGGGCGGGGTGTCGCGAGGTGTCGACTCGGCGCGGATCTACCAACTCAAGCGTGAGGTGCTGGAGTTCAAGCGCGCCGTGTCGCCGCTGATGCGGCCCATGCAACTGCTGAGCGAGCGGCCGATGCGGCTGGTCGACCCCGACATCCAGAAGTACTTCCGCGATGTCGCCGACCACCTGGCACGGGTGCAGGAGCAGGTCGTCGGCTTCGACGAGCTGCTCAACTCCATCCTGCAGGCCAACCTCGCGCAGGCGTCCGTCGCGCAGAACGAGGACATGCGCAAGATCACGTCCTGGGCCGCGATCATCGCCGTGCCGACGATGGTGTGCGGGGTGTACGGCATGAACTTCGAGCACATGCCGGAGCTGCACTGGCGGTACGGATATCCCGTGATCATGGGGATCACGGTGGCGCTCTGCCTGGGCATCCACCGGACGCTGAAGCGCAACGGCTGGCTCTGAAGGGCCCGGCCGGGCCCCCGCGGGCCCGGCTAGGCTGGCTGCCATGACGGATCAGGCCAGCACCCCGAGCCGCTCCGCGGCGCCGCTTCTGATGGACCGTGCCCTCGTCGAGGAGGCCACCAAGAAGTCCGGGCTCATCTGGGTACGGGGAGCCGGTGTCCCGTCGCTGGACGCGCGGGGTCCCGGGGAGCCGGCCCGCCCGCTGTGGCACGTGTGGCACGAGGGGGCGGTGTGCGTGGTCGGGGACGGTCCCGGTGAGCAGCCGCTGGCCGGGCTCGTGGACGGCCGCGAGGCGGTGGTCACCGTCCGCAGCAAGGACAAGGGCGGGCGGCTCGTCTCCTGGTCCGCGACGGTGGTGGAGCTTGCGCCGGGGTCCGAGGCGTGGGGTGCGGCTGTCGGCGAGCTGAAGGGGAAGCGGCTGAACGCGCCCGACGGCGAGGCCATGACCGAGCGGTGGGAGCGGGAGTGCCGGGTCCTTCGGCTGGAGCCGACGGGGGTGACGGCTTCGTTGCCTGACGGGTCGTTGGCCGCGGTGCCTGTGCCTACGTCGGCGACCACGCGGGGGGCTGCGCCTGCGGGGGTGCCGCGGCTGCTTTTCCGACGCCGGCGCTGAGCGCTCCGCGCGGGGTTTTGGTCGGCCGTGGTGTGTGGTGGGCGGGGGCTGGTCGCGCAGTTCCCCGCGCCCCTGAAGACGGGGCTGCGCCCCGGTCTTCAGGCCGCGCCCTTTAGGGGCGCGGGGAACTGCGCGATCGGCCATGAGCGGCCCGCAGTTGTCGTGCGGGCCTTGCCCGGCGGGGCGGGGCCGGTGGGTCAGGAGGTGGGGAGTTGTTGGCCGTAGTCGACCGTCTCGTCCTTCTCCGGTTCGCGCAGAGCGAAGTCCCTGCCCCAGTCGGTCAGCCGGATCGTGCCCGCGTCCCCCGCACGGACCAGAAGGAGCGGATACGGCTTGCCCTCCAGGGAGACGTCGATCTGACCGCCCGCACCCTTGTCACTGGTGAGGCGAATCGTGCGGGTGCCGTTCAGCTCACGGCGTCCGTCGGTGTCCAGCTCGCCCTGCAGCGAGAGGAGCCCGTCCAGCAGGGCGTCCTTGTCGGTGAAGACGCTGAGCTGCTGATAGGCGGGATCCCCCTTGGGCACCTTCACGTACATACCCTCGAGCTTGCCCGCGGCGGCCGTGTCGGACGTACTGTCGTCGCTCTCGCCGTCCTGATGCGTCCAGAAGTCCGCGTCGGCCTTGATGAAGAGGTGCTCGTCCACCCGGAGCAGCCGGAACGTCACCCCCTTCGAGGTGACCGAGCCGGTACCGCCGTCCTTCTTGAGCTGCATGTCCAGCTTGTAGGTCCGCTTGTTGCTGACCACGGCCCCGGACAGCCGTACCGCCGGAGCGGCCTTCGCGGCCGACTGGGTCCTGCTCTGGATCTTGGCGGGGGAGAGTTTCCCGACCCCGTTGGTCCCCGCGTCCGGATCCTCACCGCCGCAACCCGACACCCCCGCGCCCGCCACGACCAGCGCGCACACGGCCCTCGCCAACGCGGCCTTACGGGTACGTCCCCGGCGAATCGCAGTCACAGGTGGCGCTGCCTCTCGTGCGGTTGTCCTCCACGGCGTACCGCAGCGTACCGGGGTCCGTCAGGCCACTCGCGGTCAGTCCTGGCGGACCGCTCACCAGGGCGTATCCGACCGGGACGGGCTAGCCTGAAGCCCACCCGAGCGGACATGCGGACCCAAACCACACGTACCGTGGCCCGAACCCCACCCGGCACACCCGGGACCACGACCCGCACCAGCACCCGTACCGAGAAGGAGGCGCCGGGATGGCGGCAGGCGCCCCCAGGATCTTCGTCTCACACCTCGCCGGCATCGCCGTCTTCGACCCCAACGGCGACCAGGTGGGACGCGTACGCGACCTGGTCGCCGTCCTGCGCGTCGGACGGCGGCCCCCACGGCTGATCGGGCTCGTCGTCGAGCTGTCCACCCGCCGCCGTATCTTTCTGCCCATGACGCGCGTCACCGGCATCCAGTCGGGCCAGGTCATCACCACGGGCGTGTTGAACGTCCGCCGCTTCGAGCAGCGCCCCACCGAGCGGCTCGTGCTCGGCGAGCTCCTGGACCGCCGCGTCACGCTCGTCGAGACCGGCGAACCGCCCGAGACGGTCACCGTCCTGGACGTCTCCGTCCAGCAGCTGCCCGCCCGCCGCGACTGGGAGATCGACCGGGTCTTCGTCCGCAAGGGGAAGGCCGGCGGCACGTTCCGGCGGGCCAGGGGCGAGACCCTGACCGTCGAGTGGTCGGCCGTCAGCGGGTTCTCGCTGGAGGAGCACGGGCAGGGCGCCGAGAACCTGCTCGCCACCTTCGAGCAGCTGCGCCCCGCCGACCTGGCGAACGTCCTGCACCACCTGTCGGCGAAAAGGCGCGCCGAGGTCGCGGCGGCCCTGGACGACGACCGGCTCGCCGACGTCCTGGAGGAGCTCCCGGAGGACGACCAGATCGAGATCCTCGGCAAGCTCAAGGAGGAGCGCGCCGCGGACGTCCTGGAGGCCATGGACCCCGACGACGCGGCCGACCTGCTCGGTGAGCTGCCGGAGGACGACAAGGAGCGGCTGCTGGCGCTGATGCGCCCGGACGACGCGGCGGACGTACGGCGGCTGATGGCGTACGAGGAGCGCACGGCGGGCGGTCTGATGACGACCGAGCCGATCGTGCTGCGGCCCGACGCGACGGTCGCGGACGCGCTCGCCCGGGTGCGCAACGCCGACCTCTCCCCCGCGCTGGCCGCGCAGGTGTACGTGTGCCGCCCCCCCGACGAGACGCCGACCGGCAAGTACCTCGGCACGGTCCACTTCCAGCGGCTGCTGCGCGACCCGCCGTACACCCTCGTGGGCTCGATGATCGACGACGACCTGCAGCCGCTGGACCCGGAGGCCGTGCTGCCGGTCGTGGCCGGTTTCTTCGCGACGTACGACATGGTCGCGGCGCCCGTCGTCGACGAGAGCGGCTCGCTGCTGGGCGCGGTCACCGTGGACGACGTGCTCGACCACATGCTGCCCGAGGACTGGCGGGAGAAGGAGTTCCACCTGGACGGGGAGGCCGACGGGGAGGCCGACGACGGCACCGCCGACAGGACCGGGAACGAGACCGAGGACGAGACCGAAGACGAGGCCGACGGCCGCTGTGCCGTGCGCACGGACGCCGAGGAGGACACCGATGGCGCCTGAGCGCGAGGCCCGCGAACGGGCCGCCACCGGGGCGAGCGCCACCAGCCGCTCGCGTCCCCGGCTCGACCAGCCGCAGCCGCCGCGACGCAGGTTCCTGCCCGAGTACGACCCGGAAGCCTTCGGACGGCTCTCCGAGCGGATCGCGCGGTTCCTGGGCACGGGACGGTTCATCGTCTGGATGACGGTCGTCATCATCATGTGGGTGGTGTGGAACGTCAGCGCGCCGCGTGAGCTGCGCTTCGACAACTACCCGTTCATCTTCCTGACCCTGATGCTCTCGCTCCAGGCGTCGTACGCCGCCCCGCTGATCCTCCTCGCGCAGAACCGGCAGGACGACCGCGACAAGGTCAACCTCGAACAGGACCGCAAACAGAACGAGCGGTCCATCGCGGACACCGAGTACCTGACGCGGGAGATCGCCGCGCTGCGCGTGGGCCTCGGCGAGGTCGCCACCCGGGACTGGATCCGCTCCGAGCTGGAGGACCTGGTCAAGGAGCTGGACGAGCGCCGTTCCGGCGGGCCGGGCGACGGGCGGGTCGTATTCCCGGCAGAACACCCTCGGGGACGTGACGTAGACGACCGGTGACGGGGCTTTCCGGCCCCGGGGCCGGGCGCCGTACCATCGACCTCATGGTTACGGAAGACGCGGTGCGTGAAGCACTGTCGACGGTGAACGACCCCGAGATCCAGCGACCCATCACCGAGCTGGGGATGGTCAAATCGGTGGAGATCGGCGCGGACGGCGCGGTCGCGGTTGCGGTGTACCTGACCGTCTCCGGGTGCCCCATGCGCGACACCATCACGAAGAACGTCACCGACGCGGTCTCGCGCGTCGAGGGTGTCACGCGCGTCGACGTCACGCTGGACGTGATGAGCGACGAGCAGCGCAAGGACCTGGCGTCCGCGCTGCGCGGCGGCCAGGCCGAGCGCGAGGTCCCCTTCGCGAAGCCGGGTTCGCTGACGCGCGTGTACGCGGTCGCGTCCGGCAAGGGCGGCGTGGGCAAGTCGTCCGTGACGGTCAACCTCGCGGCGGCGATGGCCGCGGACGGACTCAAGGTCGGTGTCGTGGACGCCGACATCTACGGTCACTCCGTGCCGCGCATGCTCGGCGCGGACGGCCGTCCGACGCAGGTCGAGAACATGATCATGCCGCCGTCCGCGCACGGCGTGAAGGTCATCTCGATCGGCATGTTCACGCCGGGCAACGCGCCGGTGGTGTGGCGCGGCCCGATGCTCCACCGCGCCCTGCAGCAGTTCCTGGCGGACGTGTACTGGGGTGACCTGGACGTCCTGCTCCTGGACCTCCCGCCGGGTACGGGTGACATCGCGATCTCGGTCGCGCAGCTCGTGCCGAACGCGGAGATCCTGGTCGTCACGACTCCGCAGCAGGCCGCGGCCGAGGTGGCCGAGCGGGCCGGGTCGATCGCCGTGCAGACGCACCAGAAGATCGTCGGTGTCGTCGAGAACATGGCGGGCCTGCCGTGCCCGCACTGCGGCGAGATGGTCGACGTCTTCGGCACGGGCGGGGGGCAGTCGGTCGCCGACGGGCTGACCCGGACGACCGGTGCCAGTGTGCCGGTCCTGGGATCCATCCCGATCGACGTCCGGCTGCGCGAGGGGGGCGACGACGGCAAGCCGGTCGTCCTCACGGACCCCGACTCGCCCGCCGGCGCGGCCCTGCGTGCCATCGCCGGCAAGCTGGGCGGGCGCCAGCGGGGCCTTTCAGGCATGTCGCTGGGCATCACCCCGAGGAACAAGTTCTAGCCTGCCGGCGGGCCCTGCCTCGGGTGCGTGGGCATGTGCGGGCACGTCGTGGCCGGTCGCGCAGTTCCCCGCGCCCCTAAAGCGGGGCTGCGCCCCGGCTTTTCGTCTTCGGGGGCGCGGGGAACTGCGCGATCAGCCCTCACCGGCCGGCAGCCGACAACCACCGGCCGGAGCCCCACCGCACAGCCCGCCGCCTAGGCGTACGTACTGATGTCCTTGATCATGGCGAAAGCCACGCCGTACGCGCTCATCCCCCGCCCGTACGCCCCCACATGAACCCCTTCCTGCGTGGATCCGGCGAGGACCCACCCGAACTCGGATTCTCTGTAGTGGAACGGCGTCGGCACCCCGTCCACGGGAAGGGACAGCTTCGACCAGTCGGGCCCCGTCAGGTCGTCCGCGAGGACCCACGCCGTCTCGGTCTGCTGGTCCAGCCAGTCGTCGCGCAGGGTGTGGTCCATCTGGCCGGGCCAGGTGAAGGACAGCAGCCCCACTCCGGCGAGCCAGGCCGCTGAGGACACCGAGGTGGCCTCCAGCAGCCCCGTGCCGTCGGCACTGCGCCGTACGGGATTGGCCGCGACGGTGACCACCACCGCGAATCGCTCCTTGTCCTCGGTGGACTCGCTGCGAACCGACGGTTCGTCACCGTGTCCGACGGAACCGTGCTCGACGGCCCCGTCGGCCGCCGCGCCGACCTGCATCAGCCAGCGCGGTCCCGTGAACGCCTCGTCGAGGCCGTACCACGGGAAGGGCGCCAGCAGGTAGCCGTCGACCGTACGCCGGGCGGAGGGGAGCTGCTGGCCGCCCTCCGCTGCCGGCGCCTGCGCGCCTACCCGACTTGTCGTCTCCATCTGCCCGGACGCCTCCTCGCTCTCGTCGAACCGGGCGGCCCGCCCCCCTTCGGGCGTCCTTCCGGTCCGCACAACAACTAGGCAGGATAGCCACAGCTCCGCCACGGGCCGCGAAACCGGTCGGCACATGGCTCACATACGCACCGGATACGGCCCATCCTGAACGGACGGAAGCCGGCCGGCACCCGGAAGGACGGCCGACCGGACCGGCCGGCGCGCGGAAAGAGCCGACCGGACCGGCCGAGCGCTCAGGCCGGCCGGTCGCTCACCGGCCCAGCACTCAGGTCGCGTCCGCGTCGAACGGCGGGCGCTCGTCCGGTGCGAGCCTCTCGCGCTTCTTCGTCATGTCGACGGTGCCGCCGGCGGAGCCCGCGGAGGAGGACGAGGACGACGACGACTCGGACTCACGGCCGTGCACGGCGTCCGTGACCTCGGCCATCTCCTTCTTCAGGTCGAAGCCGTTACGGATCTCCTTGAGCCCCAGCTCGTCGTTGTCCAGCTGCTTGCGGATGAACGTCTTGGGGTTGAGGTCCTCGAACTCGAAGTCCTTGAACTCCGGCCCCAGTTCCTCACGGATGTCCGCCTTTGCGCTCTCCGAGAAGTCACGGATCTTGCGGATGGTGCGCGTGACGTCCTGGATCATCTTCGGGAGCTTCTCCGGACCGAAGACGAGCACGGCGAGGACGATGATCGTCACCAGCTCGAGCGGTCCTATGTCATTGAACACCTTGTAGCTCCTTGCGATGTCCTCGGTGCTCGGCAGGTCGTTCCGTGGTCCGGGCCGGGTCCACGGTACCCGGCGATCCCGTCCGACCGGTACTGTCCGGGGCTCCCGGACCGCGTGTACACGTGGGGTTCTCCAGGATGTCCGCCGTGCGGGAGCGGCTCGGGCTCAGTCGCCGTCGGCGGAGCCCAGGACCAGGGTGACTTTCCGCTCCTTGCCGTCGCGCTCCAGCGTCAGCTCCAGCCGGTCGCCCGGCCGGTGCGCCCGCGTCTTGACGATGAGCTCCTCCCCCGAGTGCACACGCCGTCCGTCGACCTTCGTGATGACGTCACCGGCCTTGATGCCGGCCCGGGCACCGGGGCCGCCCCGGTTGACCGGAGGGCCGCCGTCGCTGCCCTTGGTGCCGACCCGGGCGCCGTCGCCGGTGTACTCCATGTCGAGCGTCACCCCGATGACCGGGTGGGTCGCCCGGCCGGTGTTGATGAGCTCCTCGGCGACGCGCTTGCCCTGGTTGATGGGGATGGCGAAGCCGAGGCCGATCGAGCCGGACTGGCCGCCCTCCAGGTCGGAGCCGCTGTCGGCGGAGCGGATGGCGCTGTTGATGCCGATGACGCGGGCCTTGGAGTCGACCAGGGGGCCGCCGGAGTTGCCGGGGTTTATCGGGGCGTCCGTCTGCAGCGCGTCCACGTACGAGATGTCGCTGCCGTCGCCCTCCTCGCCGCCCGCCGTGATGGGGCGCTCCTTGGCGCTGATGATGCCCGCGGTGACGGTGTTCTCCAGGTCGAAGGGCGCGCCGATGGCGACGACCGGGTCGCCGACCTGGACGTTGTCGGAGTTGCCGAGCGAGAGGGGCCTGAGGCCGCTGACGCCGGTGACCTTGACCACGGCGAGGTCGTACCCGCTGTCGTGGCCCACGATCTCGGCCCTGGCGGTCTCGCCGCCGCTGAAGGTCACGGATATCTCGCCACTGCCGTCCGCCGGGTCGACGACGTGGTTGTTGGTGAGGATGTGGCCGCGCCGGTCGAGTACGAACCCCGTACCGGTGCCCTGCGCCTCCGAGCCGCTCACGTGCAGCGTCACCACGCTCGGCAGCGCGCTGGCCGCGATACCGGCCACGCTGCCCGGTGCCCGTCCCTCGGCCTCCACGCCGGCCTGGGGCAGCTCCACGTCGTCGATCCCGCCGTTGCGCTCCAGGTGGGCGCCCACGGCCCCGCCCACGCCCCCGGAGACGAGCGCGAGCAGTACGGCCGCCAGGGCCAGGGCGCGCCTGGTCCGTCCGCGACGCACGCCCGGCGCCTCGGCGGTGGCTCCGTGGTGCTGGAGGGGCGCGGTGGCCCAGGGATCGTAGTTCTGCCAGGGGGTGTGCGGAACGGGACCGGCAGCGGGGGCGGGAGCCTGATGCGTGCCGAGGTCGGAAGCGGCATGCGGAGCCGCGGCCCGATAACCGGCCGGCAGCTCCGGACCCGGCTCGCTCCCCGCCTGCTGGGGCTGCTGGGCGAGCGGCTGCGGGGCCGCCGTCTCCGTTCCGGCTTCCGCCGGGGCGGCCGGGGGCAGGGCCGCTGCCTCCGTCGCCGTGCCGTGCGCGGGGGTCGTACCGGGGTGCTGCACCGGCGGCGCGGGGGCCCAGGGCCCGGGCCCGCCGTACGGCGGTGTGCTGTACGGGTCCGGATCGTGCAGGGGCCTGGACCGCTCGGCAGGGGCCGGCCCGCCCGTGCCGCCGCGCACGTCATCCGGAACCTGCCCGACAGCCGGACCCGCACCGGCACCTGCATCCGCACCGGCGACGGCGGTCGCACCCACGGTCGAACCCGCGCCCGCACCTGCGCCCACGCCCGCGTTCACCCCCGCGGGTTTCTCCAGCTCGAAGTCGCCGTCCATGTCGCCCCCGTGAAACCCGCTCGTGCCGTCCCCCGCGGAAGCCGGGTCCGCCGGAGCGGTATCCGGCACGTGGGTCCGTGGCCGGCTCCACCACTTCGGCTTCGTGGGCTTCCCCTCGTCCATGCTCTCCCCACACCTGACCCGCGGCACGGCACGTCGGCGGTCGCCGCGGTTCGTCGACCTCCGCGCCCGGTCACCTGCGGCGGGCGCGGCCCATCCCTGGATTCAACCAGGTTCGCGGGCCGCCGCGCAGAGGGCCGGTTCAGCCTGAGGAGGAAGGCGTGGGTGAGACGGACGGGTCGGACGACGGCACGGCCGACAGGACGGACGCCTCGAGCGCCGATCCCGAGGACCAGGTGGTCAGCGTGACCGGTGGGGCCGGGGCGAACGGACGTATGAGCGGGGTCATGGCGGCGGCGCCCGCCATCACGGGCGTGGTCAGCGCATGCACCGGGCTCACGCTCCGCTCGACCGGGGCGGGCACACCGGGGGACGGAACGCCCGGCAGCAGCGGCGCGGACAGTTCGGTCTGCGCGCCGCCCTCGCCGGCGAAGGAACGCTGGCCCTGCGCGAGCAGGGGGGCGACGGACCGACGGCGCTGCGAGTCGGAGCCCGCCGCACCGCTCGTGCCGGACGTGCGCACCGGCGTCACGTTGCTTCCGGAGCCCGAGCCGCCCCGGGCGTCCGTGGTGTCGGCCGGCACGCCGGTCGACACCCCGCCGAGCGCGATCGCGGCGAGCGAGACGGCGCCGGCCGCGGCGGCCGCGAAGCGCAGGCCCCTGGAGGCCGAGCGCTCGGCCTCACGCCGGCCCATGTCGTGGATGCGGAACCCGCGCTGCTCGGAGGGCAGCACGGCCGCATGGGGGCCGGAGGGCACGTAACCGAAGGACTCGGGCTTCACGTCGAAGACCCCGGACTCTCCGAACGCCCCCCGGCCCAGCCGCGGGCTGTCGCTGTCCGGGTCGCCTCCTCCGGGAAGCCCCTGCAGTCTGGCCAGGAAGCTCTCGGAGGGGGGCGGCGGGGCGACCTCCGCGAACACGTTCTTCAGGCGTCGTTGCTCGTCGGCCTCGGACTTGCACTTCCCGCAGGTGGCGAGGTGGGCCAGGACGCGCTCACGCGCCTCGTGGCCGAGCTCACCGTCCACCAGGGCGGAGAGCCGGTCGCCGAGGTGCTGCTCGGCAAGGGGCCCGTCGGTGGGATTCAGCCGTGATCCAGTCACGCGCTCGCGCCCCCTCCTCCCAGAGCGGGCACTCCGGTGACCGCGAAACCGCGGCGCTCGGCACGGGCCTCGGGAGAACGGTGGGCGAGCGCCTTGCGCAGCTGGGAGCGTCCGCGGTGGATGCGGCTGCGGACCGTGCCGAGCTTGACGCCCAGGGTCGCGGCGATCTCCTCGTACGAGAGCCCTTCGATGTCACAGAGGACGACCGCCGCGCGGAACTCCGGCGCGAGCGTGTCGAGGGCCTGCTGGACGTCCGCGTCGAAGTGCGTGTCGTTGAAGACCTGCTGCGGGGAGGGCTCGCGGCTGGGCAGGCGCTCGGCCGCGTCGTCACCGAGGGCGTCGAAGCGGATGCGCTGCTTGCGGCGGACCATGTCCAGGAAGAGGTTCGTGGTGATGCGGTGCAGCCAGCCCTCGAAGGTGCCGGGCGTGTAGGTCGACAAGGAGCGGAAGACGCGGACGAAGACCTCTTGTGTCAGGTCCTCGGCGTCGTGCTGGTTGCCCGTCAGGCGGTAGGCGAGCCGGTACACCCGGCCGCTGTGCGTGCTGACGATCTCCTCCCAGGTGGGCGGAGTCCACGCCTGCGAATCCGCGTCGGACGTGAAGGTCGCTGTCTGCGCGGAGTCGGCAGTGGAACGGTCAGCAGTGTTGTTCACGGATTTCGGCTCACCCGCCGATCTGAGCAGGCGCCGAAGCACCCCTCCCCGATCCACAGATACAGCCGCACCTCCCCTGTCGGCTCTGGTGGTGTCCAGTGGAGCACCTACCATAGCCACCTCGCCCGTTAGCTCCGGATAAGCGGTTTTACGAGAAATTGATACGCGCTCATATGGCTGCGTCAGCACTTGCTCGGTGTCCCGGTCCACCCGCCACCCCCGTGTAGTTCCCCGCCCGTTCCTCGCACTCTCTCAACGCCTGGTCCCATCTGCGGGTTCCCGGCGGCAACGGATACAGTCACGCCCAGGCAACCACGGGGACAGGAGAGGGCCATTACCGGCAACCGGCTGACGAGCTGGGCGTTCGCCGACGCCTTCGTCCCCGAGGACGAGGCGCTGCACTGGGCCCGGGAGCGGGCCCGGGAAGCAGGGCTGCGCTCGGTGTCGCCCGGCACGGGCGCCGCGTTGCGCCTGCTCGCGGCCACCGTGGACGCCAAGGCCGTCGCGGAGATCGGTACCGGAACCGGAGTCTCCGGAATCCATCTGCTGCACGGGATGCGGCCGGACGGCGTACTGACGACCGTCGACCCGGAACCGGAGCACCAGCAGTTCGCCCGCCAGGCTTTCCGCGCGTCGGGCTTCGCCAGCAACCGGGCCCGCTTCATCCCGGGCCGCGCGCTGGACGTCCTGCCCCGGCTCGCGGACGCGGGGTACGACCTCGTCTTCTGCGACGGTGACCGCCTCGAGTGCCTCGACTACCTCGCTGAATCGTTGCGCCTGCTGAGGTCGGGTGGCCTCGTCGTCTTCGAAGGCGTGTTCGCCAACGGGCGGACGGTGGAGTCGGGCCCGCAGCCCACGGAGGTACTGCGGCTGCGCGAACTGCTGCGCGCGATCCGCGAGAGCCAGGAGCTGGTCCCCTCGCTGCTGCCGGTCGGCGACGGCCTGCTGTGCGCGGTCAAGCGCTGAACCGGTCTCACCCCGACGGGCGAGGGAACGGCCCGGCCCGCACGGACATCACGGCTTCCGCGCGCCGGACATCCCGGGCGCGCGCCGGTCACGTACCCCGAAGACACCGCTGCCCCGACATCGCGTTGATGCCGGGGCAGCGGAAGGGTATGGTCGCGTTCCGCGTCAGCCGACGACCTTCTTGAGGGCGTCGCCGAGCGCGTCGGCCTCGTCGGGGGTCAGCTCGACGACGAGCCGACCGCCGCCTTCGAGCGGAACGCGCATGACGATGCCCCGCCCCTCCTTGGTCACCTCGAGCGGGCCATCGCCCGTCCGCGGCTTCATGGCCGCCATGCTCGTTCCCCTTCCTGAAACCAGCTCATCGTCGCCGACGGCCCCCTAGAAGGGCACGTATCCTCCGTCGGACACGCGTCACCGGCATCGAACACATTGCTTCCAAGCCATTATCCCGCATCTCAGGACCCGATGACCAACATCAGTCGGCATCGCTTGCGCAACGCGCTTGAGCAAAACCACCCAATTCGGTGGTGTGACTGCGATACTGCGCCACTGCATGGACTTTCGGGCAGCGGAATTCTTTGACGCAGGTCACATGTACGAAGTCCGCCGCCCCCCGTGATCTCCGCCATGCTGTCCCCGGAAGCAGTACGTACCGACGGGTACGACGAGCCGCGACACCGGAGGGGACCATCATGGCCGACACCGTGCTCTACGAGGTGAGCGACGGACTAGCGACCATCACGCTGAACCGCCCCGAAGCGATGAACGCGATGAACACGCAGACCAAGGTCGCCTTCCGGGAGGCGGCGCGGGAGGCCGCGGCGGACGACTCCGTACGGGCCGTGCTGCTCACCGCGGCCGGCGACCGGGCGTTCTGCGTGGGCCAGGACCTCAAGGAGCACGTCGGCGGACTGCTGGCGGCCCGCGCCTCGGGCGCGGGCGAGGGCGTGATGAGCACGGTCCAGGAGCACTACAACCCGATCGTGCGGGCCCTGACCGGAGCGGCGAAGCCGGTGGTCGCCGCGGTCAACGGTGTCGCGGCCGGCGCGGGGTTCGGGTTCGCGCTCGCCGCGGACTACCGCGTCGTCGCCGACACGGCCGCCTTCAACACGTCGTTCGCGGGGGTCGCGCTGACCGCCGACTCCGGCATCTCCTGGACGCTGCCCCGGGTCGTCGGGCCCTCCCGCGCCGCCGACCTGCTGCTCTTCCCGCGCAGCATCACCGCGCAGGAGGCGTACGAGCTGGGGATCGCCAACCGGGTCGTGCCCTCCGCCGAGCTCGCGGCGGAGGGGCTGAAGGTGGCGCGTGCGCTGGCCGAGGGGCCGACCCTGGCGTACGCCGCGCTCAAGGAGTCGCTCGCCTTCGGGATCTCCCACTCCCTGGACGAGACCTTGGAGAAGGAGGACGAGCTGCAGACGCGGGCCGGGTCCTCCGAGGACCACCTGATCGCCGTGCAGGCGTTCGTCGACAAGGAGAAGCCGAAGTACCTCGGCCGGTAGCGCTTCGCCGGCTCAGGCCGGGGGTGGGTGGGGGCTTGGCGCGCAGTTCCCCGCGCCCCTTGCGGGGCGCCCCTCCGCGGGCGCCCCCTACCGGACCGCCGTCCTGGACGTGCAGTCCGCCAAGTGGTCGTTGACCAGGCCGCACGCCTGCATCAGGGCGTAGGCCGTGGTGGGGCCCACGAAGCGGATGCCCTGCTTCTTGAGGGCCTTGGAGAGGGCCGTGGACTCGTCGGTGACCGCCGGGACGTCGGCGAGGGTCTTCGGAGTGGGACGGGCCGCCGGATCCGGGGCGTACGACCAGATCAGGCGGTCCAGGTCACCCGGGGCCCAGTCGGCCAGCACGCGCGCGTTGGCGACCGTCGCCTCGATCTTGGCGCGGTTGCGGATGATGCCCGCGTCGGCGAGGAGACGCTCCTTGTCGGCGTCCGTGAACGTCGCCACCTCGGCGATCCGGAAGCCGGCGAAGGCGGCGCGGAAGCCCGCACGGCGGCGCAGGATCGTGATCCAGGACAGGCCCGACTGGAACGCCTCCAGGCACAGCCGCTCGTACAACGCGTCGTCGCCGTGGACCGGGCGGCCCCATTCCTCGTCGTGGTACGTCACGTAGTCGTCGGTCGACAGGGCCCAGGGGCAGCGCAGGGCCCCGTCGGCGCCCCTCAGGGCCTCGCTCACCGGTGGTCCTCCTCCGCGGGCTTCTCCAGGGAGGGCGCCGCGGTCGAACGGGCTCCGGCCAGCGCGGCCTCCAGGTCGGCGATCCGGGCGTCCCGCTCGGCCAGCTCGGCGCCGAGGCGGCCCAGGGCGTCGTCCACGTCCGCCATGCGGTAGCCGCGCAGGGTCAGCGGGAAGCGCAGTGCCTCCACGTCGCCGCGGTGCAGGGGGCGGTCCAGGGGCAGCGGGTCCCGCAGACGCTCCGGCGCCACCTCGGGCAGGGCGGCGCTGTCACCGCCTCCGACCACGGAGAGGGTCACCGCGCCGACCACGACGACGAGGGCGACGACCAGGAACAGGAACATGAACATCTCTGAGGTCCCCACGCTCTGATGCCGGCGCGGGCGCGTCGGCACGGTAAGTGTCAGGCACCGATCGTGCCATGCGACTCTGACAGTTAGGGTCGCAGGCGGCGGAACAGCGACATCCGCTTCAACTACCGCAGGAGGCCACAGGGGATGCTCAGGCTGGGCACGCGCGAGTTCGACGCGCACGAGCCGGTGATCATGGCGATCGTGAACCGGACCCCGGACTCCTTCTACGACCGGGGAGCCACCTTCCGCGACGAGCCGGCACTCGCGCGCGTGGAGCAGGCGGTGGCGGACGGGGCCGCCGTCATCGACATCGGCGGGGTCAAGGCCGGGCCCGGCGAGGAGGTGACGGCCGAGGAGGAGGCGCGGCGGACCGTCGGGTTCGTCGCCGAGGTGCGGCGCCGCTTCCCCGACGTGGTCATCAGTGTCGACACCTGGCGGCACGAGGTGGGCGAGGCCGTGTGCGAGGCCGGCGCGGACCTGCTGAACGACGCGTGGGGCGGGGTCGACCCGCGGCTCGCGGAGGTCGCGGGACGGTACGGAGTGGGGATCGTGTGCACGCACGCGGGTGGCACGCAGCCGCGTACGCGTCCCCATCGCATCGCCTACGAGGACGTCATGGCGGACATCCTGCGGGTGACGGTGGGGCTGGCCGAGCGGGCCGTGTCCCTGGGGGTGCCGCGGGAGTCCGTGCTCATCGATCCGGGGCACGACTTCGGCAAGAACACCCGGCACAGTCTGGAGGCGACGCGGCGGCTCGGGGAGATGGTGTCGACCGGGTGGCCCGTGCTGGTGTCGCTGTCCAACAAGGACTTCGTGGGGGAGACGCTCGACCGGCCGGTCAAGGAGCGGGTGGTGGGGACGCTGGCGACGACCGCGGTGTCCGCGTGGCTGGGGGCCCAGGTCTACCGGGTCCATGAGGTCGCCGAGACGCGGCAGGTGCTGGACATGGTGGCGTCCATCGCCGGGCACCGGGCGCCGGCGGTCGCCCGGCGGGGGCTGGCGTAGGACCTTCTTCGCCCCCGCCGCCCCTTTCCGTCCCGACCCTGGGGGCTGCGCCCCCAGACCCCCTTGTCCTCGAACTTGTCCTCGAACGCCGGACGGGCTGGAGATCCAGCCCGTCCGGCGTTCGAGAACCCGGCCGGGCCCTACCTCCCCGCCTCCTTCGACACCAACGCCACCGCCTCGTCCACGTCGTCCGTGAGGTGGAACAGGAGCAGGTCCTTCTCCGCCGCCTTGCCCTGGGCGATCAGCGTGTTCTTGAGCCAGTCCACGAGCCCGCCCCAGTACTCCGTGCCGAACAGCACGATCGGGAACCGGGTCACCTTCTGGGTCTGGACGAGCGTGAGGGCCTCGAAGAGCTCGTCGAGGGTGCCCAGACCGCCGGGCAGCACCACGAACCCCTGGGCATACTTCACGAACATCATCTTTCGTACGAAGAAGTACCGAAAGTTCAGGCCGATGTCGACGTACTCGTTGAGCCCCTGCTCGAAGGGCAGCTCGATGCCGAGGCCGACGGAGACGCCCCTCGCCTCGCACGCGCCCTTGTTGGCCGCCTCCATGGCCCCCGGACCCCCGCCGGTGATCACCGCGAAGCCCGCCTCGACCAGGCCGCGGCCGAGCGCGACCCCCGCCTCGTACTCGGGAGAGTCCACCGGTGTGCGCGCCGAGCCGAAGACGCTGATGGCGGCCGGGAGTTCGGCGAGCGTACCGAAGCCCTCGATGAACTCCGACTGGATGCGCAGCACGCGCCAGGGATCGGTGTGCACCCAGTCCGTCGGAGCGCGCTCGTCCAGCAGCCGCTGGTCCGTCGTGCTCGCCTGCACCTGTCCCCGCCTGCGCAGCACGGGGCCCAGCTGCTGCTCCTCCGGTGGCCGCTTGCTGCCCTCGGGGTTGCCGGTAGCCATGTCCGCTCCCTCCGCTTGGCGATCGTTCCACCTCAGCGTAGATCGACGGAGGTGACGGAGGGGGGACGCCGGCATGTCCGCCATGGATCGGACCGTCGGCCGAGCCGGAGTCAGGCCGTCAGCCAGGCCCGCAGCCGCTCCTCGCCCGCCAGGATCTTGGCGGTGTCCACCCGTTCGTCCCGCTTGTGCGCCAAGTGCGGGTTGCCGGGGCCGTAGTTGACCGCCGGGACCCCGAGCGCGCTGAAGCGGGAGACGTCCGTCCAGCCGTACTTGGGCTGCGGGGTGCCCCCGACGGCCTCGACGAAGGCGGCCGCGGCCGGGTGGGACAGACCGGGCAGGGCCGCGCCGCTGTGGTCGTCGACGACGAACTCGTCGACACCGCAGTCGGCGAAGACCTCACGGACGTGCGCGACGGCCTCCTCCTCGCTGCGGTCGGGCGCGTAACGGAAGTTGACGGTCACCACGCACTCGTCGGGGATGACGTTGCCGGCCACCCCGCCGGTGATCCCGACGGCGTTCAGGCCCTCGCGGTACTCGAGGCCGTCGATGACCGGGTGGCGCGGTGTGTACGAGGCGAGGCGCGCGAGGATCGCGGAGGCCGCGTGGATGGCGTTCGAGCCCATCCAGCCGCGCGCGGAGTGCGCCCGCTCCCCCGTCGTCCTCAGCAGCACCCGCAGAGTCCCCTGGCAGCCGCCCTCGACCTGCCCGTCGGAGGGCTCCAGGAGGACCGCGAAGTCGCCCTCCAGCCACTCTGGGCGGGCCTCGGCCACGTGCTTCAGGCCGTTCAGGTCCGCGGCGACCTCTTCGTTGTCGTAGAAGATGAAGGTGAGGTCGCGGTTGGGGGCCGGCACCGTGGCCGCGATCCGCAGCTGTACCGCGACGCCCGACTTCATGTCGCAGGTGCCGCAGCCCCAGAGCACGCCGTCCTCGTCCAGCCGCGAGGGCACGTTGTCCGCGATGGGGACCGTGTCGATGTGCCCGGCCAGGATCACGCGCTCGGCCCGGCCCAGGTTCGTCCGCGCGAGGACGTTGTTGCCGTACCGGTCGACCGTGAGGTGCGGCAGCGCGCGCAGGGCGGTCTCGACGGCGTCCGCGAGGGGCTTCTCGGTGCCGCTCTCCGAGGGGAGGTCGACGAGACGCGCGGTGAGCCGGGCGGCGTCCAGGGTGAGGTCGAGCGGCGGGTCGAGCGGGACGTCGAGCGGGGTGTCGGCCATGGCGTCGACCCTAACGCGCCGGCCGGACCGTCTCCCCCTGCCCCCGGGACCCGTTGTCCACAACCTCACGGACCGCCGACCGTACTCTCCAGTACCTTGTACGGGTGCCTGAGCCGTCCCCCACTTCCGTCACTCGTGTACGCCGCGGCCGCTTCCTCCGTCTCGGGGCGGCCCTCCTGGTGCTCCTCGGCGTCGCGGGGTATCTCACCGTGCAGTACCTGACCGGCGGGACCGGCGTGCCCAAGTGCACGGTCGTCTCGGGCCGGGGCGACGGCGCGTCGTACGAGTTCACGGCGGAGCAGGCGGTGAACGCGGCGACGATCACGGCCGTCGGCACCAACCGCGGCATGCCGGAGAGGGCCGTCACGATCGCGCTGGCGACGGCCCTCCAGGAGTCGGCCCTGCGCAACATCCGCCACGGCGACCGGGATTCCCTCGGCCTCTTCCAGCAACGGCCCTCACAGGGCTGGGGCACCGAGACGGAGATCATGGACCCGACGTACGCGGCGGGCGAGTTCTACGAGCACCTGGACAAGGTGACGGACTACGAGCGGCTGCCGCTCACGGTCGCCGCGCAGCGCGTCCAGCGCAGCGGTTTCCCGGACGCGTACGCGAAGCACGAGCCCGACGCGACGCTCCTGGCGGCGGCCCTGACCGGGCGCGCCGCCGCCACCCTCACCTGCGAGGGCCGCCCGGACGTGCGGACCGGCGGCGCGGAGGCGGTGCGCGCGGCCCTGGTACGGGACTTCGGGCGCGAGGTCTTCCAGGAGGCGGGCGCCGCGGTGGCCGCCACCCCGTCGGCCACGCCCTCCGCCGTCCCCTCCACCGAGGTGAGCGGCTCCGGGGACACGCGCACGGTGACCGTACCGGTGCCGAGGACCGGGGTCGCCGGGGGCGGGGAGCGGCAGCGCGGCTGGGCCCTCGCGCACTGGGCCGTGGCCAACTCGTCCGCGCTGCACGTCGAGCGGGTCTCGTACGCGGGCCGGGCGTGGACGGCCGGGAACACGCGCAGCGAATGGCGGGACGAGGACTCGGGCTCCCGGAACGCCACCGGCGAAGTTCGAATCGTCACTGGGCAGTAGTACGGACCCTCACCCGTTGGAGGCATCCCCGGCGTGCCGTCCGGACGCCGCGCCCCGGTTTTCCACGGGCCTCTCGCACGTCACTCCATTCGACGGTAAATCCCTAGGGAACAAAGGGCCGTAGCGATTCGGCGGACTTTCCTCGCGGGCCACCTTTGCCCGGGTTTCTCCGCAGCCGATAATGCGACGCATTAACAACTCTTTACGTCGGGGCACCGCAACCTTCGCGGACTTCGAGCGGTAGTCACTGCGTCCGAGCCCGGAACGATCAACAGCCGGTCGATCGACAGCCGTCCGACAGCCAGTCGGCCAACTGCCGGGCACGGTGACACCTTTCCTCGTTCTCTTCCGTCAAAGGAGCACCATGTCCCTCCCCCTGACCCGTCGGATCGCCCGTGCCGCGCTGCTCATCGCAGCGGGGGCGGCGCCCGTGGTCGGTGCGGCCGGCTCCGCGAGCGCGGCCGCGCTGCCGGCCGCCCCCGACCTCGGTGGCCTGTCCGCGCTGGACAACGCGGGCACCACCGCCGACAGTGCCGCGCAGAAGGCCACCGGGCTGGCCGGCGACGCGGGCAGCAAGGCCGTGAAGAAGGCCGTGCCGGTCGCGGGCAAGACCGGCGGCAAGGCCGTCAAGGCCGCGACGCCCGCCGCGCAGAAGGCCGCCGGGGACGTCGCCGGGACCACGGGTGACGTGGTCGGTGACGCCGCGGGGTCCGCCACCGAGGGCGGGCTGCCGACCGAGTCCGTCGCGAAGGGCGGGCTGCCGACCGAGCAGCTGCCGCTGAAGAAGCTGCCGGTCGGCTGAGCGAGCGGGCGCCGTCCGGCCTGCTTGCCGGGTCTGCGCACGGAGGGGTCCAGGGAGTGTTTCCCTGGGCCCCTTCGGTCGTGTCCGGTGGGTGCGTGCGGGGCGGTGGGGGCTGGTCGCGCAGTTCCCCGCGCCCCTTGCGGGGCCGTCCTAACGAAGATGCAGGCGCTCTGCCGCCGCCTGGACGCGGTCGTCCGTGGCGGTCAGGGCCACGCGTACGTGAGCTGCGCCCGCGGGGCCGTAGAAGTCGCCGGGGGCCACCAGGATGCCCAGGGCGGCCAGATGGGCCACCGTGTCCCAGCAGGACTCGTCCCGGGTCGCCCAGAGGTAGAGACTCGCCTCGCTGTGCTCGATCCGGAAGCCGTGCCGTTCGAGGGCGTCGCGCAGGACCCGGCGGCGGGCCGCGTACCGCTCGCGCTGCTCCTGGACGTGCGTGTCGTCGGAGAGGGCGGCGACCGTGGCGGCCTGCGTGGGCGCGGACGTCATCATGCCGCCGTGCTTGCGGATCTGGAGCAGGTCGCCCAGGACCGCGGGATCGCCGGCCAGGAACGCCGCCCGGTAGCCCGCGAGGTTCGACCGCTTCGACAGCGAGTGGACCGCGACGATCCCCTCGTACGAGCCGCCGCACACCTCGGGGTGCAGGACCGACACCGGGTCGGCCTCCCAGCCCAGTTCGAGGTAGCACTCGTCGGCGAGGACGAGGACGCCGTGCTCGCGCGCCCAGGCCACGATCCGGGTGAGTTCCCGCTGGGGGAGCACCCGGCCCGTGGGATTGGACGGGGAGTTGAGCCACAGCAGCTTCAGGCCGCCGGGGTCCAGGTCCGTCGGGTCGTCGTAGGCGACGTGCTCCGCGCGGGCCAGCCGGGCGCCGACCTCGTACGTCGGGTACGCCAGGCGCGGGTACGCCACCGTGTCCCCGGGGCCGAGGCCCAGCTGGGTCGGCAGCCAGGCCACCAGTTCCTTGGAGCCGACCACCGGCAGGACGTTGCGGTGGGTGAGGTCCCGTGCGCCCAGCCGTCGCCCGCACCAGCCGACCAGCGCGTCACGCAGCTCCGGGGTGCCCCACACCGTGGGGTAACCGGGCGAGTCGGCGGCCGCGACCAGGGCTTTCTGGACCAGGTCGGGCACCGGGTCGACCGGGGTGCCGACGGAGAGGTCGACGATGCCGTCCGGGTGGGCGGCGGCCGTCGCCTTGAAGGGCTCCAGCTTGTCCCAGGGGAAGGCGGGAAGCCGGTCGGAGACTGCGGACACGGGTTCTGGCTCACTTTCTCGTGCGGACGGCACGTCCGGTGCGTACACACGTGCGGTCGCGCGCGGCAAACACGGCGGTCCCGTACGGCGGCTGAGCCGTACGGGACCGGGGCGGCGCTCCCCCGGCCACCGCCGGGCGGGGCCGCGAGCGCACGGACCGCTTACTGGTTCTGCGGCGGCAGCGCTGCGACGAAGGGGTGGTCGCGCTCGATGAGTCCCAGCTTGCTGGCACCGCCGGGCGAGCCGAGCTCGTCGAAGAACTCGACGTTCGCCTTGTAGTAGTCCTTCCACTCCTCGGGAGTGTCGTCCTCGTAGAAGATCGCCTCGACCGGGCAGACCGGCTCACAGGCACCACAGTCGACGCATTCGTCCGGGTGGATGTACAAGGACCGCTGGCCCTCGTAGATGCAGTCGACCGGGCACTCCTCGATGCACGCCTTGTCCTTGACGTCGACACAAGGCTGCGCGATGACGTAGGTCACGCTGTCGTTCCTCCTCGATAGGGCGCTGGCGAGCCGTGTTCAGGCTCCGCCACCTGGCGCGCGGGAGCGCGGCGTCGTCGATGCCCGCACCTAGTATCTCCGTTCTTGGGCATGATCCGAACAGGAGGGTTGGACTGAGCTGTGGATTTCTCTGCACACTTCCGGCTCGAGGTCCGTGTCACCCCCGCTGACGTGGGGAAACGCGTCTCGGTGCGACGGTTGCGAATAGGGGCCCCTGAGAGTGAGAAGTTCACCGACACGGTAGGCGTTCTCACATCATGGGACGACGGTGTGCTGCTGATCACACGCCGGTCCGGAGAGAGTGTCCGAATTCCGGAATCGACGCTGGTGGCGGGCAAGGTCGTGCCCTCCGCGCCGGCCCGCCGACGGGGGCCCGCCGCCTCGTACGAGGAACTCGCGCGGGTCGCCGCGCGAGCCTGGCAGCCCGTGGAGCGGGAGCGGCTCGGGGAGTGGGAGCTGCGGGCCGCGTCCGGCTTCACCCGGCGCGCCAACTCGGTGCTGCCGCTCGGCGATCCCGGCGTACCCCTGGACGAGGCACTGTCACGCGTACGGGACTGGTACGCGGCCAGGGGTCTGCCCGCCTACGCGCAGACCGCCACGGGCGCCGAGGGGACGCAGGAGCGGCTGGGCGCGGAGCTGGCGGCGCGCGGGTGGGTGCGCGAGGTGTCCGCGGAGCTGTGGACCGGAGCGCTCGCGCCGGTGGCCGACCTGCCGGACCCGCCGGGCCCCGGACGGACGGTCACGCTGTCCCGCACGGCGGACGAGGCGTGGCTGGGCCGCTACCAGCGCAAGGGAGTGAGCGAGGTGGCGCTGCGGGTGCTCGGCAGCGGGCCCTCGGTGTGGTTCGCGACCGTGCCCGGCACCGGGCCCGGTGCGCCGGCCGCGATCGGGCGCTGCGTGGTGGACGGCCGCTGGGCCGGGTTCGCCGCGGTGGAGGTGGACCCCGCGCTGCGCCGCCAGGGCCTCGCCACCACCGTCATGACGGCGCTCGCCCGCCGGGCCCTGGAGGAGGGCGCCTCGGCCGGCTGGCTCCAGGTGGAGACGGAGAACACGGGCGCCCGTGCCCTGTACGCCCGGATGGGCTTCACCCCCCACCACACGTACCACCACTACCGAGCCCCGGCGCCGGGCCCCGTGAGGGGCGCGGGGGACCGCGCGAACGGCCCCCACCGGCCCGCAGCCGGCGACGCAGGTCGCCCGGACAGCTCGGGTGACGCCGGGGACGCCAAGGGCACCGGCCACTCCGAAAGCCCCCGCGGAGAATTCGGTGGCTACGCCACGGACCGGTATCGATCGGCGTGAAAGGGCACGAGCCACCTATGCGTCCTCTTCATCCCCCCGAGCCGGAGCGGAGCGCCCAGTGGCGGCGACGGTTCGGCGACGAGGCACGGGCCGAACGCCCCGACCTGTCCGCCCTGTGTCTGCTGGTCGGTGCCCAGGCGGACGGGGAGCTGACCGAGACCGGGATGGACGAGGCACAGATCGAGCTGGACCGGCTGGCCGGGGAACTGCCGTTCCGGCCCGGCGGCCCGAGGTCCTGGGCCACGGCGCTCGCGGAGCACCTCGGCGGCCTCGGGTTCCGCGGCGCGCCCGGCGACTACCAGCGGCTGCACTCCTCCCTGCTCCACGAGGTGCTGCGGCGCCACCGCGGACTGCCCATCCTGCTCTCGGTGGTGTGGATGGAGGTCGCGAGGCGGGCCGGGGCGCCCGTCTACGGAGTGGCCCTGCCCGGTCACTTCGTCGTCGGCTTCGGCCCGCCCGAACAGCAGGTCCTCGTCGACCCCTTCGACGGCGGCCGGGTCCTGACCGGCACCGACGCCGCGCTGATGGTGGCCGGCGCCACCGGCTCGCCGCTCGACCCCTCGATGCTCGCGCCCGCCGATCCGCTCGACGTCGTCCTGCGCATCCTCAACAACATCCGCGCCTGGGCCGCCGCCCGGCCCGAACGTTCCGACGTGGCCCTGTGGGCGGTCGACTTCTCCCTGCTGCTCCCCTCCCACCCCGCCCGTCTGCGCTACGAGCGGGCGCAGCTCCTCGTCCAGCGCGGCGACTTCCTCACGGGCGCCACGGAACTCGACGCGTACGCGGAGATCGTGGCCGCCGTCGACGAACCGGCGGCCGACCGCGTCCGCAGCCAGGCGCACGCGGCCCGCGCGATGCTCAACTGACGCCCCGCGGACGCACTGTCCGCGCAGCCCAGGACCTCGGCGGCTCGGTTCTGCGGGTGTCCCGGCGGACGGGACAGGCGGGGACAGGCGGACAGAGCGAGAGGGCACCCGGTCATCACCGGGTGCCCTCTCGACCGTCCGCCGTCCAACCGTCCAACCCTCCGCCGTCCGACCCTCCGGCCGGCCGGTCAGGTCCTAGCTGGGGTCGGTCTCGATCTCGCCGACGCGGTCCGCCTCCGTCTTGCCGAGGAGTGCCGGGCGCAGCGCGCCGACCACGTCCTGGGGGGTCACGGCGGTCCTCTTGCCGTTGCCCCGGGTGATCAGCACACCGTCGAACGCGCCTCCGTACAGCTCCTTGAGCGCGTCGAGGTCGTAGTAGTCGACCAGCTTGCCCTCGTCGGTGGCCTTGACGCCGAGGAACTTCCACAGGGAGTTCTCCGGGCTGAACTGGACCACCGCCGCACCGGCCTTGACCGTCACGAGGCCGGACATCGCGGGCTGCGCGAACTCCTTCATCATGCGGTCGACCTCGGCCTTGCTGACCTTGGGCTCCTTCGCCGTGGTCGGCACGGTCACGGCGGCCGACTTCCCGGTCTCCACCTGGGTGCGGTACGCCTCCTCGACGGCGTCCGTCGACCGGTCGATGTCGATGCCCTTGCCCGCCTTGCCGTAGACGGCGACGGCCTTGCCCGACTGGAACTTGATCGTGCCCTCGGCCGCCGAGCCGGAGCCGCCCGCGGCCCGCTCCAGGGCGGCGGCCAGCTTCTCCTCGTCGACGGGCATCACCGGGGCGACGACGCGCTCGTTGCCGAACAGCGAACCGATCACCGAGACGGGGTTGTAGTCGCTGCCCGCGGCGGCCCGCACGGTGGCCTGGCCGTCGAGCTGCAGCCCGGCCTGGTCCGGCTTGAGCGCGACGGTGTCGCCCTCGACCGAGAGCTGGAGCGGTTTGGCCGCCCGCTCCTTGAAGGCGTCGTCGAGCTTCTTGACGGCCTCGTCACGGGTGCCGCCGCCGATGTCCACACCGAGCACGCTGGTGCCCTTGGGCACGTCGGAGTGGTTCATGAGCAGTCCGGCGCCGTACGCGATACCGCCCAGGGTCAGCACGCCGGTGACCAGGAGCACCAGCTTGCTGCGCCCCTTTTTCTTCTTCTTGGGCCGCGAGGTCGCGGGCGCGGCCGGCGCGACCGGCTCCGGCAGCTTCGGGGGCTGGTGCGGAAGCGGTCCGTCGGTGCGGGTGTCCGGTCCGAACGGCGAGTTCGAGGCCGGGGGCACGACGGGGATGCCGCTGGTCAGGGTGTGCCCGGAGACGTTCTCGGCGGCGCCGCCGTAGCCGGGCGTACCCGGTTCGGGCGCGGGGATCTGCGGGGTGAGGATCGCGGTGTCGTCGCTCAGCCCCCCACCGGGACGGCCGGCCCCCGTGGGGCCGCCGGGGAAGGCGGAGCCGCTCTGGGCACCCTTGCCGCCCGGGAAGCCCGAGGGATCGGGGGCACCGGGGCCGCCCTGGCCACCGGGCCCGCCGGGTACGGCGTGGTCACCCGGGCCACCGGGGCCGGCGTGGTCACCGGGGCCGCCGTGCTGACCGGGACCGCCGTGCTGACCTGGGCCGCCTTGTCCGCCCGGGCCACCGGGGCCGCCGTGGGCGCCGGGGTTGCCCGAGCCGCCCTGGCCGCCGGGAACGCCATGACCGCCGCCTGGGCCTGCGGGACCACCGGGGAAGCCCGCGCCGCCCTGCCCGCCCGGGAAGCCCTGGCCGCCGGGGGCACCGGGCGCCGCCATCGGCGTGTCGCCGGTGACCGGTCCGCCGGTCGGGCCCGCGGGCCCGGCCTGACCGGCCTGGCCGCCGTCGGAGAAGTACGGGAGCCCGTCGCGCCCCGGCTCGCCACCGCCGTCGCCCGCCGGGTACGGCGATCCGCCGGGCCCGGAGCCGAGCGGCCCCGCCGCCAGCGCACGGGACACGTCGAAGGAGCCGGTACCGCCGCCGTGACCGGGCGCCACCGGCCCGGTGCCGCCCGCGCCGGGCAGTCCCGCGCCGTTGGTACCGCCGGGCCTGGCCGGGCCGCCGGCAGTGGGGCCCTGGGGCGCACCGGCGCCGCCGGGCCGACCCGCGGGCGGGCCGGCGGCGCCAACTCCCGCACCGGCACCCGCCGCCGGACCCTGGGAGCCCGAACCGGCGGCCAGTCCCGCGCCGTTGGCGTTGCCGCCGGCCGGGCCGCCCTTGGGCGCACCGGCCTTGCGTGGCGCGAACCAGTCGCTCGTCTTGTCGCCGGCTCCACCGTCGGCGCCGCCAACGCCGGGCGCGGCGGGCATGGCGTGCGACCCGGTGTCGGAGTCCACGGGCCCGCCGGCCGATGCGGCCGGTCCGGCTCCCTGGCCGGCGTCCGGAGCGGCCGGCTGCGACGCACTCGTGGCGTCGGAGGACCCTCCGTTGGCGACGGGCGTGCGCACGACGACCGGCGGAATCGGCCGGGATCCAGGGATGTTGATGCGGATCCGGGTCGTCAGCGTGGTCTCGGTCTTGGGCTGTTCCGGCCGGTCACCGGCCGTACGAGCCGTGTCGGCGGCGGCGTCGGACGCCACAGGCGTTCCGTACGGCGGAGTCCCCGACGGGTATGCGGTTCCGCCGCGCCCGTTGGGCCCGGAGGACGAACTGTCAGTTTCACGACTCAAGGCAGGTTCTCCTGGTTGGCTCCACCGCCCGTTTACTCGACCTCGATTCGGGCGGCTCGGCGGCGCGCACCACCATACTGGCCACTTGTCTCCCGCATCTTGCGGCCGTCGGGGAAACCCACACCGGACTTGCACCTGCGCGCTGTGGCGAAGTGGTACGTCACTTGCCAAGTCGGGCGGCGGCGCTGCCTGGTTGCCACCCCTGGCCAAGGGTGGCGCACATCACAGCGACCGCCATCCCGCCGAGCAGGAAGAGGTAGGAGCCGGCTCCGGCGGCGAAGAGGAAGTCGCCCTCCGGGCGGCTGGCGGTGAGCAGGACGACGGCGATCATCCAGCCGGCCGCGGGCGCGACCGCCCCGGCGCGGCCCCCGGTCGCCCACGATCCGCCGAGGAACAGGCCCGCCGCTCCGGCGAGGGCGAGCAGCAGCCCGCCCGGGAACAAGCCGGACTGGATCAGCGCCCCGGCCAGCGCGACCACGGCTCCGAGAACGAAGAGCCCCAGGTGGGCGGCGATCCGGGCGGCGGAGGGCGGTCGCAGGGGCTGGGCCAGCAGGCTGCCCGCGTTCGATCTGTCCGACGCGTTCATCGCGCACCGCCCTCGCTGATTGCTTCCGTGCTCGTGTCCGTGCTTGTTTCCGTGCTCGTGTCCGTACGTGCGTCCGTGGGCTCCGTACGTGCGTCCGGGGTCACTTCCCCGGTTGCTTCCGCGATTCCCGCGAACAGGTCGGTCTCCCGCGCCGGTCCGCCCCGCTCGCCCCGCACCAACTCGTAGTACTCCACGGGGAAGAGCGGTTGCGCGAGCCGGTTGGAGAGGGCGAACCACGGTTCGGCGACCTCGATCTGGGTGGCGTGCGCGCGCATCGCGGCGGCCTTGGCGGCGGCGTGGGCGGTGCCGTCGATCTCCGTGGTGATCACGGAGTCGTCCACCACGCCGGGCACGTCGTCGATCGCGGCGCGGGCGGGGAACGGCAGGTCGTCGAGGACGTCCGTCAGACGGGCGAAGCCCTCCTCGGCGACGGAGCGCGGCACGCGGTTCCAGTAGATCTTCGCGATCGCCCACGGTTCGCCGAGGTCACGGCGGAAGTCCGGCTCGGCCGCCAGGTCGGCGGCCCGCATGGCGACACGGTGCGCCTGGATGTGGTCGGGGTGGCCGTATCCGCCGTTCGGGTCGTAGGTGACGAGCACCTGAGGGCGTACCTCGCGGATCACCCGGACCAGGTCCGCGGCGGCCTCGTCGACGTCGGCCCGCCAGAAGCAGCGGGGGTTGTCGTTCTCGGGGACGCCCATCATCCCGGAGTCCTGGTAGCGGCCGGGGCCGCCGAGGGAACGGGTGTCGCGTACGCCCAGCTCACGCATCGCCTCGGCGAGCTCCGCCAGCCGGTGCTCGCCGAGGTCCTGGCCCGACAGATGGGCGAGCCCGGGCGGGATGACCTCGCCCTGTTCGCCCAGCGTGCAGGTCACGAGGGTGACCTGGGCGCCCAGGGCCGCGTACCGGGCCATGGTGGCGCCGTTGTTGATCGCCTCGTCGTCCGGATGCGCGTGCACCAGGAGCAGACGCCCGGCGGGGCGGGTGGGGGTTCCCCCCGCCCGAGGGCCGGAGGAGGGCAGTTCGGTCATGGCCCCCACCCTACGAGGCGCCCGGAGGGGTCAGAACTTGATGTCCCCGATCATGCCGGCGATGTTCGTGGTCAGCTCGTTGATGGTCGGTGCCATCGTCGAGCTGGCGAGGTAGAAGCCGAACAGGACACACACGATGGCGTGAGGCGCCTTCAGCCCTGACTTCTTGATCAGGATGAAGACGATGATCGCCAGCAGCACCACCGCCGAAATCGAAAGTGCCACGGCGGCTCACCTCCAAAGGATCCCAGGGACACGGGGGCCGGGGGTCGGGGGTCGGAATGGGGGCAGTAAATCCGTACAGCGGCCAGCGGGTTGATACCCACGCAGCGCTAGTGATCATAACTATTCGTGCGTGCGCATTGATCGGCGCACGGCCGCACAAGGGGGCGCATGGCCAATATGGTCGGAGCATGACGACCGAGCCTCTCTCCTTCCCGCGCCGGCAGGCGCGCACCCTGCGCTTCACCCTCGGTACACCCCGTGCCTTCACGGTGGCTCCCGACGGTTCGCGTGTCGTGTTCCTGCGGTCCTCGTCCGGCACCGACCGGGCGAACCAGCTGTGGGTGCTCGACGTGGCGAGCGGCAAGGAACGCCCTGCCGCCGACCCGGGGGCGCTGCTCGGGGGTTCCTCGGAGCGGCTCTCGGCGGCGGAGCGGGCCCGGCGCGAGCGCAGCCGCGAGGGCGGCGCGGGGATCGTCGGCTACGCCACGGACGCGGCCGTGGAGTGGGCGTCCTTCGCGTTGTCGGGGCGGCTGTTCACCGCCGAACTGCGGGCCGGTACGGCCCGTGAGCTGCGGGTCCGCGGACCGGTCCTCGACCCCCGCCCGTCGCCCGACGGACGGCTCGTCGCGTACGTCGCCGGGGGCGCCCTGCGGGTCGTCGGCGCCGAGGGCGAGGACGACCGGGCGCTCGCCGAGCCCGAGTCGGACACGGTCACCTACGGGCTCGCGGAGTTCATCGCGGCCGAGGAGATGGGCCGTTCGCGCGGTTTCTGGTGGTCGCCGGAGTCGGACCGGCTGCTGGTCGCACGGGCCGACGACGCTCCCGTACGCCGCTGGTGGATCTCCGACCCGGCGCATCCCGGGCGGGAGCCGCAGCAGGTCGCGTACCCGGCGGCGGGCACCGACAACGCCGACGTACGCCTGTTCGTGGTGGGGCTCGACGGGGCGCGTACCGAGGTCCTGTGGGACCGGGCCCGCTACCCGTATCTGGCGCGGGTGCACTGGTCCGCGGCCGGGGCGCCGCTGCTCCTCGTGCAGGCGCGGGACCAGAGGAGCCAGCTCTATCTGGCGGTCGACCCGGACACCGGGGTGACCCGGATGGTCCACGCGGACGAAGATCCACAATGGCTTGATCTTTTCCCCGGTGTGCCGTGCTGGAGCCCGAGCGGACAGCTCGTACGGATCGCCGACGAGGGCGGGGCGCGGGTGCTGGCGGTGGGCGAACGCGTCCTGACCGGCGCGCACTTGCACGTACGTGCCGTGCTCGACGTGTCCGACGACGACGTCCTGGTGTCCGCGTCGGCCGGATCGGCGGCGGCCGAGCCGGAGATCGGGGAGGTGCACGTCTACCGGGTCAACGACCTCGGCGTGGAACGGATCTCGCGGGAGCCGGGGGTGCACTCCGCGGTGCGGGCGGGCCGCGTGACCGTGCTCGTGTCGGCCGTCCCCGACCGGCCGGGCGCCCAGGTCCGGGTGGTGCGCGAGGGTGACCGCAGGGAGACGGGCGCTCAGCGGTCCGGCGGCCGGGCGGAGGCGGTGAGCGTGGTCTCGTACGCCGAGCACCCCGGAATGAGCCCGCGCGTGCACCTCACGGAAGCGGGTGCGCGCCGGGTGCCGTGCGCCGTCGTGCTCCCCACCGGTCACACGGACGGCCCGCTGCCGGTCCTGATGGACCCGTACGGCGGGCCGCACGGGCAGCGCGTGCTGGCCGCGCACAACGCGTACCTCACTCCCCAGTGGTTCGCGGACCAGGGCTTCGCGGTGGTCGTGGCGGACGGGCGGGGCATGCCGGGCCGCTCGCCGGCCTGGGAGAAGGCGGTCAAGGGCGATCTGGCGGCGGTCGCCCTCGACGACCAGGTGCACGCGCTCCAGGCGCTCGCCGAGGACTTCCCGCTGGACCTGACCCGGGTGGCGATCCGCGGCTGGTCGTTCGGCGGTTATCTCGCGGGGCTCGCGGCGCTGCGCCGTCCCGACGTCTTCCACGCGGCCGTGGTGGGCGCGCCGGTCACCGACCAGCGCCTGTACGACACCCACTACACCGAGCGGTACCTGGGCGATCCGAACCGGCAGCCCGAGGTGTACGCCGCGAACTCGCTGATCGACGACGACGGCCTGGTGGGGGCCGCCGAGCCGGCCCGGCCCATGCTGATCGTGCACGGTCTCGCCGACGACAACGTGGTGGTCGCGCACTCTCTGCGGCTGTCCTCCGCGCTGCTGGCCGCGGGCCGCCCGCACGAGGTGCTGCCGCTGTCCGGGGTCACGCACATGACCCCGCAGGAACAGGTCGCCGAGAACCTGCTGCTGCTCCAGGTGGACTTCCTGAAGCGCTCGCTCGGGTTGCGCTAGGGGAGCCGAGGCGGCCGAGGGCGACAGATGGCGACCGGCCGGGGCGTCATGGCGCCCCGGCCGGTCCACGGCACCCGCACGGCCGTACGCTGTCCAGAGTGACGCGTCCGTATATCGGTGCCGGGTCGGCCGAGTTGCCTGTGTGTAAACGACGCCGGCGCGTGTCCGCCGGCCGGTCACGGCCCGTCCGGAGGCCCGCCCTGCGGCGGTTCGGGCGGTACCACCTGCTTCTCCTCCGCGAAGTGGCAGGCCGAGTCGTGCGCGGCCGGCCCGCCCTCGTACCGGAACTCCGCGGGCACCGCGAGCAGCGGGACCTCCAGCGCGCACCGCTCCCGGGCCTTCCAGCAGCGGGTGCGGAAGCGGCAGCCGGAGGGGACGTTCGCCGGTGAGGGCACGTCACCGGAGAGGATGATCCGCTCCCGGTGCGCACGGGCCTCCGGATCCGGTACGGGCACGGCGGACAGCAGCGCCTGGGTGTAGGGGTGCGTCGGGTGGTCGTAGATCTCGGCGTCCCTGCCGGTCTCCACGATCCGGCCGAGGTACATCACCCCGACCCGGTCGGAGATGTGCCGCACGATGGACAGGTCGTGTGCGATGAAGACGTAACTCAGGTCGAACTCGCTCTGCAGCCGGTCCATCAGGTTGATCACCTGCGCCTGCACGGACACGTCGAGGGCCGACACCGGTTCGTCCGCGACGATGATCTCGGGGCGCAGGGCGAGACCGCGGGCGATGCCGATGCGCTGGCGCTGGCCGCCGGAGAACTGGTGCGGATAGCGGTTGATGTACTCCGGGTTGAGTCCGACCACGTCCAGCAGGTCCTGGACCTGCCGGCGCCAGCCGCCCTTCGGCGCGACCTCGGGATGGATCTCGTACGGCTCCCCGACGATGTCGCCGACCGTCATCCGCGGGTTGAGCGAGGTGTACGGGTCCTGGAAGACCATCTGGATGTTGCGGCGTACGGCCTTGAGGGCGCGGCCGGACAGTCCGGTGATGTCCTCGCCCTTGTATCTGATCTCGCCCGCGGTCGGCCTCTCCAGGTTGACCAGCATCTTGGCGACCGTCGACTTGCCGCAGCCGGACTCGCCGACGATGCCGAGGGTCTCCCCGGCGCCGAGGTCGAAGTCGACGCCGTCGACCGCCTTCACCGCGCCGACCTGTTTGCGGAACAGGATTCCCTGGGTGAGCGGGTAGTGCTTGACCAGGCCCCGTACCTGAAGGATCGGCTCGGCGGTCTCGACGGGCTCAGCCATGGAGGCACTCCCTCCAGAAGTGGCAGGCGCTCCTGCGGTCCGGGCCCGCCTCGGTCACCTCGTACAGCGGCGGCACGTCGGTGCGGCAGACGTCCCGGGCCATCGGGCAGCGCGGGTTGAAGGCGCAGCCGGGCGGGATGTTCATCAGGTTCGGCGGCAGGCCCTTGATCGCGTACAGCTCCCGGCCCTTCTGGTCGAGGCGTGGGATCGACTCCAGGAGACCCTTGGTGTACGGGTGCGCGGGGGCCTTGTAGAGGTCGTGGACCGGGGCGGACTCGACGATCGTGCCCGCGTACATCACGGCGATCCGGTCGGCGACGTCCGCGACCACGCCGAGGTCGTGGGTGATGAGGACGAGACCCATGCCGAGTTCGCGCTGCAGTTCGGCGAGCAGGTCCATGACCTGCGCCTGGACGGTGACGTCGAGGGCGGTGGTGGGCTCGTCGGCGATGATCAGCGCGGGTTCGAGGGCCAGCGCCATCGCGATCATGATGCGCTGGCGCATGCCGCCGGAGAACTGGTGGGGGTAGTCGCCCACCCGGGAGGCGGCGCCCGGGATGCGTACCCGGTCCATCAGTTCGACGGCCTTCGCCTTCGCGTCCTTCCTGGACAGGCCCCGGTGGACGATGAACATCTCGCCGAGCTGGGCGCCGACGCTCAGCACCGGGTTCAGGGACGACAGCGCGTCCTGGAAGATCATCGCCATCTGGGCGCCGCGGACCTTGCGCCGCTCCTCCTCCTTGAGCTGGAGAAGGTCCTGGCCCTTGAAGAGGATCTCGCCCGCGGTGATCTTCCCGGGCGGGGTGTCGAGGATGCCCATCACGGCCTGCGCGGTCACGGACTTGCCGGAGCCGGACTCGCCGAGCACCGCGAGGGTCTCGCCCTCGTCCACGCCGAGGGTGACCCCGTTGACGGCTCTGGCGACCCCGTCCCGGGTCCTGAACTCCACGTGCAGGTCGCGTACATCGAGCAGCACGGCGGTCACCTCAGCTTCGGGTCGAGGGCGTCGCGCACCGCGTCGCCGAGCATGATGAACGCGAGGACGGTGACGGCCAGCGCCCCGGCCGGCCAGAGCAGCGCGTGCGGCGCCGTGCGGATGTACTGGGACGCCGAGGAGATGTCGATGCCCCAGCTGACCGTGGGCGGCCGCAGCCCGACCCCGAGGAACGAGAGGGTCGCCTCCAGGGAGATGTACGTACCGAGCGCGATGGTCGCCACGACGATGACCGGGGCGATCGCGTTGGGCGTGATGTGCCGCAGCATCATCCGGGAGTTGGAGGCGCCGAGCGCGCGGGCGGCCTGGACGTAGTCGTTCTGCTTGGTGGTGATGACCGAGCCGCGGGCGATCCGGGAGATCTGCGGCCAGCCGAGCAGCACCATGAAGCCGATCACGGGCCAGATCGTGGAGCTGGTGACGACGGACAGCAGTACCAGGCCGCCGAGGACAACGGGGATCGCGAAGAAGATGTCGGTGATCCGGGAGAGGATCGCGTCCCACACCCCGCCGAAGAACCCGGCGAGTCCGCCGAGCACCGAGCCGAGGACCGCCACCCCGAGCGTGGCGCACACGCCGACGGTGACGGAGACCCGGGCCCCGTACACCGTGCGCGTGTAGACGTCGCAGCCCTGGCCGTTGTACCCGAAGGGGTGGCCGGGCTGGGAGCCCTCCTGGGACTTGGCGAGGTCGCACTTGAGGGGGTTGCCGGAGGCGATCAGCGAGGGCCACAGGGAGATGACGACCAGGAAGAGGATGATCAGCCCCGAGACGATGAAGACGGGGTTGCGCCGCAGGTCGCGCCAGGCGTCGGACCACAGGGACCGGGGCCTGTCCTGGGGGCCCGTTCCCTGTGGTCCGGTGGCCGGCTTCCGCAGCGAGGCGCCCTCCTCCGTCGCGAGGTCCATCGCGCCGCCCATGCCGGTCGCGGCGACGGCGCCGTCCTCGGGGGCGCGCCCTCCGCCGGACAGGTGCGGCCCCGGCGGCATGGAGGGCAGGGGCCGCTCCGGCGGCGTCGGCTGCTCAGGCATAGCGGATCCTCGGGTCGAGTACGGCGTACAGCAGGTCGACCAGCAGGTTGGCCACCAGGAAGACGAGGACGAGGACGGTCACGAAGCCGACGACGGTCTGCGTGTTCTGGCGCAGGATGCCCTGGTAGAGCTGGAAGCCGACGCCGTGGATGTTGAAGATCCGCTCGGTGACGATCGCGCCGCCCATCAGCGCGCCGATGTCGGTGCCGATGAAGGTGACCACCGGGATCAGCGAGTTGCGCAGCAGGTGCCGGGTGACGACCCGGCGCCGGGGCAGGCCCTTGGCGACGGCCGTGCGGACGTAGTCGGCGCGGCGGTTCTCGGCGATGGACGTCCGGGTCAGCCGGGTCACGTACGCGAGGGAGACGGACGCGAGGACCAGGCCCGGCACGATCAGCTCGTCGAAGCGGGCCTCCGAGGAGACCGACGGGCTGATCCAGCCCCATTTGACGCCCAGCAGCAGCTGGAGCAGCAGACCGGTGACGAAGGTGGGCACCGAGATGACGACGAGGGTGACCAGCAGGACGCCCGTGTCGACGGGCCGGCCGCGGCGCAGTCCGGTGACGACGCCCAGCGTGATGCCGATGACGACCTCGAAGAGGACCGCGACGATCGTGAGCCGGACGGTGACCGGGAAGGCGGTCGACATCAGCTCGGTGACCTCCTGCCCGTTGAACGCGGTGCCGAAGTCGCCGGTGAAGACGTTGCCCATGTAGGTCGCGTACTGCTGCCACACGGGCTTGTCGAGGCCGAACTCCTTGCGCAGCTGGGCCGCCGTCGCGGGGTCGCACTGCCGGTCGCCGCACAGGCCCGCGATGGGGTCGCCCATCACGTTCACCATCAGGAAGATCAACAGGGTGGCGCCGATGAAGACCGGGATCATCTGCAGCAGACGCCGGATCACATACCGTCCCATGAGGGCTCCGGAGGTTGGCGGGGGCGCGCGCCGGGCTGCTGGCCGCAGTGCGCGCCCCCGCGGCTCAGCTGACCTTGATCTCGTTGTAGACGGGCAGGCTGAACGGGTTCAGCGCCACGTTCGAGATCCGGTCCGAGTAGCCGGCGCTGCCGTTCTGGTACCAGAGCGGGATGGCGCCCATGTCGTCCCGCAGGACCTCCTCGGCCTGCTGGAACAGGTCGACGGCCTTGGCCTGGTCGGTCTCCGCGTTGGCCTTGTCGACGAGGTCGTCGAACTCACTGCTGGTCCACTTGCCGTCGTTGGACGAGGCGTTGGTGTAGTACAGCGGCTGCAGGAAGTTCTGGATCAGCGGATAGTCCATCTGCCAGCCGGCCCGGAAGGGGCCCGACATCTTGGACTGGGTGATCTGGTTGCGGAAGTCGGCGAAGGTGCCGACCGGGCTGCCGACGCATGCCTTGTCGTTGTCGAGGGCGTTGTTGACCGAGTTGCACACGGCGTCCACCCACTCCTTGTGGGAGCCGGTGTCCGCGTTGTACGAGATCTTGACCTGGCCGCCCGGGAGGCCGCCGCCGTCCTCGATCAGCTCCTTGGCCTTCTCGGGGTCGTACTCGCAGGCGTCACCGCACAGCCCCTCCTTGAAGCCGCCGGCCTCGCCGAGGACGGGGGAGGTCCAGTCGGTGGCGGGGGTCCGCGTCTTCTGGAAGATGGTCTCGGTGATCTGCTCGCGGTCGATCGCCATGGACAGGCCGGTGCGGACCTTCTCCATGCCGTCCTTGCCCCAGTTCTTGTCGTAGAACGGGAAGGCGAGGGTCTGGATGATGCCCGCGGGTGTGTTGATGTACCGGTCGCCGAGGTCGGCCTTGGCGTTCTTCAGCTGGGAGGCGGGCACGTCGTCGACGAGGTCGAGGTTGCCGGCCATCAGGTCCGTGTAGGCGGTGTTGTTGTCGGTGTAGACCTTGAGGTCCACCCCGCCGTTCTGGGCCTTGTCCTCGCCCGGGTACTTGTCCCACTTGCGCATCTTCAGCACCGAGCCCTTGGCGTACGAGTCGACGGTGTACGGGCCGTTGCCGACCGGCTTCTTCAGCCAGGCCGCGTGGTCGTCGAAGAACGCCTTGGGCAGCGGCGCGAAGGCGGCGTAGCCGAGGGTGTCGGGGAAGGTCGAGAACTTCTGGTTGAGCTTGACCGTGAAGGTGTTGTCCCCGGTGACCTTGAGTCCCGAGAGGGTCTGGGCCTTCTGGTCGCTGCCGTCCTCGGGATGGACCTGGTCGTAGCCGTCGATGTAGCTGAAGAAGTACGCGTTCTTCTGGTTGTTCTTGAGGCTCGCGCCGTAGTTCCAGGCGTCCACGAACGACTTCGCGGTGACCGCCTCGCCGTTGCTGAACGTCCAGCCGTCCTTGACGGTGACGGTGAAGTTCTGCGAGTCCGAGGTCTCGATCTTCTCGGCCAGCATGTCGTTCGCCTTGCCGGTCTCGGCGTCGTAGCGCTTGAGACCGCGGAAGAGCATGTCGAGGACCTTGCCGCCCTGCACCTCGTTGGTGTTCGCCGGCTCCAGGGGGTTCTGCGGGTCGCCCCACGAGGAACTCACGATCCCGGAGCCGTCGCCGCCACCGCCGCTGTCGCCGCCGTCCCCGCCTCCCCCGCAGGCCGTCGCGGCGAGGGCTGCCGCCGTCGCGCATACGGCCCATCTGGCGTGCGTGGCTCCACGCATGGAGTGCCTCCTCATCGGTGCGCTGCGGCTCCGGCGCCGGAGCCGGTACCTTTGCGCCCAATATCGGTGCAGAACTCACATGCCGCACATTTGCCGACCCACATGGGTGGGGGGCGCTCCGCGGGGCGGCGGGATCGGGGTGGGCGTTGACGGTGATCCGCGGGTCCGTTGTGGCTGAGCGCGCAGTTCCCCGCGCCCCCAGAGGGCACTGCGTGCCCCCTGAGGCGCCTCAGGCGTCCAGGTCCAGTTCGCCCACGAGCTCGCCGCCGCTCGTCTCGCCCGTGGGGCGGAAGCCCAGGCGCAGGTAGAACGGTTCGGGGCCGCCCTCGCCCGCCTCCCACGTGACCGTCACGAGCCGGGAGCGGCCTCGGCGGCGGATCTCCTCGCAGACCGCCCGCACGGCGAAGGTCCCGTACCCGCGTCCCTGTCTGCCTTCGGCGATGTTGAGCCGCCACAGGCCGGAGCGGAGCCGGTCCCCGGGGTTGTCGGGGTCGAAGCGGACGTCGAAGAAGGCCATGACGAAGCCGACGAGCTCGTCACCGTCGTAGACCAGCCGGGGCCAGGCGGTCTCGGGCTGCGCGTACGCCTCGGCGAGGGACTTCACGACCGTGGAGACGAAGCGTTCCTGGTCGGGGCGGACCCTGAGGGCGATGGCGGCCTCGACGTTCTCGGGGGTGACCTTCTCCAGGCGCAGGGTGGACGCCGCGGCGCCCCGGAGGGCCGGGCCGGCCGCTTCGGCGGGCGGCGCCGCGCGGTCCGACTCCCCCCGTTCCACGCAGAACTCGTTGTCCTCCGGGTCGGCCATGAGGACCCAGCCGCCGCCGTCCGGGCGCGTGTGGTCGGCGAGGACGCGGGCGCCGAGCGCGACCGCCCGGTCGACCTCCGCGGCCCGGGTGCGCCCCGTCGGCCGCAGGTCCAGGTGGACGCGGTTCTTGGCCGTCTTGCCCTCCGGGACCCGGACGAAGAGCAGCCGGGGCCCGCCGTCGGGGTCCGTGATCAGCGCCTCCGGGTCACCGGGCTTGTCGTCGTCGGCGAGCGGCCGTCCGAGCAGTCCGCTCCAGAACAGCCCGAGGTCGTACGGATCACCCGTGCAGTCGAAGGTGATGCTGTGCAGGACGGGGTTCACGCGGATCCTCCGGGCGCCGTCGGGGCGGGGCACGGCCGGCTAGACACCCGTCCGCCCGTCGAGCAGTTCACGGACGATGTCGAGGTGGCCGTTGTGGCGGGAGGTCTCCTCGATGAGGTGGAGGACCACCCAGCGCAGGTCGACGTGCCGCCCGTCCCTGACCGGGCGCTTGGCCGCGGTGTCCAGGTCGTGCTCCGCCAGCAGCCGGCGGTACCGGGCGCTCTGCTCCTCGTACTCGGCGAGGAGCCGCGGCAGCGGGACGTCGACCGCGGTCCGCATCTCCGGGTCGGGGTCGTCCTCGGTCGCCTCCACGAACGGCCCGGACGGCTCCTCGCCCAGGAACACCACCTCGAACCAGTGGTGTTCGACCCATCGCAGGTGGCTGATCAGTCCGCACAGGGTCATCAGCGGGGACCCGGGGAGCGGGGCCCTGCGCGCGTCCTCGGGGCTCACGCCCTCGCACTTGGCGCGCGCAGTGTCCCGCGCGTAGTCGAGGAAGGTGGCCAGTTGCGTGCGTTCGTCCCATGCGGGTGGCGTGTCGGTTCGCGTCATGACGGGGCAGCCTCGCGGACATCGCCGGGCGTGTCGAGCGAATATCAGTCGCGGAGTTCGTTCTCCAGCAGACCCATCGTGTACATGTCGTACCAGCGGCCGTCCCGGCGGAATTCCTGGCGCAGTCTGCCCTCGTCGACGAAGCCGATCTTCCGGTAGACGTGGTGAGCGGCGTGGTTCTCGGTGACGACGGTCAGTTTTATCTTGTGCAGGCGCATCTTCTCGAAGCCGTAGCGGCAGATCGTCCGCGTCGCGTCGGTGGCGTAGCCCCGCCCCCAGTACTCCTTCTCGCCGAGGTAGATGTCGAGTTCGGCGCAGCCGGTCTCCGGCTCGGCGTCGCGCAGCCGGACCAGGCCGATGAGCTTCGTGTCGGCGAGCACCTCGACACCGTGGAGCACGTCGCCGTACGCGTTGCGCGGCCGTTCCGCCAGCCGCTTCGCGACCTGGGCCAGCGGCTGGGCGTAACCGTCGCTCATCCAGCGCATCACCTCGGGGTCGTGGTTCCAGCGCCACAGCGCCTCGGCGTCCGACGGCTCCATCGGCCGCAGCCTCACCAGGTCTCCGAGCACCATGCCGGCCAGCCCTCCGCGTGCTTGACGAGTCGTGCGCTTGACGATCGGTGTCCCCGCGCCGAAAGGAGTAGCACGGGGCGCGCCGACCGCTCAAACGAATTGCGTGTCCCACCCGGCGCCCGGTGGGATGTCCGCATGGACGAAGTGACGGACAGCGCGGCCGGCGGTGCCGCGGCGGACGAGGTGGAACGGGCGATCGCGGCCGAGCTGCGGCTCATGGACCCGGCCGTCCGCGCCTCGCGGGAACTCGCCGGGCGGCTCCTCGACCCGGAGTTCGTGGAGGTCGGCGGGTCCGGGCGGCGGTGGACGTACGAGACCATGCTCGCCGAACTGCCCGGCCATCAGGGCGGTTCAGCGGACGGCCCGCGCTACGAGCCCTCCGGGATGAGGGGCGTGCTGCTCGCGCCGGGTCTGGTGCATCTGACGTTCGAGACCCGGCTCGGCGAGCGCAGGACCAGGCACAGTTCGATCTGGCGCGCGGGCGACGGCGCCGCGGGCTGGCGGATGTACTACCACCAGGCCACCCGCGTGCCCCCCGGAGTGCCGTGAAGCCCCGGCCCGGGCCGATGCCGCGAAGCCCGCGGACTGCCGTGCGGCCCCCGGAACGACGGCCCGTCCCGGAACGACGGCCTGCCCCGGGACGGCCGCAGGCGCCATCCCCGGGCCGGGGCGAGACGTCCCGGGCGTCCGCGTCAGTCCTGCCAGCCCTGTCAGTCCTTCGTGGTCACGGCCGGTGCGTCCGCCGCCACGTCCTCCAACGCCCTGAGAGCCGGGTCCAGGACGATGTCCTCGACGCGTGCCTCGGTCGTCGGCGCCTCCGGGAAGTGGCAGGCCGTCAGGTGACCCGCACGGTTGCCGGAGATCTGGACCAGCGGGGGCTCCTCGGTCGCGCACTTGTCCTGCGCCTTCCAGCACCGGGTGCGGAAGCGGCAGCCGGACGGCGGGTGGATCGGCGAGGGCACGTCCCCGGAGAGCCGGATCCGCTCCCGCTCCTCGGTCTCGTCGTCGATCGCGACCTCGGGGACGGCCGACAGCAGGGCGTGCGTGTACGGGTGCCGGGGCCGGTTGTAGATGGAGTCGCGGTCGCCGACCTCCACCACCTTGCCGAGGTACATCACCGCGAGGCGCTGCGAGAAGTGCCGGACGATCGCCAGGTCGTGGGCGATGAAGAGGAAGGCGATGCCCATCTCCTCCTGGACCTTCTGGAGCAGGTTGACGACCTGGGCCTGGATCGACACGTCCAGGGCGGAGACCGGCTCGTCCGCCACGATCAGCTTCGGGTTGAGGGCCAGCGCGCGGGCAACCCCGATGCGCTGGCGCTGACCGCCGGAGAACTCGTGCGGGAAGCGGTTGTAGTGCTCGGGGTTGAGCCCGACGAGCTCCAGCAGCTCCCGTACGCGCTTCTCGGTGCCGCCGGCCGGCTTGATGCCGTTGATCTCCATCGGCGACTTGATGATGGTGCCGACGGTCTGCCGGGGGTTCAGCGACGAGTACGGGTCCTGGAAGATCATCTGGATCTCGGACCGCACGGGCGCCATCTTCCGGCGCGAGGCGTGCGAGATGTCCTGGCCCGCGTAGGTGATCGTGCCGGCCGTCGGCTCCAGGAGCCGGGTGATGAGCCGACCGGTCGTCGACTTTCCGCAGCCGGACTCGCCGACCAGGCCGACGCTCTCGCCGACGCCGACGCTCAGGTCGACACCGTCGACGGCCTGTACGGCTCCGACCTTGCGCTTGATCGGGAAGCCGCCGTAGATCGGGAAGTGCTTCGTCAGCCCCTCGACCTGGAGGAGTGCCTCCTTCGTCGCGCCGGCGGGACCCTGCTGTGCGGGGAGGGTGAGGTTGTCGCTCATGTCTCGGTTCTCCCTACCGCAGCCGGGGCTGGATCTGGTCGATGAAGATGGTCTGCTTCTGCTCGGCCGTGAGGTGGCAGGCGGCGGCGCGGCCCTCGCCCAGTTCCGGGCGCTCGTCGACGCACCGGCTGCCGGGCACCTCGTCCTTGAAGACGCAGCGCGGGTGGAAGGGGCAGCCCGAGGGCGGGTTGAGCAGCGAGGGCGGCGAACCGGGAATCGGCGTCAGCATCTCCTGGATGTCGCCGTCCAGGCGCGGCATCGAGCTGAGCAGGCCCCAGCTGTACGGGTGCTTCGGGGAGCGCAGCACCTCGCGGACGCTGCCGCGCTCGACGGCCCGGCCCGCGTACATCACGAGCAGGTCGTCGGCCATGTTCGAGATGACACCGAGGTCGTGCGTGATGAAGATGATCGCGGTGCCGAACTCCTGCTGGAGGTCCTTGAGCAGGTCGAGGATCTGCGCCTGCACGGTCACGTCGAGCGCGGTGGTCGGCTCGTCGGCGATCAGCAGGTCGGGGTCGCACATCAGCGCCATGGCGATCATCGCGCGCTGGCGCATACCGCCGGAGAAGTGGTGCGGGTAGTCGTCGAAGCGCACCTTGGGCTGCGGGATGCCGACCTTGTCCAGCATCTGGATGGCCCGGTCCTTGGCCTCCTTCTTGGAGGCGCCGGTGTGCTTCATGAACGGCTCGGAGAGCTGCCGGCCCACGGTGTAGTACGGCGACAGGGCCGTCAGCGGGTCCTGGAAGATCATCGCCATCTTGTTGCCGCGGAGCTTCTCCAGCTCCTTCTCGTGCGCGGTGACGAGTTCCTTGCCGTCGAGGACGATCTCGCCCTCGACGGTCGTGCTGCGCGGGCTGTGCAGCCCGAGGATCGTCAGGTTGGTGACGGACTTCCCGGAGCCGGACTCGCCCACGATGCCCAGGGTCCTGCCGCGTTCGACGTCGAAGGAGAGGCCGTCGACCGCCTTGACGATGCCGTCCTCGGTGGAGAACTGCACCTTCAGATCGCGGACCGAGAGGAAGCTTTCCGGCCCGGTCGGAGCCGGGTTGCCCTCGGTCTTGGTCAGTGTGGTCACGGTGGTTCGTTCTTCCTAGGAGAGCCGGACGCGCGGATCGACGTACGCGTAGACGATGTCGACGAGGATGTTCAGGATCAGGATGAAGAAGGCCCCGAACAGCATGACGCCCATCGTCAGCGGGAGGTCCTTGTTGACCGCGCCGTCCACGGCGAGGCGCCCGATGCCCTGGAGGGAGAAGGTGATTTCGGTGACCACACCACCGCCGAGCAGGGCACTGATGTCGATGCCGAGAACCGTGACGATCGGGATGAGGGAGCCGCGCCAGGCGTAGCGGAAGAAGACGTACTTCTTCGACATGCCCTTGGCGCGCGCGGTCCGTACGTGCTCCTCCGCGAGTTGCTCGATCATGGAGGCCCGCGCCATACGCGTGTACTGCGCGGTGAAGATGGTGGCCATCACGATCATCGGCAGGGACAGCCCGACGAGCCAGCCCACCGGGTTCTCGGTGAACGGCACGTACTTGGGGTCCTCCATCCAGCCCGTGCTGTAGACGAAGATCGTCAGCACGATCGGGCCGAGGAAGTAGATCTGGAACGAGCTGAGCACCATGGAGGCGCCGGTGGCGACCTTGTCGGTCACGGAACCGCGCTTGTAGGCCGCGAGCATGCCCGCGCCCAGACCGATCACCAGGAAGACGACGATGGAGCCGAGGGTCAGCGACAGGGTCAGCGGGAAGCGGTCCATGATCGTGTCCCAGACGTAGTCGCCCGAGTAGAACGACTGGCCGAGGCAGGGAGCCGCGCAGTGGCCGTCGGGGAAGTCACGGCCGACCACGATCCCGGACATGAAGTCCCAGAACTGCGTCGCGATGGGCTGGTCGAGCCCGAGCGCGTGGCGGATGTCCTCCAGTCTCGCGGGCGAGCAGTCCTTGCCACAGGCCAGGGAGGCATAGTCGGAGGGCGCGGCGACGAACAGGAAGAACGTGGCGGCGCCGATGAGGAACAAGGTCACGACGGCACCGACTGCGCGCCGGAGGATGAACTGAAGCATGGCGGGGAGGCTGCTCTCTGCGGAGGCGGTGGGCGGTTTCACGGAACCGCGGGAGTGCGCTCCGCCTGGTGCGCACTCCCGCGATCAGCCGTAGAGAGTTACGACTTCAGGAACAGTCGGGTGACGTCGATGTAGCTCGACTCGGTGCTGTAGCGGGCACCGCCGATGTTCGAACCGTAGAGCTGGAACTGCTTCGTGTACCAGAGCGGGGCGCCCGGGTTGATCTTCTCCAGGATGTAGTGGTGCGCTTCCTTCCAGGTCGCGGCCGCCTCGGTGGGCTCCTGGCCGAGAGCCTTCTTGATCAGCTCCTGGACCTTCGGGTCGTCGATGTGCGAGTAGTTCGGCGCGCCGTCGGCGACCTGGTCACCGTCGTAGATGGGCGTGACGACCGTGCCCGGCGACGGCCAGTCCTGGCCCCAGCCCGAGACGTACATGTCGTACGGGTTCTTGAGCTTGCCGATCTGCTCGTAGTAGCTCGCCGAGTCGATCTCCTTGGACACGACGTCGATGCCGACCTTGCTCAGGGCGTCCTCGATGGCGACCTTGCGCTTCTGGCCCTGCTCGGTGTTGCCGTAGGCGAAGACGAGCTTCTTCTCGGCGGCGGGAACGTCCTTGAGGAGTTCCTTGGCCTTCTCGATGTTGCCGGACGGCGTCTTGAGACGGCCGTACGGGTCGTACGCGGCCTCGTAGCCCGGCAGGGTCGGGGCGAACAGGTTCGGGGCCACGTCGCCGCCGTAGGCGCCGCCCTCACCGGCGATCAGGGACTTCGAGTTGACCGCGTAGGTGACGGCGTCACGGACGGCCTTGTTCTTGACCCGGTCCAGGTTGAACGTCAGCGTCATGACGTAGGGCTGGTAGCCCTTGATCGTGCGCTTGTTCACCTCCGGCGTGCTGATGACGTCCTGGATCTGGGTGGCGTCGACACCGCCGGTGAACTGGATGGCGCTCTTGGCGGCGCCCTGGTCCGCGATCAGACGCTTGGTCTGGGTCGACTCGGTGACACCGAAGTCGAAGTTCCAGCCGTCGACGTACTGGTGGCGCACGGAGTCGGTCTTGGGGTCCCAGTTCTCGTTCTTGACGAGCTTGAGGGTCTTGCCGACCTTGTACTCGGCGATCTTGTACGGGCCGGTCGAGACCGGGGCCTTGTCGTACTTCGCCTTGGTGTCGGTCTTCTCCGTGACGACCGTGTAGCCGGGCATGGCGAGCGTCTGCGGGAGGTCGGGACGCGCGGTGTCGAAGTGGAAGACGACCGTCTTGGCGTCCGGGGTCTCCAGGACCGAGTCCGGCAGGTGCTTCTTGCCGTAGCCGCCGTCCGGGAGCGCCTTGCGGTACTCGGCGCCGCTCAGCCAGGTCTGCAGGTAGGTCGGGCCGTCGAAGATGAACTCGGCGTACAGGCGCTCCACCGAGTGCCGGATGTCGGCCGAGGTGATCGCGTTGCCGTTCTCGTCCTTGATCCCGTCCTTCAGCGTGAAGGTCCAGGTCTTGCCGCCGTCGGAGGACTTGCCGGAGTCGGTGGCGAGGTCACCGACGACCGAGACGTTGCCCTTGCCGTCCTCCTCGAAGTTGGTCAGACCGCGGAAGAGCAGGTTGGCGACCTGGCCGGCGTCGGAGACGTAGATCTGGCCCGGGTCCAGGTGCGAGAGACCCGCCTCCTGATAGACCTGGATGGTGCCACCGCTCTTGGCGCCGGCGACCTCCTCGGCGGGACCGGTGGACGCGGCGGCGTCGGCGTAGGTGACCGCCTTCGACTGCGTGGAGGCTTCCTTCTGGTCCTTCTTCGAGTCCTTGCCGGAGTTGCTGCCCTTGTTCTCGGAGCATCCGGTGAGCGCGAGGGAACCGGCCGCGAGGGCGACCACTATGGCGCGGGCTCTGCGCGAGGTGAGCGACTTCATATCGGTGTAAGCACCTACCTGTCGTTTGTTATCCATGAGTACTGCCTGACGCGGCTGGTAGGCCGACGCGGGGGCGGCAGTCACCCCCCACCAATGGACGGTTCAGCGCCCGGACTTGGGGTCGAAAGCATCCCGTACGGAGTCTCCGAGGAGGTTGAAGCACAGGATGAAGATCACCAGCGCCATGCCCGGGAAGAACATGAAGGCCGGGTCCTGCTCGGCGTACTTGGCGCCGGCGGCGAACAGCCGCCCCCAGTCCGGAGTGGGCTCGACGAAGCCGACTCCGGCGAAGGAGAGGAAGGCGATGGTGAGGATGGTGCTGGGCAGCTGGTACGTGAACTGCACCAGGATCGGCGAGACCACGTTCGGGAGGATCTCCTTGCGGACGATCCGCCACGGCGAGGCCCCGGAGACCTTGGCCGCCTCCACGAACTCCCGTTCACGCAGGGACAGGACGGTGGAGCGGACGAGCCGCGCCATACCCATCCAGCCCAGCACCCACAGCACGATGAGGATGGCCACCGCCCGGAAGTACGTGGGGGTCTCCTCCTGGGGGTCCACAAAGAACGCTGTGACGACGGGCATGAAGGCGATGAAGAACAGCTGCTGCGGGAAGGAGAGGAAGAAGTCGGTGACGCGGCCGATCCAGTAGTCGGTACGACCGCCGAAGTAACCGCCGACGAGACCGATGAGGACACCGCTGAGCATCACGAGGACGGTCACGCCCAGCGCCATGAACAGCGAGGTGCGCATGCCGTACAGCAGCATGGCGAACAGGTCACGGCCGTACTGCGGCTCGACCCCGAACCAGTGTTCGCCGGAGACGCCGCCGAGGTAGCCGAGCGGCAGCCCGAACTCGTCGAGGACGGGGGCGTCCGCGTAGGTCGGGTCCTGGCCGTACAGCGTGTACGGGTCGGAGCCGCTGATGGACGTCAGCACCGGTGCGAGAAGCGCGACCACGAAGTAGAAAATCACTACCGCGGCGCAGAACATGCCAGTACGGTCACGCTTGAAGCGCTGCCACATCAACTGACCGGGAGAACGGCCCTCGAGCTTCTTAACGCCCTTGTCGGGTGCGCCGTTCGACTCGAGTTCGGGGTCCAAGGCGATCGACGGCCCGGAGCCCTCGGCCTTGGTTGGACTGGTCATCTTTGTTCTTCCCCCGGGGGATGGAGAGTTGAGCGCAGCACAGATACCGGCAGGTTCTGTGGTTTCAGGGAACTTTCAGCGAGCGGGTCAACGCGCGTCAAGGGCGGAAGACATAGGGATCTCCCTACCGTCGAAATTTTGAGCAAAAATTGCAGAGAATGACACCTACGCGCGCTTGACAGGTGAGACGCGATTCCGGCAAATCGGCTGTATGCGAAGAAAATTTCGTTTACGTGTCCGAAACTTGATTGGGCATTGCCCGATATGCGAACGCCGCCGCGTGGTTTCCGCCGTGGCCCGAAGTGAACCTATTTAGGCGTGCGGGCACGCCGGAGGCCCGGCCCCCCGCCGTGCGGGGGACCGGGCGCTCCTACGGGACTCCCAGAAGGCCCTGAGGGGGCTGCTCAGCCGTGCTTGGCGCGGCTCGCGGCGCGGCCCCGCTCGCGGGCGTCCAGGTTGACCTTGCGGATGCGCACGGCCTCCGGGGTCACCTCGACGCACTCGTCGTCGCGGCAGAACTCCAGCGACTGCTCCAGCGAGAGCTTGCGCGGCGGGACGATCGCCTCGAACGAGTCGGCCGCGGCCGACCGCATGTTGGTGAGCTTCTTCTCCTTGGTGATGTTCACGTCCATGTCGTCGGCGCGCGAGTTCTCACCGACGATCATGCCCTCGTACACCTCGGTGCCGGGGTCGACGAACAGCACGCCGCGCTCCTGGAGGTTCGTCATCGCGAACGCGGTGACGGCGCCGGCGCGGTCGGCGACCAGCGAACCGTTGTTGCGGGTCGTCAGCGTGCCGAACCACGGCTCGTGGCCCTCGTGGATCGAGTGCGCGATGCCGGTGCCGCGCGTGCCCGTGAGGAACTCGGTCCTGAACCCGATCAGACCGCGGGACGGCACGACGAACTCCAGGCGCACCCAGCCCGAGCCGTGGTTGGACATGTTGTCCATCCGGCCCTTGCGGACACCCATGAGCTGCGTGACCGCACCCATGTGCTCCTCGGGGACGTCGATCGTCATGCGCTCGACGGGCTCGTGGACCTTGCCGTCGATCATCTGGGTGACCACCTGCGGCTTGCCGATGGTCAGCTCGAAGCCCTCGCGGCGCATCTGCTCGACCAGGATGGCCAGCGCCAGCTCACCGCGGCCCTGCACCTCCCAGGCGTCGGGGCGCTCGGTGTCCAGGACGCGCAGCGAGACGTTACCGACCAGCTCGCGGTCGAGACGGTCCTTGACCTGGCGGGCCGTGACCTTGCGGTCCTTGACCGCCGCCTTGTTCTCCGCGCCCTTGCCGGTGCCGCCACGGCCGACCAGCGGCGAGGTGTTCGTACCGATGGTCATCGAGATCGCCGGCTCGTCCACCGTGATGAGCGGCAGCGCGATGGGGTTCTCGGGGTCGGCGAGGGTCTCACCGATCATGATGTCCGGGATACCGGCGACGGCACAGATGTCACCGGGGCCGGCCTTCTCCGCGGGCTTGCGGGTGAGCGCCTCGGTCATCAGCAGCTCGGTGATGCGGACGTTCGACATCGTGCCGTCACGCTTGATCCACGTGACCGTCTGGCCCTTGCGCAGCTCGCCCTGCTCGACGCGGAGCAGCGCGATACGGCCGAGGAAGTTGTCGGCGTCCAGGTTGGTGACGTGCGCCTGGAGCGGGGCCTCCTCGTCGTACTGGGGGGCCGGGACGTGCGAGAGGATCGTGGAGAAGAACGGCTCCAGGCTGTCGCTGTCGGCCGGGACGGTGCCGTTCTCCGGCTTTGTGAGCGACGCCACACCGTCACGCGCGCAGGCGTAGACGATCGGGAACTCGATCTGCTCCTCGTCGGCGTCCAGGTCGAGGAAGAGGTCGTACGCCTCGTTCACGACCTCGTCGATACGCGAGTCGGGGCGGTCCGTCTTGTTGATGCACAGGATGACGGGCAGGCGGGCCTGCAGCGCCTTGCGCAGCACGAAGCGGGTCTGGGGCAGCGGGCCCTCGGAGGCGTCGACGAGGAGGACGACCGCGTCCACCATCGACAGGCCGCGCTCGACCTCACCACCGAAGTCGGCGTGGCCGGGGGTGTCGATGATGTTGATCGTGATGACGTCGCCGCCATCCTTCGGGTGGTACTTGACCGCCGTGTTCTTGGCCAGGATCGTGATGCCCTTCTCACGTTCCAGGTCGTTCGAGTCCATCATGCGGTCGTCGAGCGACTCGGCGGCGTGCGCGGCGAAGGCACCGGCCTGCTTGAGCATGGCGTCGACCAGGGTGGTCTTGCCGTGGTCGACGTGGGCGACGATGGCGACGTTGCGGATGTCGTGGCGCGTGGCCATATTGAGGCGCTTCTCCCGGAGTGAGGTGACGGCCAACCGCTGCTGCGCGGGGCCCTGCCGGGCTGAAACGTGCCACGGCCTTACCCCATGGTACGGGGCCGCTGCCGCTGGGGCTTCGCGGGCTGGACCGGTCGGCTTGCACCGTGCGGGCCGTGGGGGCTCGCCGCGCCCCGCGGCGGAGCCGCACATGTCACAGCCCCGCGCCCCTCACGGGGCACAGGGCAGCGGCCTCACCTGGGGGATCAGGGCTTTTTCAGGTAGCCCATGTCCTCGTAGGAGGGGGTCTGGAAACCGAAGGCTCCCGCGTTGGCCAGATTCTTACGGGCCGCGGTCAGCTGGGGGCGCTGGTAGAGGGGGATCGAGCCCGCGGCGGCCCAGATGCGGGCGTCGGCCTTGCGGACCAGGGAGCGGGACTCCCCCTCGTCCAGTTCGGCGACGGCCTGGTCGAAGAGCTGGTCCACCTGGTCGGTGCCGACCCGGGTGAAGTTCTGCTCGACGTTCAGGGAGCCGTCCGCCGCCGGGACCGGCTTGGCGTAGATGGGGCGGGCGTCGGTCGCGGGGAACGCGGACGCGGGCCAGGAGTACAGCGCCAGGTCGTACTGGCCCGAGGCGATGTGGTCCTTGAAGTAGCTGTCGTCGGCGACCTTGGAGATCTCCGTCCGGATGCCGACACGGTCCAGCATCAGGGCGATCCGCTCCCCGACCGCCCGCAGGGACTGCGACCCCGGGCCCGACGGGAGCACGAAACGCAGCGACAGCGGCTTGCCGTTCTTGGCGAGCGGCCCCGCCGCGGCGCGTCCCGGGGCGGCCGTGCCCCTCGGCGCGTACGCCCCCGGAGCGCCGCCGGGCTTGAGCTGCTGCTTCCCGTCCTGGGCGAGGTGGTTCTCCTCCTGCCGCCCGGGCCCCCCGGGTGCGAGCACCGTGGAGCTCTCGTCGTCGGCCGGCTTGTCGTCCGTCCCGCCGACGATGTACGTGCCGTCGTCCCCGGTGCCGTCGTCGGAGCCGTCCTTGGAGCCGTCCTCGGAGCCGTCGTCGTCCGAGTCCCGGGACGCCTCGGCGCCCGACGCCTTCCCGGGCTTCTTCCGCTCCTTGACGGGCCCGTTCGCCACCCAGCCCGCGTCGGACAGCAGTGCCTGGGCCTCCCCGGTGTCCTGCCCGCCGAGCGCCCCGCTGCTGTCGGCGTACGCGTGCTGTCCGGCGAGCGCGAGATGGCTGCCGACCGGTTCGGCGGGCAGTCCCAGCGGCTCCAGCACGATCCGGGCGAGCTCCTCGCGGTCGAGGGCGCGGGCCACGGCCCGGCGGACCCGTTCGTCGGCGAGCGGACCCTCGGAGCCGTTCAGCGCGAGCTGGGTGAAGGCCGGTTCGAGGGACTTCCGGACCACGAAGCCGCGCAGGGAGGACTGCTGTCCCGCGTACTTCGCGATGGCCTTGGCGCGCTTCCTGCGGACCGAGTTCTCCTCGTCGGCGGCCTCCTCGTCGGAGCCGTGCGCGATCGCCCAGGACCGCAGCGCCCTGCCCGGTGTGAGGGCGGCGCCGGGGCCGTGGGTGAGCGGGGCGCCCCTGCCCGCCTTCTTCTCCCGGCCGGCGGCCGTGACGCGGTGCGCCTCGGCCGGGTCGATCTCGGCCAGGTCGAGCCGGCCGCCGGCGAGCGCGGCGGCACGTTTCTCCCGGGGTACGGCACGCAGGACCAGTTCGGACAGCTTGGCGGGGCGGCCCCACCAGCGGGGGTTGCGCCTCAGGGTGACGTCGCCCGCGCGGCGGTCGACCGTGCGGACGGTGAACGGGCCCGCGGTGACCTTCAGCTTGCGGCGGGCGCTGTCGTTGAAGGCGTCCGGGGTGCCCATGACGCTCTTCGGGTACAGCGGCGAGAACAGCGACCGCCAGTCCGCGTACGGCTTCTTGAAGGTGACCCGCACCTCCAGGTCGCTGGCGCCGCGTTCGATCTTCTCGACGCGGTCGTAGCCGGCGTTGCGGGCGGTCCAGTACGCGGTGTCCTTGCCGGACAGGGCGCGCCACTGGGCGGAGAAGTCCGCGGCGCCGATCTCGCGGCCGTCGCTCCAGACGGCCTGCTGGTTCAGCTTGTAGAGCACGACCTGCCGGGGCTCGCGGTCGACGACCTCGGCCGACTCCAGGTAGTCGGGGTTGCGCTGCGGGCGGCCGTTCGCGTCGAGCCGGTAGAGGGCGGGCAGCACGGCGCCCGCGACCCGTGAGGTGCCGGCGTCCGCGTCCGCCTGGAAGGTGTTGAGGGTCTGCGGGACGCGGTCCACGGCCCAGCGCACGGTGCCGCCGTCGGCGACCAGATCGCGTCGCGCGGGCGCGATGTCCTGGCCGGCGACGGGCTTGCCGGCCTCGTCCTGCTCACTGCACCCGGCGAGGGCGGGCACCGCGAGGACTCCCGCCGTGAGGAACGCGACCGAGCGCGCCACCGCGCGCAGTCCGACGCCGTCGTGGGACATGACTGGTACCTCCGGGGGGGCCGCTCCACAGGTGAATACGGGGTCTGATCACGTTTGGCGGTATTTGGTGTTGATCAGATCTATGCGGCCACTGAAGAGGAAAGGGTTCGGCGGCGGGGGGCGACACGGCGCGGGGGCGGGGAAGGCCACCCGTGCGGCGCAACGGGGTGGGCCTGGGTCCTGTGTCGGGTGCGGGCCGGTGGGGGCCGGTCGCGCAGTTCCCCGCGCCCCTGAAGGGCGCGGGCCCCGTCCTTCAGGGGCGCGGGGAACTGCGCGAGCAACCGTGCGCCCTCGGCCAATCGCTGCACGTCCCTTCACACCGGCAGGTGCGGCACGTCACACTCGCAGGCGCATGAACGTTGCCGCTGCGGGCCGAGGGGTCCGCGGAAATGAGGGCGAGCCATGTCCGTGCACGATGACCTGACGTCGGTCCAGCGCTGCCTCGACGACCTGGTGCGGTCCGTGAAGCGCCTGGAACAGCAGATGGGGGGCGGCGGCCTGGAGATGCGCAGGGTGCGCACCGACGCCGACCACCTGCGCGAGAGCGTGGCGCTGCTCCGCGAGGCCGCACCGGGCCTCACCCGGCCGAAGCGTCCCGACCTCGTGTCGATCCCCGACACCCCGTACGACAACAGCCTGTGGACGGACTCCGACGACGAGGGTCTCGGCGCCCGCGACCGCCACGCACCCTGAACCCGAACCGGAGCTCTCCTTGGCCACTGGTACGGAACCACATCTGAAGAGCGGCGGCGTACGCGGTGGTACGCGCGCCGCGATCACCGCCCCGCATCTGCGGACCGACCGCTGGTGGCTGGCGCCCGCCGTGACCGCGGCCGGGCTGCTGGCCTTCGTCGTCTACTCGACCTGGCGGGCGTTCGCCAACACCGACTACTACGCCGCCCCGTACGTCTCGCCCTTCTACTCCCCGTGTCTCGCGGAGAACTGCGAGCCGATGAAGAACGGGCCCAACTGGGAGATCCTCGGCAGCTGGTGGGGCCTGTCCCCCGCCCTGCTGATCCTGATCTTCCCGCTCGGCTTCCGGCTGACCTGCTACTACTACCGCAAGGCGTACTACCGGGGTTTCTGGGCCTCGCCGCCGGCCTGCGCGGTCGCCGAGCCGCACAAGAAGTACTCCGGTGAGACGCGCTTCCCGCTGATCCTGCAGAACATCCACCGCTACTTCTTCTACGCGGCGGTGCCGGTCGCCGGGATCCTCACGTACGACACGGTGCTCTCCTTCCGGAACGAGGACTACGAGTGGGGCCACATGGGGCTCGGCACGCTCGTGTTCCTCGTCAACATCGTGCTGATCTGGGCGTACACCTTCTCCTGCCACTCGTGTCGGCACATCGTCGGCGGCAAGCTCAAACACTTCTCCAAGCACCCCGTGCGGTACCGGACCTGGCAGCTGGTCGGCAGGCTGAACGCCCGTCACATGCAGCTCGCCTGGGCGTCGTTGATCAGCGTGGCACTCGCCGACTTCTACGTGTACCTGGTCGCGTCCGGTGCCTTCGACGATCCGACCCTCTTCTAGACAAAAGGTGCTTCTGATGTCCGTGGTCGACCGGCAGGAGTGGGACGTCGTCGTGGTCGGTGCCGGGGGCGCCGGGCTGCGGGCCGCCATCGAGGCACGGGAGCGCGGGGCGCGTACGGCGGTGATCTGCAAGTCGCTGTTCGGCAAGGCGCACACGGTGATGGCCGAGGGCGGCATCGCGGCGGCCATGGGCAACGTCAACTCAGGCGACAACTGGCAGGTCCACTTCCGCGACACCCTGCGCGGCGGCAAGTTCCTCAACCAGTGGCGGATGGCGGAGCTGCACGCCCAGGAGGCCCCCGACCGGGTGTGGGAACTGGAGACCTGGGGCGCCCTCTTCGACCGTACGCCGGACGGGCGCATCTCCCAGCGCAACTTCGGCGGGCACGAATATCCGCGCCTCGCCCACGTCGGCGACCGTACCGGCCTCGAACTGATCCGCACGCTCCAACAGAAGATCGTGTCGCTGCAGCAGGAGGACTTCGCGGAGACCGGCGACTACGAGTCGCGCCTGAAGGTGTACCAGGAGTGCACGGTCACCCGGATCCTCAAGGAGGGCAGCCGGGTCTCCGGGACCTTCTGCTACGAGCGGGAGTCCGGCCGATTCTTCGTCCTGGAGGCGCCCTCGGTCGTGGTCGCCACCGGAGGCATCGGCAAGTCCTTCAAGGTGACGTCGAACTCGTGGGAGTACACCGGCGACGGGCACGCGCTGGCACTGCTCGCGGGGGCACCGCTGCTGAACATGGAGTTCGTGCAATTCCACCCGACGGGCATGGTCTGGCCGCCGTCCGTGAAGGGCATCCTCGTCACGGAGTCGGTGCGCGGGGACGGCGGGGTGCTCAGGAACTCCGAGGGCAAGCGGTTCATGTTCGAGTACATCCCGGACGTGTTCAAGGAGAAGTACGCCCAGTCGGAGGAGGAGGGCGACCGCTGGTACGAGGACCCGGACCACAACCGGCGACCGCCCGAACTGCTCCCCCGCGACGAGGTGGCACGGGCCATCAACTCCGAGGTGAAGGCGGGCCGCGGCTCGCCCCACGGCGGGGTCTTCCTCGACGTCTCCACGCGGATGCCCGCCGAGGTCATCAGGCGCCGGCTGCCGTCCATGTACCACCAGTTCAAGGAGCTCGCGGACGTCGACATCACCGCCGAGGCGATGGAGGTCGGGCCGACCTGCCACTACGTGATGGGCGGGATCGCGGTCGACTCGGACACCGCGGCGGCCCGCGGGGTGCCCGGCCTGTTCGCGGCCGGTGAGGTGGCGGGCGGGATGCACGGCTCCAACCGGCTCGGCGGGAACTCGCTCTCCGACCTGCTGGTGTTCGGCCGCCGGGCCGGACTGCACGCAGCGCGGTACGCCACCGGCCTCACCGGGGGCCGTCCCGCCGTGGACGACGTCCAGGTGGACGCGGCGGCGGCGGAGGCACTGCGGCCCTTCTCCGCCGAGGGGCCCGCACCCGGCGAGGAGGACGGCCGGCCGCCGGAGAACCCGTACACCCTGCACCAGGAGCTCCAGCAGGCGATGAACGACCTCGTCGGCATCATCCGCAGGGAGGCCGAGATGGCGGCCGCCCTGGAGAGGCTCGCGGACCTCAGGCTGCGGGCGCGGCGGGCCGGGGTCGAGGGGCACCGGCAGTTCAACCCGGGCTGGCACCTGGCGCTCGACCTGCGGAACATGCTGCTCGTCAGCGAGTGCGTGGCGCGGGCCGCCCTGGAACGGACCGAGTCGCGCGGCGGCCACACCCGGGAGGACCATCCGGCGATGGACCGGGCGTGGCGGCGCGTCAACCTGCTCTGCCGGCTGACGGATCCGACCGGCGGCCTCGCCGCCACCGATCCGGTGCACGGCCAGATCGACCTCGTCCGGGAGACGACCGATCCCATCCGTCCCGACCTGCTCGCCCTCTTCGAGAAGGAGGAGCTGGTCAAGTACCTCGCCGAAGAGGAGCTCTACGAGTGAGCAGCTATGAGGCCCGCTTCAAGGTGTGGCGCGGGGACGTCGGGGGCGGCGGACTGCAGGACTTCGGGGTCGAGGTGAACGACGGCGAGGTGGTCCTCGACATCATCCACCGTCTGCAGGCGACCCAGGCCCCGGACCTCGCCGTGCGCTGGAACTGCAAGGCGGGCAAGTGCGGTTCGTGTTCGGCGGAGATCAACGGCCGGCCACGGCTGCTGTGCATGACCCGGATGTCGGTCTTCTCGCGGGAGGAGACGATCACCGTCACTCCGCTGCGGGCCTTCCCGGTGGTCCGCGACCTCGTCACCGACGTCGGCTTCAACTACACGAAGGCGCGGGAGGTGCCCGCCTTCGTTCCGCCGGACGGGCTCGGTCCCGGCGAGTACCGGATGATGCAGGAGGACGTGGACCGGTCGCAGGAGTTCCGCAAGTGCATCGAGTGCTTCCTGTGCCAGGACACCTGCCATGTGGTCCGTGACCACGAGGAGAACAAGACCGCCTTCGCCGGCCCGCGCTTCCTGATGCGGGTGGCCGAGCTGGACATGCACCCGCTGGACGCGGCCGACGACAACGGTCTGGACCGCAAGAGGACCGCGCAGGACGAGCACGGGCTCGGCTACTGCAACATCACCAAGTGCTGCACGGAGGTCTGCCCCGAAGGCATCAAGATCACCGACAACGCGCTGATCCCCCTGAAGGAACGAGCGGCCGACCGCAAGTACGACCCCCTGGTCTGGCTGGGGTCGAAGATCAGGCGGCGTCCTTCAGGGGGGTGAGGCGGCGGGCGCGGGACGGTCCGGGAGCGGAGGGGTCAGAAGAGGCTCAGCAGGGCCGCTGCCGGGTCCGTGAGGCGCTTCCCGGCGTGCGGCAGGGGCAGTTCGAACCACACCGTCTTCCCACGAGGGGTACGCCGGGAGCCCCAGGCGGCGCTGAGGAGGCCCACCAGCTGCAGTCCGCGGCCGCCCTCGTCCGTGTCGCGGGCCCGGCGGCGGCGCGGCTGGACGAGCCCGGCGTCCCAGACCTCGCAGACCAGCGTGCGGTCGAGGAGCAGCCGCAGGCGGATGTCGCCCTCGCCGTAGCGCAGGGCGTTGGTGACGAGCTCACTGACGAGCAGTTCGGCCGTGTCGACGAGCGGCTCCAGGTCCCAGCCGACCAGCTGGTTGCGGGCGAACTCGCGGGCGCGGCCCACACTGCGCGGCTCGCGCGGCAGCGTCCAGTCGCCCACCGACTCGGCGGGCAGCCCCTGGACACGTGCCATCAGCAACGCGATGTCGTCCTCGCCGTGGTGTGTGTCCAGCGTGTTGAGGACGTGGTCGCAGACGTCCTCCAGCGGCTCGGAGGGGTCGGTCAGGGCCCCCACGAACGCCTGCAGGCCCTCGTCGAGGGGATGGTCGCGGGACTCGACGAGGCCGTCCGTGTAGAGCGCCAGGAGGGCGCCCTCCGGGAGTTCGACCTCCACCTCCTCGAACGGCTCGCCGCCGACGCCGAGCGGCATCCCCGGCGGTACGTCGAGCATGAGCGCGCTCTCGCCGGGCTCGACGAGGACCGGCGGGAGATGGCCGGCGTTGGCGAACGTACAGCGACGGGTGACGGAGTCGTAGACCGCGTACACACAGGTGGCGAGGTACACCTCGGAGAGGTCGGCGTCCCGGGACTGACGGGCACCGCGCGTAGACTGCTGGGTGCCGCCGGGCGTGCCCAGGCCCCGGGCGATCTCGTCCAGCGCGGAGAGCACCTCGGCCGGTTCGAGGTCGAGGAGCGCCAGGGTGCGTACGGCCGTGCGCAGTTCACCCATCGCGACGGCCGCCCGCAGACCGCGCCCCATGACGTCGCCGACCACCAGCGCCGTGCGGTGACCGGGCAGTTCGATGACGTCGAACCAGTCGCCGCCGACCTCCGTCGCCGCGTTCCCGGGCAGGTAGCGGCAGGCGATGTCCAGGCCGGACGCCTCCGGGTCGCCGGGCGGCAGCAGGGAGCGCTGCAGGATCAGGGCGCGTTCGTGCTCGCGGCGGTAGAGGCGCGCGTTGTCCATGCAGACGGCGGCCCGTGCGGCCAGCTCGACCGCCAGCGCCCGGTCGCGCTCCCCGAACGGCTCACTGCCCTTCGTGCGGGAGAACTGGACGAGGCCGACGACCGTGTCGTGGGCGACCATCGGCACCGCGAGCGTGGACTGGATCAGGCCGCCCTCCTCGGCGGCGACACTCTGCGGCTTGGCGGTGCGCAGGGCGTCCGCGCAGGCGGAGGTGAAGGCGAAGTGGTGGACCGCGCCGACGCTCACGGGCTTCGGGCCGCCGATGAAGGGGGCGTCGGACACGGCACTGGCGAAGGCGACGCGGCGCAGTTCGGCGCTGCCGTCGGCGAGGCCCGGCGGGGTCTCGTCACCGGCGAGCAGACCCTGGTAGAGGTCGACGGACGCGAGGTCGCAGAAGCCGGGGACGGCCACGTCGAGGAGTTCGCGGGCCGTGGTCTCCAGGTCGAGGGAGTTGCCTATCCGCGCGCCCGCCTCGTTCAGGAGGGCGAGATTGCGCCGGGCCTGCGCGGCCTCGCGGGCGGCGGCGCGACGCGCGGTGATGTCGGTGCCCAGCCACGCGATGCCGATGGGCCGGCCCGAACCGCCGTGCACGCGGTAGAGGTTGATGGACCAGTGGCGCCGCTCGGTGGAGCCGGGGACGGTGCCCGTGACCAGCATCTCGGTGACGGAGTCGCCCGTCTCCAGGACCCGGTGCAGTATCGCCGAGACGCGTTCGGCCTCGCCCTGCGACAGATAGTCCTTGACGGTCCGGCCGCGGTGGTCGTCGACGGTGCCGCCGAAGGTCGAGGCGAACCGCTGGTTGGCGCGGCGGATCCGCAGGTCCGGGTCGATCAGGAGGAAACCGAAAGGAGATTGACCGAAAATGGCCTGCGAGGCGGCGAGATCCGTCTCGATGCTGCGGAGCGTGCGGACGTCCACGACGATGCACACGGCGGCCCGTTCGCCCTCCTCGGTCCGCGTCGGCATGACGTAGATCTCGGCGAGTCCCTCGGTGACCTCTCCGGAGCCCTCGGGGTCGGGCAGCCGGAAGGGGATCACACCGGTCCACTCCCTGCCGTCGAGGACCTCGGCCATCTTCCGCTGGCCGAAGTCGCGCCTGTCCTCCGCGACGAACGCCTCGATGGGGTCCATGCCCACGGCACGGTCGGTGGCGATGCCGAACAACTGCTCGGCGCGCAGGCTCCACTGGTCGACGAGGCCGTCGGGGCCGATGGAGAACGAGGCGACCTTGATGTAGTCGTAGATCGAGCCGGGCGGACTGCTCTGCCACACGACCTCGCCGGGCACCTCCGCGGGCACCTCGTCCGCCCTTCCGTGCGATGTTCTGCCCGCTGCGGGCACGGCGCCATCGCCTGTCGTCGCATCAGCCATCGCGCCGCCCGACGGGTCCTTTGACTCCGTGGCCTTCGCTGGTATCTCGCTCACGCGAACCGTCCCCTCCAGCTCACCGCGCCCGGCACCGGTCACCGACAGCGGCTGCCCGCAGTATCCAGCACTACGGTGCCGCACAACACGGTGTTCACGATCACAGCACGGTCCCGATGCTTTCAGGACCGACCTGCGACAAACACTCCCAGTCTTCTAACCACGAGGCGGCGGGTCGAACCACCGTCCCGGCCCTTCCTCCGCGCCCGGGACCTGCCGAACCGCCCCCGACCGCCCTCCGGCGGACCCGCGGTCAGCCGGGCAGCGCCAGTTCGAACCACACCGTCTTGCCCTTCTCGCCCGGTCTGGTGCCCCAACGGCGCGAGGAGTTCGCCACCAGCTGGATGCCCCGGCCGGTCTCCTCGTCGGGCCGGGCCGCGCGTTCCCGGGGCGGGTCCGGCAGGGGGTCGGACACCTCCACGAGCAGGGCGTCGAGCGGGCCGGAGGGGCGGACGAGGCGGACGCCGATGGGACCGGTCGCGTGCCGCAGGGCGTTGGTCACCAGCTCGCTGACCAGCAGCGCGGCCACATCGACCAGGGGATCGAGGCCCCAGGAGTGCAGCTGGCCCCGGACGACGGTGCGCGCGGTCCTGACGGCGCCCGGATCCGCGGGAAAGGTCCACTCGGCGACGTCGCCCTCGGTGTGGATCACGCAGATCACTCCCAGGCAGAAGCGGACCATGTCCGTTTTCACGGGGTAAATGGGCACATACCCGAAATTCAGGGCGGAGTACCGTGCGCGAAGGCGCGCTGTGGCATGAACGGCGTACTCCGAGCTCGCACCAGTCACCCCACGCGCCCCGCGAGGCCGAGCGTCCCACGTACGGTGCGCGGATCGCACCCCTGCGGACCCGAGTGCACGAAGTTGCCAAGCTCACACCTTCGCGCCCCCGCCGCCCTTCCCGTCCCGACCTCGGGGGCCAGCCCCCGAACCCCCGGTCCTCGAACGCCGGACGGGCTGACTAAGTCAGCCCGTCCGGCGTTCGAGGACGAGCGCGCAGCGCGACAGGGGGGTCTGGGGGCGCAGCCCCCAGGGTCGGGACGGGAAGGGGCGGCGGGGCGAAAACCCCCTCAAGCCGCCGGCGCCCCGCTCCCCCAGGCCCGGCGCTCGACGGCCCGCACGGCGGCCACGTCCTGGTCCAGCCAGTCGACGTCCCACACCTCATCCGGCGTCAGCCACCGCAACGCGTCATGGTCCTGCAGAGCCTCGGGCGCGGGCGAACCCCCCACCAGCCGAGCGGTCCAGACCTGGAGGACGTACGGCGACCGCAGCGGAAACTCACCGGGCACCCGCCCGACCGGCTCGGCCCCGACTCCCAGTTCCTCACGGAGCTCCCGCACCAGAGCCTGCTCGGGGCTCTCCCCCGGCTCGACCTTCCCTCCGGGCAGCTCCCAGCGCCCGGCCAGCTCCGCGGGCGCACTGCGACGCGCCGCCAGCAGGCATCCGTCGTGCAGCACGGCGGCCCCCACCACCACGATCCGTTCGGTCATGCGCGGGAGCCTACGGGAGCCACCCGAACCCCGGCGCGGCTCAGCCGGTGCCGTTCTGGGCGACCCGCTCGACCCAGTACAACTGCTTGTGCCCGCGGTCGTCGAGGCTGTCCGCGATCTTCTGGGCCTCGGCCCTGGTCGCGTACCTGCCGACGCGGTAGCGATTGCCGTTGTCGTCCTGCCGGATGACGAGCCAGGGAAGTGTGATCGTGCCGTCGTTCATCGCGCCCCTCCACTCCCCGCCCCCGGTTCGCGCCCAGCCCCGTCGCTTAAGGAAACCGCACTCCGCATATGCCGGAGCCTACGCCTAACCTTCACGCTGCGAATACGGCTTTGCACAAAGAGGTACGCACGGGGTACGCAACCGGCCAGGACACAGGGGGCGCATCCTCATGGATACGCCCCCTGATACCCCCTCCGGGTGCCTCGGCCAGCGACGGAGACCGCGCCCGGACCCGGGGCAGAACGTCCGGAATCCACCGGCGCGCCCGCGTCCGGCCCCCGCCCCGCCCCTCTTCCCCCCTCGGACCCCGCGGCCTCCCCGCCCTCCGCACCCTCGCCCGCGGCCCCCGGCGCCCATGCCGCACTACGCAGTACGTCCTACGCGTCCCGCGCTACTTGACCGGCAGGTGGTACGCGATCCGGTACCGGTCCGCCGGCACGACCACGTCCGCCGTCTCCACCGGCCTGCCCGACGCGTAGTACGTCCGCTGGATGACGAGCACGACATGGCCCGGCACACCCCCCAGCGTGGACAGCTCCTCGGCGAGGCCGGGCCTGGCGCCCACCTCCTCCGTGACGTTGTCCACGATCACGTCGATGGCGGCCATGCGCTCGGCGACGCCCATACCGCCGAGAGGGCCCTCCTCGGGGAGCATCACCGGAGTGCGCCCCGTGACGGCGAGGGGCTCCCAGGAGGTGGAGAGCATCATCACCTCGCCCGCGTCCCGGAAGACGTACTTCGTGCACATCACCCGCTCGCCGGCCTGGATGCCGAGCCGCTCGGCGACGGCGACGCTCGCCTCCGCCTGCGCGCTGTGCGACTCCCACGTACCCCGCGCCGCCAGGTCCGCCTGCTCTTGGCGGAACGGCGTCGAGCCGCTGTCCGGCCGGTATCCGGAGCGGGCGATCCGGCGGGGCACCGGGCGCTCGCGCACATAGGTGCCGGACCCGGACCGGCCCTCGACCAGCCCCTCGGCCATCAGCACCTTGCGGGCCTCCAGGGCGACCGTGTCCGAGACCCCGTACTCGGCGCGGATTCTGGCCTGCGACGGGAGCCGGGTGTGCGGTGGCAGCGACCCGTCGACGATTTTCTTGCGCAGATCGCCCGCGACGCGCAGATACGCCGGCTGCTCACCGAATGTCACTGGCCACTCCCCGTTGCCGTAGTACAGACAGCAACAGGGTGGCCACCGTGGGTTGCGCCAGGCAAGTGAGGGCCAAAGATTCACTCGATGTGATGACGTCAGGCCGTCAGGGGTTTTGGGCCAGCCACTTCCCCCTCCGGGACCCGTGCGCCGGCCTCACACCTGAACGTCGCCACCTCCCGAACCGCCCCCCGCACCGGCGTCCTCACCGCCACCGTCCTCCTGGTCATAGCCGGCGGGAGGGGTCGAGGCGAGGCCCAGAGCCTTGCGTGCCGTGACCGACTTCTTCGCGTCGGTGAGGTCGAGCGCCCGGCCGTAGTGCTCGTAGAAGGTGTCCACGTCGGAGGTCTTCGCCGCCTCGGCCCACTCGTCCTTCGCCGACTCCAGGTCCTCGACGAGCGTGGCGACCGGCCTCTCGGCACCGGCGGGCCACTCGTGGCCACGGAGCATGCCGACCTGCTCGCCGAGGGCGTCCGAGACCCTGGTGGCCCACTTCTTGTGACCGGGCAGGTCGTCCTCCACGTACGGCTCCCCGGGCGCCGAGTCCATCGCCTCGTTGAGTACCTGGGCCGCCTCCAGATAGGCGACCTGGTCCGCGTCGAGGGTCGTCGCGTCCTGGCGCAGCGATCCGGTCAGGCCGCCCTTTCCGTCCACGTTGCCGAACAGGCAGCTGATCTCCCGGTCACCGAGGCTCCAACTGTCCCGCGTGGGCGTGAAGTAGTAGATGTCGACGTCGTCCGGGACGGCCCAGGAGTCCATCGCGTAGGAGTACTGGAGCGTGTAGCACCTGTCGGCGGCGGCGTCGGTGATGGCGTCGTCGCCCGGGTAACCGCCGTCCGCCATCGTGAAGTTCGCGAACACCTCGGCGTCGTGCTCGCCCTCGCAGGGGACCATGTCGACGTCGTAGGCCATGCCCTCCAGGGATCCGCCCTGCGTGTCGAAGCACTCGCCCGCGTCCACGGAGAAGGCGGCGCTGCCCTCGCTCGCCTCCCGTGCGCCTTCCTCGACGCCCTCCCAGAACGCGGACGCGCCACCGGTGGCGAGGACGAGCGCGAGGGTGGCGGTGCCGATGCCGGACAGGACCATCCCGGCCACCGCCATGCCCCTGCCGCGCTCGCCCTTCCGTCTGATCTGCCCCAGCGCGACGAACCCGAGGACCAGCCCGACCAGCGGGAGGCAGCAGAGGAGGCCGAACACCAGTGCGGAGATCGCCAGTCCGTTGACGGGCGGCGGGGCGTTGTACGGAAGGTATCCGTGTCCCCAGGGCTGGTACCCGTAGGGGTACGGGTACGGTGCCGGTCCCTGCCCCGGATACACGCCGTACGGGTTCTGCGGCGGCCGGCCCTGAGGTTCCTGGGGGCCCGCGGGCGGGGGTGTCTCCACTGGTGGCGTGCTCCTCGTCCGGGTGTGCGTCCTGCTGGTACGGAACTGATGTACGACAGGCGCATGGTAAGCGCGGCACGGACGAGGGTGGAACGCGTTGGCGAGCTGGCCGAACCCGCTGGCGAGCTGCTCGAACGCCGGACGGACCGGCAGAGGTCCGTCCGGCGTTCGAGGGCGAGGCCGTTCAGGTGGATACGGAGGTCATGGATACGGAGCCCGTGGTCACGGAGGTCCGGGGGCGCGGGCCCCGGGTCAGAACTGCAGACCCCACCCGTTCACGTACCCGGTGTCGCGCGACGCGTTGTCACTCACCCGCAGCGTCCACGTCCCGTTGGCCACCTCGGCCGACGCGTTGACCGTGTACGTCGTGTCGATGTTGTCCGCCGAACCGCCCGTCCCGTACGCCTTCAGCGTGTAGGCGGTCCCGTCCGGCGCGATCAACTGGACCTGGAGGTCACCGATGTACGTGTGGACGATGTTCACCGGCACGCTCAGCGCCGCGGGCGCGTTCCCGGTGACGCCGCTCACCGTGACCGGCGAGTTCACCGTGGAGTTGTCGGCGATCGCGTAGTCCGCGGTGTTCTCGAAGTACCCGCCGGGCGGCGGGGTCGTCCCCCCGCCGCCGACCCGCAGCAGCCGGTTCGGCGACCCGGTCCCGGGTCCGGTGACGACACCGGTCGTGGCCGCGCTCACCAGCGCGCTCTGGACGGCGGCCGGGGTGGCGGTGGGGTTGTCGGCCAGATGGAGGGCGGCGGCTCCGGCGACATGCGGCGTCGCCATCGACGTACCCGAGATGGTGTTGGTCGCGCTGTCGCCCGTGCCCCAGGCGGAGGTGATGGAGGAGCCGGGCGCGAAGAGGTCGAGGACGGTCCCGTAGTTGGAGTAGCTGGCTCTGGCGTCGGTGCTGGTGGTGGCGCCGACGGTGATCGCCTCGCCGACCCGGGCGGGCGAGCGGGTACTGGCGTTGGTGTTCTCGTTGCCCGCGGCCACGGCGTACGTGACGCCGGAGGCTATGGAGTTGCGTACGGCGGTGTCGATCGCGGTGTCGGCGGTGCCGCCGAGGCTCATGTTGGCGACGGCGGGCTTGACGGCGTTGCCCGTCACCCAGTCGATGCCCGCGACGACCTGGGCGGTGGTGCCGGAGCCCGAGTTGTTCAGCACCCGGACGCCGACGATCTTCGCCTTCTTGGCGACGCCGTACGCCGTGCCGCCGACCGTGCCCGCGACGTGCGTGCCGTGGCCGTGGCCGTCCTGGGCGGTGTTGTCGTTGTCGACGGCGTCGTAGCCGTAGGAGGCCCGGCCGCCGAAGTCGGTGTGCGTGATGCGGACACCGGTGTCGATGACGTACGCGGTAACGCCCTCACCCGCGGTGTCGTCGTAGGTGTAGCTCTGGTTCAGCGGGAGGGCCGCCTGGTCGATGCGGTCCAGGCCCCAGGAGGGCGGGTTGGGCTGGGTCGTCTCGATCGAGAAGACGCGGTTCTGGACGACGGAGGCGACGGCCGGGTCCGCCGCGAACCTCTTCGCCTCGGCCGCGGACGCCTCGACGGCGTAGCCGTTCAGGGCCTTTTCGTACGTCCGCTCGATGGTGGCGCCGTACTCCGCGGCCAGGGCCCTGCCCTCGGCCGAACCGGCCCGGGCGGAGTCCGGGTGGAGCGTCACGATGTAGCTGTCCGCGATCGCGCCGGGCGCGCCCGCGTACTGGATGCGGCCTTCGGGGCCCGCGGCGTGGGCCGGGAGGGCGGAGACGAGGCCGACGACGAGGGCCGCCGAGCCGATACCGGCAAGTCTTCGCCGGGCATGACGCATCACTGCCATCTGAGGGATCCTCCTCGATCGGTGGTGCGCTGGTGGGGGGTGGTGCGGTCGTGCACGCACGGCTGGTGCGGTCGTGCACTCGGGAGCTGGTGCGGGTGGCACGGGCGCACGGCACCCCGCGCGACCAGAAGGGCAGGTTCATGCCAACTCTGTCGTCGGGCCGACCGTGCGCTCAGCCGAAAGATTGGGGCTTCCACAGGAATTGCACAAGAGCCCTGCACGGACGTAACGCAGGTGCCATATGCCGGTCATGACAGTCCGTGCCGAACCGGGGCATCTAACCTGCGCAGATGACTCCTTTGCCGGATTGTTTCTGCCCGGTGGACGGCACGCGCGTCCCCACGGACTCGCTCGCGTGGTGCTGCCCGGTCTGCCGCGGCCCGCTCGACCTGGACTTCGCGCCCACGCCCGCGACCCTCAAGTCCCTGACCGGGCGGGTGAACTCGCTCTGGCGGTACACGGAGTGCCTGCCGCTGCCGGCCCCCTCGGTGTCGCTGGGCGAGGGACGCACGCCGCTGGTCCCGCTCAGGGAGGGGGTTTCGGCCAAACTGGACTTCCTGATGCCGACGCTGTCCTTCAAGGACCGCGGGGCGGTCGTGCTCGCCGAACTGGCCCTGCGGCTGCGGCCCCGCCGGGTCGTCGCGGACAGCAGCGGCAACGCGGGCACGGCTGTCGCCGCGTACTGCGCCCGGGCCCGGCTGTCGTGCACGGTGTACGTCCCCGAGGGCACGTCCGCCAAGAAGCTGGAGCAGATCGGGGCGCACGGGGCCCGTGTCGAGGTCGTCCCGGGCGACCGGGAGGCAGCGGCGTCGGCGGCCCGGGAGGCGGCGGACGAGGAGGGCACGTTCTACGCCTCGCACGTCTTCAACCCGTACTTCCTGCACGGCACGAAGACCTACGTCCACGAGGTGTGGGAGGAGCTGGGCGGCCGGCTCCCGGAGGTGCTCGTCGTCCCCGTCGGGAACGGCACGCTCCTGCTCGGCGCGGCCCTCGGCGTCGCGGAACTGCACGCGGCGGGCCTGATCGACCGCAGACCCGCGCTGTACGCGGTCCAGTCCGCCGCCGTCGCCCCGCTGGCCCACGCCTGGCACGAGGGCGCGGACGACCTGGTCGGCGTCACCCCGGCGGCCCCCACGTTCGCCGAGGGCATCGCGATCCCGCGCCCGCCGAGGGCACGCCAGATCCTGCGGGCGGTACGTGAGTCCGGCGGCACGTTCCTCACCGTGACGGAGGACCAGCTCCGCCACGCCCAGACGGACCTGGCCTCACAGGGCCTGTACGTGGAACCGACCGGCGTGGCCTGCTGGGCAGCCCTACGCGACCTCCCCCTGACCCCCCGCACAGCAGTACTCCCCCTATGCGGAGCAGGCCAAAAATCCCCCTTGCCGACAACCCCCTAAGGGGCGCGGGGAACGGCGCAATCCTTTGCTTTTAAGGGGCGCGGGGAACTGCGCGACCAGCCACAACGCACCCGCACCCGCACCCGCACCCGCCCCCGAACCCACACCCCTACCCGCCCCCCAACACCCCCTCCACAGCCAACCGAGCCTGCTCCTCCTCGACAATCCGCCGAGCAATGTCCCCGTCCGACACATCCACCGCATCCGGCGTGGCCTCAGCCACATCACTACGCCGCGCATACGCATCGAAGAGCCGATCCTTGCTCTCCAGAATCCGCAGCAACCGGTCATCCACACTGTCCGCCGCAAGCATCCGATGCACCTGAACCGACCGCACCTGCCCCATCCGATGCGCACGCGCGACAGCCTGATGCTCCAGCGTCGGCTTCACCTGCGGTTCACAGAGGATCACCACGGACGCGGCCTGCAGATTCAGCCCCACCCCACCGGCCTCGATCTGGCAGAGCAGCACCGCATGCCCCTCCGCCTCCGCGAACTCGTCGACGAGCTGCTGCCGCCGCGCAGCGGGGACCCCTCCCGCGAGGGGTCCCAGCACACCCTCGCCCAATGCCTCCCGCACGGTGGCGAGCACATCCCGGAAGTAGGAGAAGACCACCACCTTCAACCCGTTGGCGGCAGCCTCCGCCACCAGCTCCCGCACCCGCTGCAGCTTCGCCGACTTCTCCGCGTGCGCGTACGCGGCCCGGCGCATCGCCATGAAGTTCCCCGCGGCGACCGCCTCCCGGTAGGCGTCCTGGTCGGCCGCGCTGAGCTCCTCCCACTCGTCGACCTGGACGAGCGCGGGCAGTTCGGTCAGCACGTCCTGCTGGTTGCGCCGCAGGTAGGCGGGCGCAACGGACCTGCGGAACGTGTGCGGCCCCGCCACGGCGTCGCTGCCCTGGATGCGGGGCACCAACTCGGGCTGGAGGTAGCGGACGAGCGTACGGAACTCCTCCACCCGGTTCTCCATCGGCGTACCCGTGAGGAACAGGACGCGCTCACAGCGGTTCGTCCAGCGCGCGACGGCCCGCGAACGCCGGGCGTCGGGGTTCTTCACGTAGTGCGCCTCGTCGACGACGAACGCGGCCGGCGCGTCCAGCGGATGCGTCTCGGCCTTCTTCGGGTCGGGCAGGCTGTGCAGCACGTCGAACGTGGTGACCGCGACACCACCGCGCTCGCGCCACTCGTCGTACGCGTCCAGCCGCTCGGGGCCGTGCACGGGCACCGCCCGCAGGGTGCTGCGGGAACCGATCTCCCGCGTCCAGTTGATCAGTACGCTCGCCGGGCACACCACCAGGAAGTGGCGGTGCCCGTGGGCCGCGAGGTGCGCGAGCACCGCGATGGCCTGGATGGTCTTGCCGAGCCCCATCTCGTCGCCGAGCACCACCCGGCGCTGGGCGAGCGCGAACCGCGCGCCGAAGGACTGGTAGCCGCGCAGCGAGACCCGCCGGTGCGTGTCGTCGAGCCCCTGCGCGTGCACCCGGTCCGCGACCTCCGCCGGCAGGAAGCCCTCGGAGGCCGCGACGTCGGGCGCGCTGCCGGCGATCTCGGCGAGCTGGCTGTAGTACTCCGGGGACCGCAGCTCGAAGTCCACCCACGCCTCGGCGTCGGAGGCGGACTCCCGCAGCAGGTCGGTGGACGCCTGCATGAGCAGCATCGGTACGCCCTTGGAGACGGCGTCGGCGACGAGCGCCCGTATCTCACCCGCCGCCGCGAGCGCGTTCTCGCGCGCGACCCTCCCCAGCAGGGCCATGCGCAGCCGCCCTCCTGCCGGCCGCGCGGCCGGCAGGAGCGCCGCGAGTCTCCGTTCCACTCCCCCGGCGGCGTCGACGGCCCGTCGCAGGTCGGGCCCCGCCTCGACGATCCGCCGCAGCGCTATGACGAGAGCGGTGTTCCGCGGCTCCGGGTGGTCGACGTCGATGCGTACGGACACGGTCTCCTCGAGCGCCCGGGCGATCTGCCGGGCGGCGGCGAGGGCCTGGTCCGCGGTCTGCGCCCCGACCCCCGGTATCTGCCGCAGCTCGTGCCGGCTGGCCTCGAACACCGGTCGTACGCTGGCGAATCCGGCGCTCTCCAGGGCCCCGAGCCGCAGCCGCCCCTCGGTGACGTCCTTCAGCCGGGCGACGGGTATGCCCTCCAGCTCCTGGGCGACCAGTTCGGCGACGAGCGGCGTGAGAGCGGCACGCACCTGCTCGACGGCGCGGGCGTGATCGGCGAGAACCCCTCGCGCGAGCCCGGCGAGCCGCTCCCCCCGGGCAACGATCTCGCGAGCCCTGCGCCCCACCGCCACGGGGCCGCCGACCGCCCCCTCACCCTCCACCATGCCGCCTCTCATACCCCGTACACCGCGATCGAGCGGACATCCTGCCACGCACCACTGACAGCGCGGCCCCGGCCGGGCGGGAGCTCTGTCCCCCGTGCGAGCTACGTGCGGGTGTCCACCCAGCGGTGACGATTCCCGGGCGTCACATCCATAGCGTCGTACTCAGTCCGCGGCACTCGGGTCGCGGCCCTGACACGGGAGTTCCTCATGAGGCTGGTCCGACAACTTCTGGCCGTCGCGGCGGTCGCCTTCGTCGGCGGGCAGGCGCTCACGGCGGCGGAGGACCATCCGTGGCTGCAACTGCTCATCGGCGTCCCGGCCGCCGCCCTCGCGGTGCTCGTCTACCGATGGGTGGTGGGACGCACCGAGCGGCGCCCGGTGACCGAGGTGGCCCTGGAGGGCGCCCCGTCCGCGATCGGCCGCGGCACACTGGTCGGCGTCGCGCTGTTCGGGGCCGTGATCGTGAACCTGTTCACCGCCGGGTACTACGAGGTGGACGGGCTGGGTTCGGTGCCGGGCGCGGCCGGGCTGTTCGGTTTCATGGCCGCCGCCGCGGTGACGGAGGAACTGCTGTTCCGCGGCATCCTGTTCCGTGTCGCCGAGGAACGTGTCGGCACGTGGATCGCGCTGGTGCTGACCGGCACACTGTTCGGCCTGGTGCACCTGCTCAACCCGAACGCGAACGCGTGGGGCGCCGTCGCCATCGCGATCGAGGCCGGCGGGATGCTCACCGCCGCGTACGTCGCCACCCGCAGGCTGTGGCTGCCGATCGGCCTGCACTTCGGCTGGAACTTCGCCGGGTCCGGCATCTTCAGCACCGAGGTCTCGGGCAACGACACCCCGCAGGGACTGCTGAACTCCGTGACGTCGGGCCCGACACCGCTCACCGGCGGCGACTTCGGCCCGGAGGGGAGTGTGTACTCGGTGCTGTTCTGCGTACTGGCGACGATCGCGTTCCTGTGGCTCGCCCGCCGGCGCGGCAACCTGGTGCCCCGCCGTACCCGCGCCGCGCGGGCCGACGCCACCGCTACACTCCCCCGATGATCGGTCTTCGGCGGACTCCGGGCTGGTGGCGCCGGGCTTCGGAGCGGGGGCACCAGGCCCCGGAGCGGTGGCGCGGGGCTTCGGAGCGGTGGCGCCGGGCCGACGTCACGGTACGGGACCTCCCGCTCGGGCTGCTGTGCTTCGCGGGGACGTTCGTGCCGTCGTTCCACGGGACGGAGGTCGGCGGTCTGCCGACCCGCCCCTTCGACGCCCTGGCCCTCGTGGCGATCACTCTGGAATGCCTCCCGATCGCCCTGCGCCGCAAGGTGCCGGTCCTCTGTCTCACCCTGGTGTCGGCCGGCTTCGCCATCGACCAGCTGCGCGGCTACCACACGTTCGCCGCCACCGCACTGCCGATCGCGCTGATCAGCGTGGGTGCCCATCTGGAACACCACCGCCGCGCCGCCGCCGTGCTGTTCTCCCTGGCGTACGTACCGCTGGCGGTCGCGCTCTCCCGGATCGGTACCGGTGAGCCGCCGAGCGAGTTCCTGACGTTCTACCTGGCGCTGGTCCTGGCCTGGGGCGGCGGCGCGTGGCTGCGCTCCACCCGGCTCACGGACGCCGAACGCCGCGTCCGTATCGCCGAGGACACCCGCACCGCGGAGCGCACCCGCATCGCCCGCGAGCTGCACGACGTCGTGACCCACCACGTGACGGCGATGGTGGTGCAGGCCGAGGCGGCGCGCTACCTCACCGCGGCGCCGGACCGCCTCGACCAGAGCCTGACCGCCGTCACCGACACCGGCCGGCGGGCCATCACCGACCTGCGGCACCTGCTCGACCTGCTCAACCCCGACCACGGCACCGGGCACGGCACCGACCAGGACACCGTGACCAGGACGCCGCCGGTCGGCAGACTGCTCACGCTGGTGGAGCAGACCCGCAGGGCCGGGCAGCCGGTGGAGTTCACCGAGGAGGGCACGCCGGCGGAGTCGACCGGCAGCGCCGACCTCGTGGCCTACCGCGTGGTGCAGGAAGCTCTGACCAACGCCCTCAAACACGCTTACGGCCGCCGCACTTCGGTCCAGGTGCGGCATGGCGAGAAGGAGATCACGGTGGAGGTCGGCACGGACGGCCCGGGCTCGCGGGCCGCGTCCCCCGGCGGGAGCGGGCGGGGCCTCGCCGGACTGCGCGAACGGGTCGACGTGCTGGGCGGCGAGTTCAGCGCGGAACGGACCTCGGGCGGCTTCGTCGTCCGGGCCCGCATACCCGCGGGAAGCCCGTCGTGACCGCACCCTCCGCACCGATCCGGGTCCTGGTCTGCGACGACCAGGTGCTGATCCGCACCGGCCTGGTGACGATCATCGACGCCCAGCCCGACCTGGAGGTGGCGGGCGAGTGCGGGGACGGCCGGACCGCGGTCGACCTGGCCGCCGAGGTGCGCCCGGACGTCGTGGTGATGGACGTACGCATGCCGGTGCTCGACGGCATCGAGGCCACCCGCCTGCTGGCCGGCGCGGGGGTCCCCCACCCCGTCAAGGTGCTCGTGGTCACCACGTTCAACCTGGACGAGTACGTGTACGAGGCGCTGCGCGCGGGCGCGAGCGGCTTCCTCCTGAAGGACGCGCCCCCGGCCCAGCTCCTCAACGGCATCCGCACGGTGGGCACCGGCGCGGCCCTGCTGGACCCCGAGGTGACCCGCCGCCTCGTCGGCAAGTACGCGGCCCGCATCCGCCCCGCCGAAGGCACGACACCCGACATCCCGCTGACCCCACGCGAACTGGAGGTCCTGCGCCTCATCGCGAACGGCCTCTCCAACAGCGAGATAGCCACGGCCCTGGTCATCAGCCCGGAAACGGTGAAGACCTTCGTCTCCCGAATCCTCACAAAACTCGACCTGCGCGACCGCGTCCAGGCGGTGGTGTACGCGTACCGCCGGGGGCTGGTGACCTGAGAATCGACGCGGCCCGCCCGACTCACCCGCTACACGTTGAAGCGGAACTCCACCACGTCCCCGTCCTGCATCACATAGTCCTTGCCCTCCATGCGGGCCTTGCCCTTGGCTCGGGCCTCGGCGACCGAGCCCATCTCGACGAGGTCCTCGAAGGAGATGACCTCCGCCTTGATGAAACCCTTCTGGAAGTCGGTGTGGATGACTCCGGCGGCCTCGGGGGCGGTGGCGCCCTTCTTGATGGTCCAGGCGCGGGATTCCTTCGGGCCGGCCGTGAGGTACGTCTGCAGGCCCAGGGTGTGGAAGCCGGCGTGGGCGAGGGTGGCCAGGCCGGGCTCCTGGACGCCGACCGACTCCAGGAGCTCCCTGGCGTCCTCCTCGTCGAGCTCGGCGAGGTCCGCCTCCAGCTTGGCGTTCAGGAAGATCGCCTCGGCGGGGGCGACCAGCGCGCGCTGCGCGGCCTTGAAGTCGTCGTCGACCAGTTCGTCCTCGTCGACGTTGAAGACGTAGAGGAACGGCTTGGTGGTGAGCAGGTGCAGGTCGTGCAGCAGCTCGTCGTTGCCGGAGCCCTGGACGATGCCCGCGGAGAACAGGGTGTCGCCCTTCTCCAGGATCGCCTGCGCCGCCTCGATCGCGGCGACCTTCGGGCCGACGTCCTTCTTGATCCGTGACTCCCGCTGGAGGCGCGGCAGGACCTTCTCGATGGTCTGCAGGTCCGCGAGGATCAGCTCGGTGTTGATGGTCTCGATGTCGTCCTTGGGCGAGACCTTGCCGTCCACGTGCACGACGTTCTCGTCCTTGAACGCGCGGATGACCTGGCAGATCGCGTCCGACTCGCGGATGTTCGCGAGGAACTTGTTGCCGAGGCCCTCGCCCTCGCTCGCACCGCGCACGATGCCCGCGATGTCGACGAAGTCCACGGTGGCGGGCAGGATCTTCTGCGAGCTGAAGATCTCCGCCAGCTTGGTCAGCCGGGCGTCGGGGACACCGACCACGCCCACGTTCGGCTCGATCGTGGCGAACGGGTAGTTGGCCGCCAGCACGTCGTTCTTGGTCAGGGCGTTGAAAAGGGTCGACTTGCCGACATTCGGCAGACCGACGATTCCGATCGTGAGCGACACGTTGCGACTTCCCGTAGGCGAGGTGTGGTGGGGCGGGGACTGGGGCCACGAGGACCGGGTTCGGACGGGCCCGGGTCCTGCACCGGGTGATGCGCGGGCCGATCCACCAGTCTACGGCGTGCGCCGACTCGCACCGGCGACGTATCGAACGCTTGGCCAAGGTCGATCAAAGCGCGTGTCTCGACGTCCATTCCACACATAACCCGACCTAAGTTGGACCGGTGGAGCAACACAGGACGCGTCCCCCCCAGTCACAGCCGTCACGCGGCCGCTCGCCGCTTCCCCCGCAGGCCGGGCGAGGCGGTACCCGTACGGCCCGGCAGCCCCGGCCCGTACGGACGCCGCGGTCCACGGCGCCCGTCTCACCGATCGTGCAGGCGGTACGCCGGTTCCCGAACCCCCGGCTCACCGGCCTGGGCAGCGGGCTGTTCTGTACCGCGTCGATGTTCGCGCTGGCCTGTCTGGACCAGCTGCTCCTCGGGGCGTCGCTCGTCGTCTACGGAGTGCTGTTCCTGCCGGTCTGCGTGCTGACCGCGGTGTGGGTGCGCCGGGCCGACCTCGTCACCGCGGTCGTCGCCGTGCCGATCGCCTTCGCCGTGGGCCTGCTGCCGATCGCCGACAGCAGCGGCGGCTTCGTCGGCGGCCTGATGGGGCTCGTCACCGCGCTCGCGACACACGCGGGGTGGCTGTACGGGGGCACGCTGCTGGCCGGGGTCATCGTCACCGTGCGCAAGGCGCGGATGATGACCCGCAAGGCCGCACAGCGACGCCGTACGGCCTGAGGCCCGTCCCCCGCCCGGCACCGGTCGTCCCCGGTCGCGCCCGGGGACACCGGTTGTGCCCGGTGGTACCCGGTCGCGCCTACTGCGACTTCGCCGCGCGCATCGCCGCGCCCACGATCCCGGCGTTGTTCTGCAGCTGGGCCGGCACGATCTCCGCCTTGATGCCCTCGATCAGCGGCAGGAACTTCTGGGACTTGCGGCTGACGCCGCCGCCGATGATGAAGAGCTCGGGCGAGAAGAGCATCTCCACATGGGCGAGGTACTTCTGGACGCGGTGGGCCCAGTGCTCCCAGGAGAGGTCGTGGTCCTCCTTGGCCTTGGTGGAGGCGTGCTTCTCGGCGTCGTGGCCGTTGAGCTCGAGGTGGCCCAGCTCCGTGTTCGGGACGAGGGCGCCCTCCACGAAGAGGGCGCTGCCGATTCCCGTACCGAAGGTGAGGAGGATGACGGTGCCCCGGCGGTCCTTGCCCGCGCCGAACTGCATCTCGGCGACGCCCGCCGCGTCCGCGTCGTTCAGGACGGTCACCGGCAGGCCGCCCAGCCGGTCGCCGAGCAGGGCGCGCGCGTCGGTGTCTATCCAGTTCTTGTCGACGTTGGCGGCCGTGCGGATGGTGGCGCCGTCGGTGACCACGCCGGGGAAGGTGATCCCGACGGGGCCCGTCCAGCCGAAGTGGCCGACGACCTCCTTCACGCCGTCCGCCACCGCGTCGGGTGTCGCCGGATGCGGCGTGAGCACCTTGTAGCGCTCCTCCGCCAGGTCGCCACGGTCCAGGTCCACGGGAGCGCCCTTGATCCCTGAACCGCCGATGTCCACACCGAAGATCTGCATGGCTCTACGTTACGTCCTAGGACGGACAGTCACTCGCCCGAGGGGGTGGTTCCGGTGCGCTCCGCCACCAGGGCCGCCGCTTCCGCGCGCAGGTCGCGGCGCAGCTCCTTCGGCAGGGAGAACGTGATGGACTCCTCGGCCGCCTTGACCAGTTCGACGTCCTCGAAACCACGGGTGGAGAGGTACTCCAGGACCTGCTCCACGAGGATCTCCGGCACCGAGGCCCCGGAGGTGACGCCCACCGTCGTGACGCCGTCCAGCCAGCTCTCGTCGATCTCGTCGGCGAAGTCCACGAGATACGCCTCGCGCGCGCCGGCGAGCTTGGCGACCTCGACGAGCCGTACGGAGTTGGACGAGTTGCGCGAGCCGACGACGATGACGAGCTCCGCCTGCTCACCCATCTGCTTCACCGCGAGCTGACGGTTCTGCGTGGCGTAGCAGATGTCGTCGCTCGGCGGGGAGATGAGCTGCGGGAACTTCTCCTTGAGGGCGTCCACCGTCTCCATGGTCTCGTCGACCGACAGGGTGGTCTGGGAGAGCCAGACGACCTTGGAGGGGTCGCGCACCTCGACCTTGGACACGTCTCCGGGGCCGTCGACCAGCGTGATGTGGTCGGGCGCCTCACCGGAGGTGCCGATGACCTCCTCGTGGCCCTCGTGGCCGATGAGGAGGATGTCGAAGTCGTCGTTCGCGAACCGGACGGCTTCCTTGTGGACCTTGGTGACCAGCGGGCACGTCGCGTCGATGGTGGCGAGCCTGCCGGCCGCGGCCTCGTCGTGGACGACCGGGGCGACGCCGTGCGCCGAGAACATGACGATGGACCCCTCGGGGACCTCCGCCGTCCGCTCGACGAAGATCGCGCCCTTCTTCTCCAGGGTCTGCACGACGTACTTGTTGTGGACGATCTCGTGGCGGACGTAGATCGGGGCCCCGTACTGCTCCAGGGCCTTCTCGACGGCGATCACGGCACGGTCGACGCCCGCGCAGTAACCACGAGGGGCGGCGAGCAGGACACGGCGGCCGGTCGAAGCAGTCATGCCTCCCATCGTAAGGCCGCGCCCGACAGGTCGGAGATCACCTCCTTGTGGAGACTGGTCGGAGGCCGGGGAGCCGGAGGGGGCGGACGCGGCACGACTCTCGGGAGGCAGGGATGTCCCACACGGAAACACCGGCCGGCACGGGCGGCGGGGAACAGGGGCTGCGGCGCAGTCTCGGCTTCCGCGACCTGGTCGTGTACGGGCTGCTGTTCATCGCCCCCATGGCGCCGGTCGGCGTCTTCGGGACCCTCGACGCCAAGTCGCACGGGGCGGTCGCGCTGGTCTACGCCGTCGCCACGGTCGCGATGGCGTTCACCGCGTTCAGCTACGCGCAGATGGTGCGGGTGGTCCCGCAGGCCGGTTCGGTGTTCGCGTACGCGCGCGCGGGGCTCGGGAAGGAGGCCGGGTTCGTCGCCGGGTGGATGGCGATGCTGGACTACCTCCTCATCCCGGCGGTGGCGTACCTCTTCTCCGGGATCGCGATGAACGCCCTGGTCCCGGGGGTCTCGCGGTGGGTGTGGACGGCGATCGCGGTCGTCGTCACGACCCTGCTGAACCTGTGGGGCGTACGGGCCGCCGCCCGCGTCGGTCTCCTGGTGCTGGCGATGGAGATCGTGGTCCTCCTTGTCTTCGTCGTGTCGGCGATCGTGGTCCTCGCGCGCGACGGGGCACAGCGGGGCTGGCTCTCGCCCCTCTCCGGAGACGGCTCGCAGGGGGCGTTCGCGCTGTCCGCGGTCCTCGGGGCGGTGTCGATCGCCGTGCTGTCGTACCTCGGCTTCGACGCGATCGCCTCCTTCGCGGAGGAGGTCACCGGCAGTTCGGAGAAGGTCGCCAGGGCGGTGCTGTTCTGTCTCGCCCTCGCGGGTTTCCTGTTCATCGCGCAGACGTACCTCGTCGCCCTCCTGGAGCCGATGTCGTCGGCGCAGCTCGCCGACGATCCGGTCCGGCAGGGGTCGGCCTTCTACGACGCCGTGGACGCCTCCGTCGGGACGTGGCTGCACGACCTGGTGGCCGTGAGCAAGGCGATCGGAGCGGCGTTCGCCGCGCTGGCCGGGCAGGCGGCGGCCGCGCGGCTGCTGTTCGCGATGTCCCGCGACCGGCGGCTGCCGCGGGTCCTGTCGAAGACGGACTCCGGGGTGCCGCGGGTGGCCCTGCTGTGCGCGGCCGTCATCACGCTGGTCGCCGCGGTGTGGGCGGCGCGGCGCGACGACGGGATGGACCATCTGGTGTCGGTGGTCGATGTCGGCGCGCTGACCGCGTTCACGCTGCTGCACGCGAGCGTGGTGGGGTGGTTCGCCGTGCGGCGGCGGGGTGGGCGGGTCGTGTGGTGGCGGCATGTGGTGGTTCCCGTCGTCGGGGCGGGGATCACCGTGCTCGTGATCTTCGAGGCGTCGGGGGCGGCGCAGGTAGTGGGGGCGGTGTGGTTCCTGGTGGGGCTGGTGGTGTTGCTGGTTCAGCGGGGACGGGTGCCCGTGGGTGGCTGAGCGGGGGTTCTCGCCCCCGCCGCCCTCACCCTTCCCGTCCCCGGGGCTGCGCCCCGGACCCCCTTCGGGGCGGCTGGGCTCGTCGGGTGGGTGCGGCCCCACGGGGATCGATCGCGCAGTTCCCCGCGCCCCTGGAACGGGCCTGTTCTCCGGGGCGCGGGGAACTGCGCGACCAGCCTCCACTCACCCGCACCCGGCCGACAGCCGTCGAACCCCGCTGTCCGAGCGGACCGCTACGCTCGCGGGATGGCTCTCAACACGTCCGCTGACGCCCCGCTGCCCGTCGGTGAGGTGTCGCGGCTCATCGGGGGATGGATCGACCGGCTCGGCGCGGTGTGGGTCGAGGGACAGATCACCCAGCTGTCGCGCCGCCCGGGCGCCGGCGTCGTCTTCCTGACGCTGCGCGATCCGTCGTACGACATCTCCGTGGGCGTGACCTGCTACCGGCAGGTGTTCGACGCCGTCGCGGACGTGGTGAGCGAGGGCGCCCGCGTCGTCGTGCACGCCAAGCCCGAGTGGTACGCGCCGCGCGGGCAGCTGTCGCTGCGGGCCGCCGAGATCAAGCCCGTGGGCGTCGGTGAACTGCTCGCCCGGCTGGAGCAGTTGAAGAAGTCCCTCGCCGCGGAGGGGCTGTTCGCCACCGGGCGCAAGAAGCCGCTCCCGTTCCTGCCGCAGCTCATCGGCCTGGTCTGCGGCCGCGCCTCCGCCGCCGAGCGGGACGTCCTGGAGAACGCGCGCCACCGCTGGCCCGCCGTCCGCTTCGAGGTGCGCAACGTCGCCGTGCAGGGCGTCCACGCCGTACCGCAGGTCGTGCAGGCCGTGAAGGACCTGGACGCGATGGACGAGGTCGACGTGATCGTCGTGGCGCGCGGCGGCGGCAGCGTGGAGGACCTGCTCCCGTTCTCGGACGAGCAGCTCGTACGCGCGGTCGCGTCCTGCCGTACGCCGGTCGTGTCGGCCATCGGTCACGAGCCCGACAACCCGCTCCTCGACCATGTGGCCGACCTGCGCGCCTCCACCCCCACCGACGCCGCCAAGAAGGTCGTGCCGGACGTCGGCGAGGAGTACGAACGCGTCCAGTTCCTGCGCGACCGTGCCCGCCGCTGCGTCGGGTCCTTCATCGAGCGCGAGGAGCGGGGCCTCGCGCACGCGCTGGCCCGCCCCTCGATAGAGGATCCCCACCGGATGGTGGACGAGCGGGCCGATCACGTCGCCGCGCTCCTGGACCGCGGCCGCCGCACGCTCGGCCATCTCCTCGACCGCGCCGACTCGGAGCTGACCCACACGCACGCGCGCGTGGTGGCCCTCTCCCCCGCCGCGACCCTGAAGCGGGGGTACGCGGTACTGCAGAAGTCCGACGGCCACGCCGTCCGGTCCCCGGACGAGGTGACGGCGGACGAGACCCTGCGGGCACGGGTCGCCGAGGGCGACTTCACGGTACGGGTCGATGTCCGAGGCACGGCCTAGGCCGTGTCCGCAAAGTCCCGTCGTTCGCCCGGGGGGCGGGCCCCGCGGCGTCTGGTGCGTGCTCTCGGCGTGCCGGGCGGAGTCCCTCGTACTGGACGTACTCGGGGCTTCGCCCGGTGCGGCGAGAGTGCGTGCCAGGCGTCGCGGGGCAGGCGGGACTTTGCGGACACGGCCTAGTCTTGGGGCATGACCAGCACAACGGATGAGGCGCTCGGGTACGAGCAGGCGCGGGACGAGCTCATCGAGGTCGTACGACGCCTGGAGACGGGCGGTACGACACTGGAGGAGTCGCTCGCGCTGTGGGAGCGGGGCGAGGAGTTGGCGAAGGTGTGCCGCCGGTGGCTGGACGGGGCCCGTGCCCGCCTCGACGCCGCGCTGGCCGAGGAGCGGGAAGACCGGGACGGGGAACCGGACGCGGAGTGACGCCGACATAGGTGGTCAGGGCACGCACCTGTGAACCGGATCACCTCGGTCCAGTTTTTGTTGAACCTTAAACCTCATCGGCGTACCGTCGGACGTGCCAGCCGATCCCCTGGGATCCGACGCACGCCCCGAGAAGGTTTTGCCTCATGTCTCTCGTCCTTGACCCCGCCGCCCAGGACCTCCTCTTCCGCGAGGCCCGCACCGCCAACGCCTTCACCGACGAGCCGGTGACCGAGGAGCAGGTGCAGGCGATCTACGACCTGGTCAAGTACGGCCCGACCGCCTTCAACCAGTCGCCGCTGCGCATCACTCTGGTCCGCTCCCCCGAGGCCCGCGAGCGCCTGGTGCAGCACATGGCCGAGGGCAACCAGCCGAAGACGGCCACCGCCCCGCTCGTCGCGATCCTCTCCGCGGACAACGAGTTCCACGACGAGCTGCCGCAGCTCCTGCCGCACTTCCCGCAGGCCAAGGACGTCTTCTTCGCCGAGCGCCCGGCCCGTGAGGGTGCCGCCGCGCTCAACGCCGCGCTGCAGGCCGCGTACTTCATCATCGGCGTCCGCGCCGCCGGACTGGCCGCCGGCCCGATGACGGGCTTCGACCACGCCGGTGTCCAGAAGGAGTTCCTCGACGGCGACCACACCCCGCTGATGGTCGTCAACATCGGCCGGCCCGCCGAGAACGCCTGGTTCCCGCGCTCCCCGCGGCTGACGGCCGAGCAGGTCATCACGACGGTCTGACCCGGACACGCGAGAGGCCCCCGGCACCGGAAGGAAGGTGCCGGGGGCCTCTCGCACGCCGGCCTCCCGCGTGCCGCGCTCATGACGTCCTGAGGGCCTCCGCCATCTTCGTCAGCCGCGCGAACGACGCCGTTCCCGTCACCACGGTCGTGGAGTTCTTCTCCCGGAGGACGAGGGCGTCGTACTTCGCGCCCTTGTACCGCTTCCAGGACTTCTCGCCGATGCGCTGCGTGACGTTCGTCTCCTCGGCGCCCTGGCTGCTGTCGTCGATGAAGGTGGCGGGCTTCTGAGTGGACTGCTCGATCGCCACGTACTCCCCGTCGGGGTCGTGGAAGCCCAGGTGCCACGCGTCGAAGTCGTCGCCCCGGAACCGCACCGAGGTCGCCTTCCACTGCGCGGGCAGACCCTCGGGCGCCGCCACCGGATAGGCGGCCGCACGGCGTGCCGTGAGGAGCTCCACGCGGTAGTCGACCCGTTCGAGAGGGGGCTCCGAGTCGTCATTGGGGATGAAGACGTAGATGAAGCCCGCGACGATGCCGATCAGGCCCAGGGACAACACCATGTCCCGGACCGACTGCTTGCCTTTCATACCTGCCACGTCCCCATCGTCGCAGGTGTACTGGTCTGCTCATCCGTGGGGCCCCCTGCTCATTTTGTCGGACTGAGGATAGAGTCGGCCCGAACCCTCATCCGGCCGTCGTCGTATCAGAAAGGTGCGCTCCGATGACCGAGCATCACTTGCCGTCCGAACTCGAGGTCCCCTCCGAGGCCCCCGACCGCAACCTCGCCCTGGAGCTGGTCAGGGTCACCGAGGCCGCCGCGATGGCCGCGGGCCGCTGGGTCGGCCGCGGCGACAAGAACGGCGCCGACGGCGCGGCGGTGCGGGCCATGCGGACCCTCGTCTCCACCGTCTCGATGAACGGCGTCGTCGTCATCGGCGAAGGGGAGAAGGACGAGGCCCCGATGCTCTTCAACGGAGAGCGCGTCGGGGACGGGACCGGGCCCGAGTGCGACATCGCCGTGGACCCGATCGACGGGACCACGCTCACCGCGGCGGGCATGACCAACGCGATCGCCGTACTGGCCGCCGCCGACCGCGGCACCATGTTCGACCCGTCCGCGGTCTTCTACATGGACAAGCTGGTCACCGGCCCCGAGGCCGCCGACTTCGTCGACATCAACGCCCCGGTGTCCGTCAACATCCGCCGGGTCGCCAAGGCCAAGCGCGTCACGCCCGAGGACGTCACCGTCGTCATCCTCGACCGGCCCCGGCACGACGGCATCATCAAGGAGATCCGGGAGACCGGCGCGCGCATCAAGCTCATCTCCGACGGCGACGTCGCGGGCTCGATCCTGGCGCTGCGCGAGGGCACCGGCATCGATCTGCTGCTCGGCATCGGCGGTACGCCCGAGGGCATCATCTCGGCCTGCGCGGTGAAGTGCCTCGGCGGCACCATTCAGGGCAAGTTGTGGCCCAAGGACGACGAGGAGCGGGCGCGGGCGGTGGACGCGGGGCACGACCTCGACCGGGTGCTGCTCACCGACGACCTGGTGTCCGGCGAGAACGTCTTCTTCGTCGCGACCGGGATCACCGACGGCGAGCTGCTGCGGGGGGTGCGGTACCGACCAGAGACCGCCACGACCGACTCGATCGTGATGCGGTCGAAGTCGGGGACGGTGCGGCAGATCAACTCGGAGCACCGGCTGGCGAAGCTGCGGGCCTACAGCGCGATCGACTTCGACCGGGCGAAGTAGATCCCGCCGGCGAAGCGGATCCCGCGGGCGGTCGGTTGTGCACGGCGGCCCGTGGTCGACCGCGTCGGTCGTCTGCGCTGGTCGACCGCGTTGGTCGTCTGCGGGTCGTCGTGGCTGGTCGCGCAGTTCCCCGCGCCCCTGACGGGGCAGGCCCTGGCGGCGTGCGGATCCCGCGGGCGGTCGGTTGTGCACGGCGGCCCGTGGTCGACCGCGTCGGTCGTCTGCGCTGGTCGACCGCGTTGGTCGTCTGCGGGTCGT